>DASWWP010000001.1:0-4943 GCA_036405915.1 Pseudomonadales bacterium
TGGCCATCAGCACGCGCGGCTCGATCCGCTGGGGCTCATGCACCGCGAAGCGGTGCCGGACCTGCGACTCGAGTTCCACAACCTGTCATCGGCCGACAACAACACGGTATTCAGCACGGCGCCGCTGACCATCCCGCAGAAGGACCTGCGCCTCGGCGAAATCGTGTCGATCCTCGAAGACATCTACTGCAGCTCGATCGGCTACGAATACATGGCCATCGTCAACATCGAAGAAAAGCAGTGGATCCAGAAACGCATCGAAAGCGCGGCAGGCAAGCCGAAATTCTCCAAGGAAACGCGCCTGCACATCCTCGAGCGCCTGAGCGCTGCTGAAGGCCTCGAGAAGCACCTCGATTCGAAATACCCTGGCACGAAACGCTTCGGCCTCGAAGGCGGCGAAAGCCTGATCCACGCGCTCGACGACATCATCCAGCGCGCCGGCGAAAACGGTGCGAAGGAAATCGTCATCGGCATGGCGCACCGTGGCCGCCTCAACGTGCTCGTCAACACGCTCGGCAAGAATCCGGCCGCCCTGTTCGACGAATTCGAAGGCCGCGCGCGCTACAACAGTTCCGGCGACGTGAAATACCACCAGGGCTTCTCGTCGAACATCATGACGCCGGGCGGCGAAGTGCACTGCTCGATGGCCTTCAACCCCTCGCATCTCGAGATCGTGTCGCCGGTGGCCGAAGGCTCCGTGCGCGCGCGCCAGGATCGCCGCAAGGATCCCGAAGGCAAGACGGTGCTGCCGATCATCATCCACGGCGACGCCGCCTTTGCGGGGCAGGGCGTCGTGATGGAAACGTTCCAGATGTCGCAGACGCGTGCCTACGGCACTGGCGGCAGCGTGCACATCATCATCAACAACCAGGTGGGCTTCACGACGAGCCGCCAGGACGATGCTCGTTCCACCGAATACTGCACCGACATCGCGAAAATGGTACAGGCGCCGATTTTCCACGTGAATGGCGATGATCCGGAAGCAGTGATGTTCGTCACGCAGCTTGCACTCGATTTCCGTAACCAGTTCCGCAAGGACGTCGTCGTCGACATCATCTGCTATCGCCGCCGCGGCCATAACGAAACCGATGAGCCGGCCTCCACCCAGCCCGTGATGTACAAGGTCGTGCGCAACCTGCCGAGCACGCGCACGCTATATGCGCAGAAGCTGATCGACGAAGGTTTGCTGACGCAGGCAGAAGCCGACGAGCTGAACACGAGCTACCGCAAGGCGCTCGACGAAGGCACGCATGTGCAGAAGAGCCTCGTGACCGCTCCGAACACGGCGCTGTATGTCGACTGGCGCCCGTACCTCGGCCACGACATGGGCATGCCGTGCGACACGACGATCCACGTCGAGCGCCTCAAGCAGCTCGCGGCGAAGATCGTGCACCTTCCGGAGAATTTCGCCGTGAACCGCCAGGTCGCGAAAGTGCTCGAAGACCGCACGAAGATGGGCAAGGGCGAGCAGCCGCTCGACTGGGGTTGCGCCGAGCTGCTGGCATACGCGAGCCTCGTCGACGACAACTACAAGGTGCGCCTCACGGGCCAGGACGTCGGCCGCGGTACGTTCTCGCATCGCCACGCGGTGCTGCATGACCAGAACACCGGCGAAACGCACGTGCCGCTGCAGCGCATAAGCGAGTCCGAAAAGAAATTCGTGATCTATGACTCGATCCTGTCGGAAGAAGCCGTGCTGGCCTTCGAATATGGCTACGCGACCACGCGTCCCGATGCGCTCGTCATCTGGGAAGCGCAGTTCGGCGATTTCGCGAACGGCGCGCAGGTCGTCATCGACCAGTTCATCGCAAGCGGCGAGTACAAGTGGGAGCGCCTTTGCGGCCTCGTGCTGTTCCTGCCGCACGGATACGAAGGGCAGGGACCTGAGCATTCGTCCGCGCGCCTCGAGCGCTTCCTGCAGCTCTGCGCGCAGAAGAACATCCAGGTGTGCGTGCCGACCACGCCGGCGCAGATCTTCCACATGCTGCGCCGCCAGATCATCCGTCCGCTGCGCAAGCCGCTCGTCGTGATGACGCCGAAGAGCCTGCTGCGCCACAAGGAAGCTGTGTCGACGCTCGACGAACTGGCGACCGGCCATTTCCAGACGGTGATCCCGGATACCGATGGCCTCGATCCGAAGCAGGTCACGCGCCTGGTTCTGTGCAGCGGCAAGGTGTACTACGAGCTGCGCGCGAAGCGCCGCGAGAAGAAACTCGACAACACGGCAATCGTGCGCCTCGAACAGCTGTATCCGTTCCCGGAAGAACTGCTGAACGACGTGATCGCGCCGTACGTCAATCTCGAAGAAGTGGCCTGGTGCCAGGAAGAGCCGCAGAACATGGGCGCGTGGTATTCGAGCCAGCACCACATGAAGAATGTGATCTGGCGCCACAACCAGAAGCTCTGGCTGCAGTATGCAGGCCGTGAGGCCTCGGCGTCGCCAGCAGCCGGTTATACCGCGCTGCACAACCGCGAGCAGGAACAGTTACTCAAAGACGCGCTGAACCTGAACTGACGCGCCCACCAAACACGAAGAAGAGGAAAGGACAATGGCAACCGAGATCAAGGCTCCCTCACTGCCCGAATCTGTACCCGATGGCACGATCGCCACGTGGTACAAGCAGGAAGGCCAGCAGGTGAAGCGCGACGAGCTGATCGTCGACATCGAAACCGACAAGGTACTGCTCGAAGTCGTCGCGCCTGCCGATGGCGTGCTGAAAAGCATCAAGAAAGCGGCCGGCGAAAAAATCGTCAGCAACGAACTGCTTGCCGTCATCGAGGAAGGCGCTACCGCAGCTGCCGCCGCACCGGCGCCTGCTGCGGCAAAAGCCGCCGCTGCACCCGTGCCTGAAGAAGACCTCAGCCGGATGGAAGTGCTGATGAGCCCCGCCGCGAAAAAACTCATCGAGGAAAATGGGCTCGATCCGAACACCGTGCCGAGCACCGGCAAGGACGGACGCATCACGAAGGAAGACGTCGTCAATTTCATCAGCTCGGGCACCAGGCCTGCCGCGAAATCAGCCGAGTCTGCAGCGCCGGCTCCCGCGCCAGCTCCGCAGGTGTCGGGCGCACGTCCGGAACAGCGTGTGCCGATGACGCGACTGCGTGCACGCGTCGCCGAACGCCTGCTGCACGCGACGCAGTCCACCGCGATGCTCACGACCTTCAACGAAGTGAACATGGCCGAGGTCATGGCGCTGCGGAACAAGTACAAGGACATGTTCGAGAAGAAGCACAGCGGCGTGCGTCTCGGCTTCATGTCGTTCTTCGTGCGCGCTGCGGTCGAAGCGCTGAAACGCTTCCCGGCGGTGAACGCGTCGATCGACGGCGACGACATCGTGTACCACGGCTACCAGGACATCGGCGTTGCCGTATCGTCGCCACGCGGCCTTGTCGTGCCGGTGCTGCGCAATTCCGACTCGCTGAGCTTCGCCGAGATCGAAAAGGGCATCAGCGACTTCGGTGCCAAAGCCAAAGATGGCAAGCTCAGCATCGAAGAGATGACGGGCGGCACGTTCACGATCAGTAACGGTGGCGTATTCGGTTCGCTGCTGTCGACGCCGATCCTGAACCCGCCGCAGACCGCGATCCTCGGCATGCACAAGATCCAGGAACGGCCGATGGCCGTGAACGGCGAAGTGAAGATCCTGCCGATGATGTATCTCGCACTGTCATACGACCATCGCATGATCGACGGCAAGGAAGCAGTGCAGTTCCTCGTCACGATCAAGGATCTTCTCGAAGATCCTGCTCGCATCTTCCTCGAAGTGTAATTAAGAAGCTTGATAAGAAGTTTAATACAGAGCCGTTTATCCAAGCGCAGCTCAAGCAAAGGACATTTATATGGCTGATTACGACGTCATTGTCATCGGTGCCGGCCCAGGCGGTTATGTGGCCGCGATCAAGGCCGCGCAGCTCGGTTTGAAAACCGCCTGCGTGGAGAAATGGCTCGATCCCGAAGGAAAAGTGGTGCTCGGTGGCACCTGTTTGAATACGGGCTGCATTCCGTCGAAAGCCCTGCTCGATTCGTCGCACAAGTTTGCTGAAGCCAGCCACCATTTCGGCGTGCACGGCATCAGCGTCGGGAAGGTGAACATCGACGTGCCCGCGATGATCGCGCGCAAGACGAAGGTCGTGAAGCAGCTCACCGGCGGCATCGCCGGGCTGTTCAAGGCCAATGGCGTCACGAGCCTCGTCGGCACCGGGAAACTGCTGAAGGACCGCCAGGTCGAAGTTACCGCTGCGGACGGCAGCAAGCAGGTGCTGAGCGCGAACCACGTGATACTTGCCGCCGGTTCCGTGCCGATCGAAATCCCTCCGACGCCGCTAGTCGATGACGTCGTCGTCGATTCGACTGGCGCACTCGAATTCCAGGAAGTGCCGAAGCGCCTCGGCGTGATCGGCGCCGGCGTCATCGGCCTCGAACTCGGCTCCGTGTGGTCGCGGCTCGGTTCTGAAGTCGTCGTGCTCGAAGCGTCCGAGAATTTCCTGCCTGCCGTCGATCAGCAGATCGCGAAAGAAGCGCAGAAAATCCTGACGAAGCAGGGCCTGAACATCAAGCTCGGCGCAAAAGTTACCGGCAGCTCGGTCAAGAAAGGCAAGGGGGCCAAGGTCACCGTCCAGTACACCGACAAGGAAGGCAACAAGGAAGACGTTTTCGACAAGCTGATCGTGTGCGTCGGACGCAAGCCCTACACGAACGGTTTGCTGGCTGACGACAGCGGCGTGCAGAAGGACGAGCGCGGCTTCATCAAGGTCGATGCCAATTGCGCCACTGCCGTGTCTGGCGTTTATGCCATCGGCGATCTCGTCCGCGGCCCGATGCTCGCGCACAAGGCCTCCGAGGAAGGCATCGCCGTGGCGGAGCTCATCGCCGGCCTGCCGGGCCACGTCAACCTCGATACGGTTCCATGGGTCATCTACACCGAGCCGGAGATCGCCTG
>DASWWP010000002.1:0-3107 GCA_036405915.1 Pseudomonadales bacterium
GTGTTGCGGGCTCACCCCTCGAGTCACTCCAGTTCGCGTTCCGCGAGGACGTTTTACCTGCGAGCGCGATGCCTTGGCGTCTTTTTGCAGTGCTTTGCGGACGAGAAATCTCGGTGGTCTCTGGCATGACGCTCCCAACATGGAGCCAGCGATTCACGGGACGGCCCCCAATCCAGATTCGAAGAAAGGTTGTTCGAGTCAACTCTCGCGGAACGCGAACTGGAGTGACTCGAGGGGTGAGCCCGCAACACGATATCCGTGGGAGTTCCAAAGACACAGGATTCATGCCAGACGCCTCCCGCCTTCGCTGCGCTACGGCGTGACAAGCCGCGGGAATGACGACCGACAGGTCATCAAGGCCCAAACAGCCCCGTAGCCGCGCCCAGCTCCGAATTTCCCATGTCCATGACGATCTCGCGCTTCGAAATGAGCCATTCGCCGTCGACCTTGCGGTATTCGTCTTCGTAGCGGCCGAGGCTCAGGATCTCCGGGCCGCCGCCCGGCCGTACGACGACCGTCATCACGTAACAGGTGCCCTTGGCCGTCGTATCGCCCGTCAGGTCGATAACCGCATTCGTGATCACGTGGCGCAGCGCGCCGAACGAACGTTCGCCGTCGGCGGCGCCGGCATTGAAGCGCTTGCGGTCGTTGACGCCGATGGCGTGCAGCGCCTCGCGTCCCTTCGCGAGCAGGCGGCCGACGCCGTACAGCTCTGCGTCTTCGGTGAAAACGCCGGCGTACAGGTCAGGGTCGGTGAGGTCGTGCGCGAGCGCGTAACGCGATTGCAGCTCCTGGATCCGGAAGCGCTCGAGCGCCTGTTCATCGGCGCTGGCCGCGAGGCTGGGGCCTGCGCCGCACAGCAACAGCAGTGCTGCCAGCATGGCGGACGTATGGCGGCGGGCTTGGGTGGAACGCATGGCGGGCATCCTCCGTTGGTCTTGTTGTAGTTGGGGGCGCGGGCGCGCGCATGGATTTGAACACTGCGCGCAGGACGGCCGCCAATAACTGCTATTTATAGTCCGAGATAGGTTGCATGGATGGCGTCACGGGCCGACGCGGCCACAAGTGCGTCGCGGTCGGCACGCAGGCAACTCACGCGAGCGCCGGGACTACCGGTGTGCCGGTTGCCGGCAGGCGCAAAAAGCAGAACACGGCCAGTGCGCCCAGCACGACGGCGAATGCAGCGAGCGCGCCGTAACCGAATGCTTCGACGAGCGTGCCGCCGAGGAAGGGGCCGAGTGCCGAACCAATCATCAGCATCGCGGGCGTGGCCGCGAGCGCGCGTCCGCTGCCATCGAGGCGCGCGAGCAGGCCGAATGCAAACGTGTGCGTGAAGATCATCACCGCGGCGAACAGCGATGCGGCGACGGCGTACGGCGCGAAGGCGGGCGAGAGCATGATCACGCTCGCGAGCGCCACCTGCACGATCGGTCCTGCAAGCAGCACGCTGCGCGCGTCGATGCGCCTTTCGAGCAGCGCCGCGAGTGCCGCCGGCAGCAGGTTCACGAGGCCGAGCGCGATCAGCACGGCGTTGATCGCACTGCGCTCGAAGCCGCGGGCGGCGCCGACGCCTTCGAGGAAGCTGAAGATCATGGCCTGCACGAGTGTCATGCAGGCGATGCCTGCCATGCCGAACCACACGATTCGCGGCAGCGGACCGACCGCAGGTGCGGATTGCGCGCTGGAAGAGGAAAACGAAGAAGAGGGCGAGGCATAAGAGATGGACGAGGGGGACAGCACCGATGGAAAGGCCAGCAAGGCCGCAAGCGCACCGAGCGCCATGACGCCTGCGAAGGTCGTGAACAGCACGGCACCGCCCAGCGCGGCGATCAGCTGCGGCACGCCGCCGAGGAACACGATGGCGAAAACACCCAGTGCGATGCCGACGAGCGCAAACAGCCGGTGCGGATTCGCGCTTCGCGCGATCGTGCCATGCGTGACGCTCAACGCGGCACCTGCCGCGAGGCCCGCTACCGCATGGAACGCCGCGAGACGGGAAAATTCGGCCGTCCCGGATGCAAGGAAGAATGCGATGGCCGCAAGGCCGAAGCCTGCGCTGGCGACCAATCGTCCCGGCAGCCGCTGGATGCGCGGCGCCAGGACGAGGCTTGATACGACGACGCCCGTGAGGAACAGCGTCGGCAAAGTGCCGGCCTGTTGCGCGTCGAAGCCGTAGGCCGCGATCAGCGTGCCGACCCACATCGACAGCGCGACGAGGTCGACCATGCCCGCGCAGTGCATGACCATGAGTGCCGCGCGTCCGCTGCGGCTTTCCACCGATATGGCCATGCCCTGTTCCTCCTGTGATGTCAGTGACGGTAACGGAAGCCCATCGTGTAGTTGCGGCCCAGCACGTCGTAGATCCCGCTGAAGCCGCGCAGGTCGCCGGCGTTGCGGTCGAACACGTTGTTGATCGACAGGAACACGGACGACTGGCTGCCCATGCCATCGAGATCCCAGCCCACGCGCAGGTTCGAGACATGGTGAGACGGGATCACGTTGTTGTCTACGTCGATGCCGTCCCTCCAGGTCGCATCCTGCAGGCCGTCGGAAACCCAGCGCGTGGTCCAGCTGAGCGTCGCAGGGCCAGCCACGTAGCTGGCAACGAAGGTGGCGTGCAGTCGCTGCAGGTCACCGCCGCCGAGGCGCGACGACTTCGGCGAGTTGAACGGGGTAATCGTCGATTCGAGCAGCCGGCTGGCGATCAGGCGCAGCGATACGTTGTCGCTGCGCCCGAACCAGTTCACGCCACCACGGTAAGACACTTCATAGTCGATGCCGCGCG
This sequence comes from Pseudomonadales bacterium, assembly GCA_036405915.1. Classification (GTDB taxonomy): domain Bacteria; phylum Pseudomonadota; class Gammaproteobacteria; order Pseudomonadales; family Pseudohongiellaceae; genus CAILUG01. The sequence goes on from DASWWP010000002.1 coordinate 2,786, forward strand.
TCCTCGCTTCGCCGACGTTGATCGTGGTGTTGTCGACTGCCTCGATCAGGTCACCTGGCCGGCCGCTGCCACCGAGCCCGAAGCTTACCTGCTCGCAGAACAGGCTCTGCTGGAAGCAGTAGTCCACGATTTGCTGCGCGCCGATCGTGCTGATCGAATCCTTGATGCGGATGTCGTAGTAATCCATCGTGAATGCCGTGCCGTCGAGCCACTCGGGCTGATAGACGAATCCGTACGTGATCGTGTCGGCCTTCTCCGGCGACACCGCGGGATTGCCACCGTTGATCTGCTTCACGGTGTAACGATCGAGCGTCGGGTTCCA
>DASWWP010000003.1:0-6390 GCA_036405915.1 Pseudomonadales bacterium
CCATGCAGAAGATCGTGATGTCGCTGACGCCACGCTCACGGCAGGCCTGCACGACCTTCACGAGATCCTGTTGCAGGCCGCCGTGCGGAAACCAGGTGAACAGGACGAAGGCGAGGCGCATGGGATCGCTCAGCCGGGGTAGAACAGGCCATCCAGCGTGCCCTGCCCACCGGCGCGCAGGAAGCGGAATTTCTCCCACACGAGTTCCGGCGGATTGCTACGGAAGCAGGCGGGTGTCACGGTGAAACGCGTGCCGTCGATTTCATCGCTCGGCATTTCACCCTGGTATTTGCAGGTTTTCTGCAGGCACGGCACGCAGGGCAGTTGCGACTGCAGGTGCAGCTGGCGGCGTCCGTACGTGCCTGTGAGTTCCGGATTCGACGAGCCGTACAGCGAGATCACCGGAACCGACAGCGCGGCCGCGAGGTGCCCGAGCCCGGTATCCACCGCGACGACACCCTGGGAGCCGAGCAGCAGCCGGCCGAGTTCCGTCAGCGTTTGCTGGCCGAGGATGTCGACGTTCGGCGCGCCACGCGCGATCTGCTGCGCGCGCTGCAATTCCTCGTCATTTCCCCACGGCAGCTTCACGCGATAACCATCGGATGCCGCGAGCGCGGCGAGCTTGCGCCAGTATTGCTCTGGCCATAGCTTCGAAGCCCATGTCGTACCGTGGAAGAACACGAGGTATTTTTCACCGGGAGGCGGCGCACCGAAACGGCTTAGATCGAGGCCGTAGTCGCAGGTCTTGTAGTCGACCGTGTAGTTGAACGTGCGTGAAAACAGGTCACGCACGCGTTCGACGGCATGCTGCTGCCACGGCACGGTGTACACGACGTTGTAGAACAGCGTGGCCATCGGCTCGCGGATTGCACGGTTCGACAGGCCGACCGTCAGTCCTTTCGCAATACGGCTGATGAGGCCGCTCTTGATCAGGCCCTGGGCATCGAGCACGAGGTCGTAATGGTGTTCCTGCAGGTTCTGCTTGAAAGCGGCGAATTCGCCCGAGCGCCAGGTTTTGAACAGATTCTTGCGCCAGCGGCGGAATGCGACGGGAATGACCTTGTCGACGGCCGGGTGCCAGCTGGGAATTTCCGCAAAGCCTTCCTCGACGACCCAGTCGAAACGCAGCCCGCGCTTCGCCCGGTATGCATCGGTGACGGCCGGCAGCGTGTGGATCACGTCGCCGAGCGAAGAGACTTTGACGATCAGGACTCGCATTGCTGTTGCTTGGTAGTTGGCGTTGCTTGCATTTGCACTGGCGTCACACGGGCGCGTCGATGGACGCGTCCTCTTCCAGCCCGGTGAACAATTCCGCAAGCGCGGCAATGACGAGCGCCGGCTGCAGCTCCTTCAGGCAGTTGTGGTGACCGAGCGGACATTCGCGTTTGAAGCAGGGACTGCAATCCATCTGCAGCGACAGCGCGCGCGCGCGTGCGGATAGTGGCGGCGTAAAGTCCGCCGACGTCGAGCCGTATACTACCACCATGGGCCGGTCCAGCGCTGCCGCGACGTGCATCAGGCCCGAATCATTGCTGACGACGGCGCTTGCTGCACCGAGTATGTCGATCGCTTCCGCAAGTTTCGTTTCACCGCACAGGTTGCGGCAGTCGCTTCGTGCCGAGGTTTTCAGTCCATCCATGATGCGCTGGGCGACCGGGCGGTCGCGTTCGGACCCGAGCAGCACCACCTGGTATCCGCATTGCGGCTGCAGGTAGTGCGCGGCGACCGCGGTGTAGTGTGCTTCAGGCCACTGTTTCGAGGGTCCGTATTCCGCGCCGGGGCACAGCGCGAGTATAGGCTTGGTCGTGTTCAGGCTGAACTTCGCGAACACGGAGCGCCGCGCGCCGGGTGCCACACGCAGGCGCGGCACGGGCACGCGTCCGGCGAGCAGCCATGCCGGCGTCTCCGCATAGGCGAGCGCGGCAAAGCGCTGCACCATCAGCGGATATTTTTCCTTGTCGAGCACGCGACAGTCGTTCAGCAACAGGCCGCGGGCTTCGCCACGCCAGCCGGTGCGCAGCGGAATCCGCGCGATGCGCGGGATCAGCGCGGACTTGAACGAATTCGGCAGCACGATGGCCTGGTCATACCCACGCTCACGCAGGGCCTTGCCTAGCGCGAAACGCTTGCCCAGCCCGAGTTCGCCATGGGCGACGTCGAGCGTCAGCGCCTCGCTCACTTCGGGCATCCGGTTGAGCAACGCAGCGCTCCAGGCCGGCGCGAGCACGTCGATGCGCGCGCGCGGATGCTGCTCCTTCAGGCACATGAACAGGGACTGCGCCATCACCATGTCGCCGACCCACGCGGGGCCGATAACCAGTATCTTCATGAAAGCTCCGGGGCGGCGGGCCCCTCACCGGACGCATCGCCGACATTCGCGAACAGCGCATCCCAGATCGCGATGACCTGCTCGCGCTGCGTGCCGAGCGAACTCGCGGTGAGCTGGTACGAAGCCTTGTCGAGCGCGAGACGGTGCAGCAGCGTGCGATACTCGATGTAGATGTTCTGCAACGCCGCGGCTTCGTCGACCGTCAGTACGCCGCACACCGCGGCGGTATCGAGCAGGCGCATGTTGTCGGTCCACTCGAGCAACGCCGGCTGTTCGTGCGCATACGCAAGCACGAGGTATTGCACCATGAATTCGATGTCGACGAGCCCTCCGGCGTCCTGCTTCAGCTGGAAGGTTTCGCCGGGCTTGCGCGAGCCGAGTTCACGGCGCATGCGCAGCCGCATGTTGACGATCTCGCGAGCGAGCCGCGCACGGTCGCGTTCCTTGCCGAGCACCTCGCGGCGGATGCGGATGAAATCCTGCGCAAGTGCCTGCGACCCCGCGACGACGCGCGCGCGTACGAGAGCCTGGTGCTCCCAGGTCCACGCCGCTTCGTGCTGGTACCGCAGGAACGCGCTTTCCGACGACACGAGTGCGCCGGAAGCACCCGAAGGCCGCAGCCGCAGATCGATTTCGTACAGCTTGCCGGTGAGCGTGTGCGTGCCGAGCAACGACAGCAGTTTCTGCCCGAGCTGCACGTAGAACGCACTGCTGTACACCGCGCCGGCGCTGCCGCCGGTGGTCTGCAGGTCGGCATGGCCGTCGTGCATGAATACGAGGTCGAGGTCGGAACCGTAATTCAGTTCGATGCCGCCGAGCTTGCCGTATCCGATCACGATGAAGTCACAGGTGCCGCTTTCGCCTTTGCTGTTGAACGGCAGTCCGTAGCGCGCAGTGAGCTGCTGCCACGCGAGTTCGAGCACGTGCTCCACGACGGTTTCGGCCAGCCACGTGAGATAGTCGCTGACTTTCATCAGCGGCATCGTGCCGGCGAGTTCGGCTGCGGCCACCGTCAACATCTGTTCCTGCTTGAAGTTCTGCAGGCTCGCAAGCTGCTCGTCGAGTGCATCCTGCGCTACGCGGAGCAACTGCTGGCGCAGCAGGTCCTGCAGCTGGGGCTTCTCCGGTGGCCGCGACAACGGCCGCAGCAACTCGTCGAGCAGCACGGGATAACGCGTCAGCAGTTCCGCCACCCACGGGCTCGCGGTGCACAGCGTAATCAGCTGGGTGAGCGCGAGCGTATTTTCCATCAGCAGCACGAGATATGCCGTGCGCTGGGCAACGGCCTGCACGAACGCGAATACGCGCTGGAAGCCGAGGTCCGGATCCTTTTCGCGCGCGAGCCTGTTGAGCAGTAACGGCACGAAGCGCTCGATGCGTTCCCGGCCATTTTTTTCCAGGCCAACGAAAAGCCGGCTTGCACGCCATGCTTCGAGTGCGTGCAGTACTTCTTCGGGCTTCTTGTAGCCGAGCGAAGCAAGCAGGCGCTGCGCCCTGTCGGTGTCGAGCGTGCCCTGCCACAGCGAACCGATCTCGGAGTCAGGCGCCGCCGCGGCGTCGGCTTCGGGCGCGATCAGGTCGGCGAAGTTGTCGGCCACTACCTCGCGCACGCGTTCGAACTCCGCGCGCAAGGCCCTGGCTGAATCGAAGCCAAGCGCCAATGCAACGCGCAGCTCGGCGAGCGCATCCTGCGGATAGGCGTGCGTCTGCTTGTCGTCGAGCGCCTGTACGGCATGCTCGAGGCGACGCAGGAACATATAACTCGTGCGCAACGCCGCGGCATCGTCGGCAGGCATGCACTTCTCGAGCACAAGGCCGTTCAGCGCAGTGAGTATCGACGGCGCCTGCAGGTGCTTGTGCATGCCGCCATATATCAGCTGCAGCACCTGCACGATGAATTCGACCTCGCGGATGCCGCCGTTACCGAGCTTGATGTTGTCCTGCATGCCTTTGCGGCGCACCTGCTGCTCGATCTGGCGCTTGAGGTCGCGCAGTGCTTCGATCGTCGCGAAGTCGAGGTAGCGGCGGTAGCTGAATGCACGCAGTATCGTCTGCAGCCTGGCGACGGGCGCCGGGTCACCGGATACGGCGCGCACCTTGATCATCGCGAAGCGCTCCCAGTCGCGGCCCTGCGTCTGGTAATACTCTTCTATCGCGTCGATCGGCAGCGCGAGCGCGCCGGATGCGCCGTAGGGGCGCAGGCGCAAATCCACGCGGAATACGAAGCCGTCGCTCGTAACCGAGTCGAGTGCGTTGACAAGCAGCTGGCCAAGTTTGCTGAAGTACTGCTGGATCGTCGTGCTGCGCGCCTGCGGATATTGCGCCTGCCACTCCGGCGTAACCGTCGTCTCGCCGCCTTCCGGAAACACGTAGATCAGGTCGATGTCGGACGACAGGTTGAGCTCGTAGGCACCGTACTTGCCCATCGCGAGCACGATCATCTGCTGCTCGTTGCCGGCAGCATCGACAGGAATGCCGTGCAACTGGCGGCACACGTCGGCGAGCACGTCGAGCGCATGGTTGATGCAGGCATCGGCGAGCAGCGACAGGTCGCGGCAGGTATCCATTACTCCGGCGCGGCCAGTCACGTCACGCCACAGGATACGCAGCCATTCGCGCTTGCGGTAACGCCGCAGGTCGCGGCGCAGTCGCGTTTGGGTATCGAGTTCGGGATCGGCGAGGCGTGCGAGGAAGTCGCGCAGATGCGTCGTCCAGTTCCGGTACTCGCGCGAGAGATCGCCGGACAGCACGAGATCCTGCACGAGGTCGGCGTCAGTCAGAAACAGGCCTGCCGCGTAGTCGCTCGCGATCCATACCTTGCGCAGGTCGGCCTGCAATGCATCCGGCGCGGCATCCGCGAGCGCCTGTTGCAGCACGGGGTGCTCGCGCAACACGGCGGCGAAACTTTCGTGCTGGCGCGCGAGGCGTTGATCGACTTCCTGCGCTGGTTCCGGCATCGATTCCCGCATTGACTCGCGCACTACAGCGACTCGGGCGCCACGCGCAGCACTTCCATGACGGACGTAATGCCACTGGCGACCTTCTGCGCGCCGCTCAGGCGCAGGCTGCACATCCCTTCCTTATACGCCTGGCGCCGAAGTTTCGGCAGGTCGGCGGCTGCGTCGGCGCAGGCATGCAGCGTGTCGCTGAACGGCATGATTTCGTAGATGCCCTGCCGGCCCTTGTAACCGGTCTCGCGGCACTCGAGGCATCCGACGGGTTCGTAGATTTTTTTTGGCAATGTCGTTTCCCACGGCGCCGTCAGCGACTTCCACAGCATCGGGTCGACGTCGGTTTCGCGCTTGCAGTGCGGACACAGCACCCGCACGAGCCGCTGCGCGACGACGCCGACGAGCGTCGCCTTGATCAGGTACGAGGGCACGCCGAGTTCGAGCAGGCGCGTGATGGCGCTCGGCGCGTCGTTCGTGTGCAGCGAAGAAAACACGAGATGTCCCGTCAGCGCCGCCTGCACGGCGATTTCGGCGGTTTCGAGGTTGCGAATCTCGCCGATCATGATGATGTCGGGGTCTTGCCGCAGCAGCGCCTTCACGCCGCTCGCGAAATTCAGGTCGATGTTGTCCTGCACCTGCATTTGATTGAAGCTCGATTCGACCATTTCGATCGGATCTTCGATCGTGCAGACGTTCACTTCGGACGTGGCGAGTGTTTTCAGCGTCGAGTACAGCGTCGTGGTCTTCCCGCTGCCGGTCGGTCCGGTGATCAGCAGGATGCCGTGCTTGCGCGCAATCATGCCCTCCCAGCGCGTGAGGTCCTCGGCGCTGAAGCCGAGCGAGCTGAAGGATTTGAGCAACACGTCCGGATCGAAGATTCGCATGACGAGCTTTTCGCCGAAGGCAGTCGGCATCGTCGACAGGCGCAGCTCCACTTCGCCACCCTCGGGGCTCTTCGTTTTCAGGCGTCCATCCTGCGGGCGGCGCTTCTCGGCGACGTTCATGCGGCCGAGCGCCTTGATGCGGCTCGTGACCGCCGACAGCACGTTCATCGGCATCTGGTACACCGTGTACATCACGCCGTCGATGCGAAAGCGTACGTTGCCGATG
>DASWWP010000004.1:0-45441 GCA_036405915.1 Pseudomonadales bacterium
AACGCTGACGGAACTCGGCCGGCTGCTGCTCGGCTCCCGGGGTGTCGTCGCGGTGGATACCGGGCTCGGGCACCTCGCGGCCGCGCTGTCGGTTCCGGTGATCTCGCTGTACGGCTCGTCGACTCCGGAACTCACAGGCACGTACGGGCGCCGCCAGCTGCATCTGCAGTCGCAACTGCCTTGCGTGCCGTGCCCGCAGAAAACCTGCAAATACCAGGGTGAAATGCCGAGCGATGAAATCGATGGCACGCGTTTCACCGTGACACCCGCCTGCTTCCGTAGCAATCCGCCGGAACTCGTGTGGGAGAAATTCCGCTTCCTGCGCGCCGGTGGGCAGGGCACGCTGGATGGCCTGTTCTATCCTGGCTGAGCGACCCTATGCGTCTCGCCTTCGTCCTGTTCACCTGGTTTCCGCATGGCGGCCTGCAACAGGATCTCGTGAAGGTCGTGCAGGCCTGCCGTGAGCGTGGCGTCAGCGACATCACGATCTTCTGCATGGCCTGGGACGGCGAGCAGCTCACTGGAGTGGACACGACCATCGTTGCCGTGGCCGGCTGGAGCGCCACGGCAAAGCGCGCTGCATTCGCGCGTTATGTGGAACGGGAAGTCGCAGGCAAGTTCGATAAAGTGATCGGCTTCAACCGCATGCCTTGTCTCGACTACTACTACGCCGCCGACCTGTGCTTCGCCGCGAAGGCACGCGGACGGCGCGGGCCGTGGTATCGCCTGTTGCCGCGCACGCGCCAGTATCTCGCCTTCGAGGACGCGGTGTTCGGCGCACACGCACGCACGACTTCGCTTCTGCTGAGCCCGATGCAACGCGTCCAGTACAAGGCGTATTACGCGACGCCCAATGCACGCCTCGTGGACCTGCCACCTGGCATCAAGCGTGAACATCGCGCCGGCCCCGACGCGGCTGAGCTGCGCCGCTCGTTCCGCGCCGAACATGGCATCACCGACGACGAACTCGTCGTGCTGCAGGTCGGGTCCAGCTTTCGCACGAAAGGCGTGCCGCGCTCGCTGCTGGCGCTCGCCGCTTTACCGGCGGATCTCAAGCAGCGAGTCCGTTTCTTTCTCGTCGGCCGGGACGACGCCGCGCCGTGGATGAAGCGCGCGGAGGCCGTCGGCCTTGGTGGACACGTGCAGATCGTAGGCGCGTTTGGCGGCATCCCGCGTTTCATGCAGGGTGCGGATGTCTTGCTGCACCCATCGCTCGCCGAAAGCGCCGGCATGGTGCTGCTCGAAGCCGTCGTCGCCGGGCTGCCGGTACTGACGACGGCCAGCTGCGGTTATGCTTTTCACGTCGAGCAGGCGCAGGCCGGCCTCGTCTGCCCCGAGCCCTTCAACCAGGACGTGCTGAACCTGGCACTCGTGTCGATGCTGCGCGCCGATCGTTCCGCGTGGCGTGCCAACGGCATACGTTATGGCCAGCAGAACGACCTGTACGACATGCCGCAACGCGTCGCGAGCCTGCTTGTCGATGAGGTGCGGCGCTGATGGAACTGTGGCTGCGTGATGATTTCGCCAGCGCGTGGCAAGGCAAGGATCCCTTTGCCATCGCCTTTTCGCTTGAAGGCGATACGTACCGCGTACTCGAACAGCGGCAGACGCTCGCGTTCACGCAGGATGGCAAACGTTACTTCATCAAGCGGCATCGCGGTGCGACATGGGGCGAAATCGCCAAGAACCTGCTGTCGCTGCGCCTGCCAGTCGTCAGCGCGCGCAACGAGTATCGTGCATTGAGCAAGCTGCACGAACTGGGCCTGCGCGCGCCGGTCGTTGTGGCCTACGGTCGCCGCGGTTGGCTGCCGGGCAGCCTGGAATCGTTTCTCGTGACGGAAGACGTCGGTGCCCACGAGACGCTGGAAGACCATTGCCGCGATTGGGGCGTTCACCCGCCGGTACGCGCCGCGAAGCGCGCATTGATCGATGAACTCGCCGACATCAGCCAGCGGTTGCATGCCAACGGCGTGTGCCATCGCGATTACTACCTGTGCCACTTTCTGCGTACCGCGGACGACGCGCCGCTGACGCTGATCGACCTGCATCGCGCGCTCGTGAAGCGTAACCTTCCTCGGCGCTGGATCGTGAAAGACATCGCAGGACTTTACTTTTCCGCGATGGATTGCGGACTCACGCGCCGCGACCTGTATCGCTTCATGCGCCGTTACCGGCGTTGCACGCTGCGCGAAACACTGGCGCGCGATGCGGAGTTCTGGGAAGAGGTGCAGGCGCGTGCATTGCGCCTGTACCAGCGCGAGCGGGCGCGGTAGACGTTCGTGCGTTAACGATTCGACTGCGATAGAACCGCTTGCCGCCCGCAGGCGCGCTACTGGTGACGATAGATGCGTACTTCGTCGCCACGCTCGTTGACGAAGCGTGCGAGCTCGAGCAGCGCCGGGTTGGTGTCGACGAAGCTCACGCTGCGGTCATGGTCCACTTCGAGTATCAGCACGTCCCCACTTGCCGACGACGCAGCCACCGCTTCGGCATCGCGCTGCGTGACGTGGTACTCGGTCACGTGGCCGCTGCGGTACGCAATCGCGAAGTTGTTCGTCTTTACATCCGTTCCGGCCGGCAGTTCGGCCCGCGCCCACGCAATGCCCTCTTCCACGTGCGTCTGCGAGTAGCCGAAGCTGACCAGGCTGTCGACGACGTAATAAAACACCAGGAAGCCGAGCCAGCCGAAGAATCGGCGCGGATTGCGCACGCGCCCATACAGATCGTCGAGTGCCGGCGGCAGCAAGGCGAGCACGAGCAGGGTTAGAAGCGTGGCGTAGCGCTGCGTGAGGAACTGCATGATGACGACGAACAGCAGCAGCGCGAAGGCTGCGACGGCAATATAGGCACGCAGCATGCGTCCGGCAGACGGTTCCAGAGCTGGCCGTCCCACTGACAGCCATGCACTCACGAGGATCAGTGCGAGCGGGAGGCTCAGCGCATTCATGAGGTTCATCACGAGCGCGAGTGCGTAGGCGAACAGCGCGACGATGACGCCGATGGCCGTGTGGTCGCTGCCCGGATAATTGTCCGGCGTGAACAGTGCCGCGCCGACGTCGCCAGCCATTGCCTTCAGCAGCTCTGGCAACTCGGCGAGCAGAGGCAGGTACCAGCGATAGGCATACGCGATGAGTTCCGGCAGGCTGATGCCCGCCAGCAACGATACGACCAGGATCGCCGCGACGAGCGCCGCGAGTACGCCGACGAGCTGTCCACAGCGCTGCGCGCGCACCTGCAACGGCATGGCCGGGTCCAGCAGCAGGGTCCATGGCACGAGAGCCATCAGTAACAGGGCTTCGAGTCGAAACGCCGTTGCCACAGCCAGCGCGAAACTCCACTGCGCGGCGCGGCGCGGCTCCCCGCTGCGGGTGAAGCGGACCAGGTACACGAGGCTCAGGATGGCAAAAGCCCAGAAACCTGTGTCGCGGATCAGGAAGTAACGCATCTCGTTCGTCAGCGGCAGCACGAGGATGCACAGCGCGGCGAAGAACTGTGCGCGCGGCGTGGCGCGCAGCTCGCGCGACAGCATCAGGAATGCATAGGTCAGCAGCGCGTACAGCGCGGTGTTGAACACATGCGCCGCGACCACGAGGTCGCCAGGCACCACGTGGTCCAGCAGCGCGATCAGTATCGAGTAGTGGTACCAGCCGAAACTTTCGAGGACCGCACGCGCGCCATCGGTGTTGAACACTTCGGCGGCGCGGAGGTAGCCGTACGCATCGTCATTCAGCAGCGGGTTCTGCAGGATGACGACCAGCGAGAACAGGCAGCTGAGAAAAATGGACAACGGAACGATCGGCAGCCGGGCCGCAAAGGTTGTCAGGTCGAAGCGATGCGAGGTTGTCGTCATGTATGGGCGCGGCCGACAGGTTCGTTACGACGAACGGCATTGTCAGGGCCGGGCGTCCGTGCAGCAAGCCATGCAGTGAAGCCGGCGGAATCGGCGGCGCGCACGAGGGGCACGTAGTTGTCGAGCAGTACAGGAAGCGTCGCGGCGCTGCCCTGCATCAGCTGGGCCCAGACGTGCAGGTCGCGCAGCCGCTGGCGATACGAAACGGAACCCGGCACGCGCGCGACCTGCAATGGATCGGCGAGCGCCGGCACGCCGTCGTCACCGGCGATGATCAGCGGCGCCGCGGTGATGAAATGAAAGCCGTTGTCATGCATGCGCGCGAGCAGCATCGTGCCGGCGAGCACCGTCAGCGCACCAGGCTGCACGATAGCGCCCGGCGGCATGAAGCAGGTCACGGCCGTGAGGCCGCGCGCCGGTACGCGAAAGATGTTGTCGACGGTCACGGTGCGGATGCCGCAGCCGCGTAACTCCTTGCTGCGCAGGTCGAGCCGCATTGCCGGATGCCGCTGCGCGCGCAGCTGGCCGGGAAGCCCGGCAAATTCGCGCAGTACGAGTCCGCTCGTGAGTTGCGTTGCCCCGCTTGCTGCGTGCGGCGTGGCACCTGCGAGCATGCCGGCGTACTGCGTTTCGCTGAGTTTGCGAGTCGGCGTCTTGATGAAGATGTAAGGGCTTTCGGGTTTACCGCCGGGTTGCGTCTTGAAACGCTTGTGCATCCACAGGTATTGCGACGGCTCCTGTCTTATCGCCTGCTCGAGCGCGAGGTTGATCGTCGTCGCGTCGTATACGTCGTCGCCCGAGGGCAGCGGCGGGCTCAACGAGGTGAACTCCAGGGTGTAACGCTTCCTCCCACTGTCGCGGTGCTGGCGCACGAAGACGACGGGCGAGTCGTTGAATCCCGCGAAGCGGCTCGCTGCCGTCAGCGTAGCCGCGCGTTGGCCAAACAGCGGGACGTACACGGCGCCATCGGGGCCGTAGTCCTGGTCGGGCGCATACCACAGGATCTTATTCTGCTTCAGGTGGCGGAACATGCCGCGAATGTCGCTGCGATCGAACACGCCGTTGCAGTTGCTGAGTCGGCCGCGCAGCATGAAGGCATCGAATAGCGGGTTGCGATGCGGCCGGTAGGTCACTGCGAACGGATACGTTGCTGCAAGCAGGTTCGCGCCGAAATCGAGCGTGGAGTAATGCGCACCGAGCATCAGCACGCCACGACCGGTGGCAAGCGCAGCATCGAGGTGCTCGGTGCCGCGCATCGTCAGCTGGTGCTGGAAATGGCCCGCGGGACGCACCCAGCCGGTGGCCGTTTCGATCAGGCCGATGCCGTTATCGATGAAACACTGGCGAACGAGCGCGCGCTGCGCGGCTGTGTCGAGTTCCGGAAAGCACAGCGCGATGTTTACCGCCGTGATGTAGCGGCGCTCGCGGCCCACTATATAAGTAGCAAGACCGAGCAAGGCTCCGGCTCGCATGCGCAGGCGAAAGGGCAGCCATGCGCACAGGCACAGCGCCGCGATGCCGAACCATGTGGGCCAGTAGCGCGGTGCTGCGAAGGCGGACCAGGATGCAGGAGCGGGTGTCGGCACGTTGAACGTCTGGAATGGCGTGGGCCGCGATTGTAGCAGGGCACGCCGCACCGCGGGCTTCGCGCAAATGCGCTGTGCTATCATTCCCGCGGTTTTTTGCGGTACACGACTACGATGAAGCTCGATATTCCCCGTTTCGACCAGGCGCGCATTCTCGTTGCAGGCGACGTGATGCTCGATCGTTACTGGCATGGTGGCACCTCGCGCATTTCCCCCGAAGCGCCGGTCGCCGTCGTCAAGGTACAGACGATCAAGGACAGCCCCGGCGGAGCCGGCAACGTCGCGCTGAACCTCGCGGCCCTCGGTGCCGCTGCCTCGCTCGTCGGCCTCGTTGGCAATGATGCGAACGGCCGTGAACTCGAAACGAGCCTGAATGCCGCCGGCGTGCTGTGCGACTTCCACCGCGTGGACGACCGCCCGACGATCACGAAGCTGCGCGTCATCAGCCGGCACCAGCAGTTGATCCGCCTCGATTTCGAGGAAGCGTTCGAACGGGACAGCGCGCAACATCTCACCGGCAAGGTACGCTCGCTGCTAGCGAACGCGGACGTGCTCGTACTGTCGGATTACAACAAGGGCGCCCTTGCCGACGTTCCGGCGCTGATCGCCGAGGCGCGCAAGGCCGGCGTGCCAGTACTGGTGGACCCGAAGGGCAACGATTTCTCCATCTACCGCGGCGCCACGTTGCTGAAGCCGAACCTGCATGAGTTCGAAGCGATCGTCGGCGCATGCCGCAACGAGGACGAACTCGTCAGCAAGGGTCAGCACCTGTTGCGCGAACTCGACCTGCAGGCACTACTGATCACGCGCGGCGAACACGGCATGAGCCTGATCCGCCAGCATGAAGCGGAAATGCATTTCCCCGCCCGCGCACGCGACGTGTTCGACGTGACGGGTGCAGGCGATACGGTGATTTCCGTCGTCGCAGCCGCGCTCGGCGCGGGCGCTCCGCTGCCCGAGTCCGTGGCGCTCGCGAACATTGCCGCCGGCCTCGTCGTCGCGCGGCTCGGCACCGTTGCGATCAGCGGCCCCGAACTGCGTCGCGAAGTGCTGCGCGACGGCGGTTCCGACCGCGGCGTGCTGTCGCGCGAGCAGTTGCTGCTGGCCGTGGCCGACGCGCGCGCGCACGGCGAAACGATCGTGTTCACGAATGGCTGCTTCGACATCATCCATGCCGGCCACGTCGGCTACCTGAAAGAAGCGAAGAAGCAGGGCGACCGCCTGATCGTCGCGATCAACGACGACGCGTCCGTCACGCGGCTGAAAGGGAAAGGTCGCCCGATCAATCCCGTGGATCGGCGCATGGCCGTCGTGTCGGGCCTCGAATCAGTGGATTGGGTCGTATCGTTCAGCGACGACACGCCGGAATCGCTGCTGCGTGACGTCAAGCCGGATTTCCTGATCAAGGGCGGGGACTACGGGATCGAAGGGGTCGTCGGATCCGACTTCGTGCAATCGTACGGCGGACAGGTGAAGGTGCTCGCCTTCCTCGACAACTCATCCACGTCGGCCATCGTGTCGAAAATCCAGGACGACGCGAAGCGGAAGCAGTAACAGCCGCTCATGCGAACTTGCTCGCCAGCGCGACGTTCGCCGCAAGGTGCGCGGGATTGATCGTGCCGGCGATAAGGCTGTGCACGCCGGGCTGTCCCAGCACGAGGTCCATGCTGGCCTGTAGCGCATCGCCGCCGCCGGCTTGCAGATGACCGCTCATCAATCCCTTCTTGATCAACACACCCTTGCCGAGCTCGTGCGCGAGCGCGATGGCCGGGAGGTCGTCGCGTTGCTGCAGGTTGAGCGTCAGCATCGCGACGTCGAGCTCGCGCACGGCGCGTAAACCGCCGGCCAGCGTTTTGGTCGACATGCCGATCGCGCGCACGAGGCCTGCGCGTTTGCAGTCCTGCAGGGCGGCAATGCAATCGCCCTGCCGCAGGATGGCGTCGTCGTTGCCGTCGGAATGAATCAGCACGACGTCGAGATAGTCGGTACGCAGGCGGCGCAGGCTGCGCTCGATGCTGTGCCGCGTGTGCGCGGCGCTGAAGTCGAAGTGGGATTCTCCGTCGCGAAATTCTTCGCCGGTCTTCGTGACGATGACCCAGTCCTTGCGATTCTGCAGCAATTGCCCGAGTCGTTCTTCGCTCGCGCCATAGGCAGGCGCCGTGTCGAGCAGGTTGAGGCCGAGCTCGCGGGCCTGCGCGAGCAGCGAGCGCACGGCATCGTCGTCCGGCAGCGCGAATGCGGTCGGATACTTCACCTGCTCGTTACGTCCGAGCTTGACCGTGCCGAGGCCGAGGGCCGAAACCGTGAGGCCGGTGCTGCCGAGCGCGCGCATGAAGCTCATCGTGCGAACTCCTCCCAGGGCGGCGCGGCGATCGCGGGAAACGGCAGGTCGAGAGGCGGCACAGCTTGCGTGCCCGGGCGGATGGCCAGTCCATGCAGCATGTCGAGTACTTGCGTCGCGAGGTTCGGCGCAAGCGTCAGTTTCGTCGGCCAGCAGTACAGCACGTTGCCGCCGTGCAGAACGGAGGCTTGATCCGGGCGCTTGCCGCCGGGCTGGGCCGCCTCGGCGCGGTCGATGTAGAAGCTGCGCCAGTGTGCGTCGTGCATGTCGCACCATGGAAACAGTTCGGCGACTTTCTGCCGCGCACGCGCGATCTGTTCATCGTGACCAATATGGGCGCCGGCCTCGGCAAGTTCGCCGCCGAGATACCAGGCACTGGAACCATCGCGGCAGCGATGCGTCGTCAGCGTGAGTTCGGGTGTCGCAGTCAGCTGGTCGGACACGCAGTGTACGTACACGGGGTGCGGATGCCGGTGTTTGACGACGACCATCTGCAGCGGCCGTCGTTGCATCGCGATCTGCGGCGGGCGCAGGGTGCCGAGCAGTTCGTCGTTGCCTTCGCCGCCGGCACAGATGAATGCGCGTGCCTGCAAGCGAATTCCGTTCTCGAGCACGAGCGCGACCACGCGGCCGGACGCGTCGTGTTCGAGCCGCGTTCGCGTCCACTCGATGCGGTGGACATGCGCGCGTTGCCTGTCGGCGAGGGTCGCGATCAGCGACGGCACATCCAGCACGATGTCCTGCAGCCGGTACAACGGGCCATCGATGTGGCCCTTGAAGAAGACGGGATATAGTTCCGGCGGCACCGCGTCCACCTTGCCGCGCACGGCCTTGCTGCCGAAGAAGGCATTCAACCGCGAGCGCAGGCTGCCGCGGGAGGGCCACATATAGTACGCATCGGACAGCAACTGCGTACCGCGCAGGTCGACGTCGCCTTCGCCGCGCAGGCAGCGCTGCCAGTGGGCTGGCATGTCGGCGATCGATTCCGATGCGCCGGTCAGCGCGCCGCCGAGTGCGTACTTCATGCCGCCGTGGATCATGCCCTGCGACGCGATGCTCTGCCCCTGGCCCACTGCGCCGCGTTCGAGCAGCACCGCGGCATAGCCCGCGCTGCGCAGGCGATTGAGCAGCCACAGACCGGCAATGCCGCCGCCAAGAATGACGATGTCCTGTTGAATCAGCATGAGTACCGGCCTGGAAAGGCGCGCAGTATAACAAATGGGTAGTCGTCGCCGGGACTGCAAGATGCCGCGTACCACGTACGCGATCCTTGTAAAACAAATGGGCTCTGAACCGCATTATTTGCGACAATCGCCGCGTGTCCCGCCCCGTCTATACGCTCCTGTTCTATTGTGCGCTGCCGCTGATCTTCCTGCGGCTCTGGTGGCGCGCGCGCAAGGCGCCCGCGTATCGCGAGCGCTGGCGTGAACGGCTCGCGTGGTACGACTCCGCACCCTCGGTCCACGAGGGCCGCACCGTCGTATTCCATGCGGTATCCGTCGGTGAAACGCATGCCGCGCAGCCGCTGATCGAAAAACTGTTGCAGGCACGCGCGGACCTGCGTGTCGTCGTCACGTGCACGACGCCGACTGGCTCGGTACGCATCCGCGAACTGTTCGGCGCACGCGTCGAACACGTTTACATGCCGTACGACCTGCCGGGCGCCGTCGAGCGCTTCCTCGCGCGCTTTGATCCGGCGCTGCTCGTACTGCTGGAAACCGAGCTGTGGCCGAACCTGTTGACCGCGTGCCATGCGCGCGGCTGCAAGGTGGTGCTGGCGAATGCGCGTCTGTCGGCGCGCTCCGCCTCGCGCTACGCGAGCCATCCTGCGTTGACCCGCAGCATGCTCGATACGATCGATACCGTCGTTGCCCAGGCCGCCGCCGATGGGCAGCGGTTCGTGTCGCTTGGCCTGCCCGGCAATCGCTTAAAGATCAACGGCAGCCTGAAGTTCGACATGGTCGTGAACCGCGAGAAAGTGCATGCCGCGCGCGAACTGAAGGCGCGATGGCGCGGACGTCCCGTGTGGATCGCAGCCAGCACGCGCGAAGGCGAGGACGTCAAGGTGTTGCGCGCGTTCCGCCTCGCGCAGCAACAGGTGCCTGCGTTGATGCTCTTGCTCGTGCCGCGGCATCCGGAACGCTTCGCGCTGGCAGCCGCGCAGGCGCGCGAGTCAGGATTCACCGTGCAGCGCTTCAGCGAGAGTGGAAACTGCGATGCTGAAACGCAGGTGCTCGTCGGTGACACGATGGGCGACATGCACTTCTATTACGCGTTGGCCGACGTCGCCTTTGTCGGCGGTTCTCTCGTCGACACCGGCTGCCAGAACCTGATCGAGCCTGCCGCGTTCGGCCTGCCGGTGCTCAGTGGTCCATCGCTCTACAATTTCCAGGCCGTCAGCGACCTGCTGCGCGAGAAGCGCGGCATGATCGTCGTGCCTGACGAAGCGGCGCTCGCGCGCGAAGTCGTTGCGTTGGTAAAGCAGCCGGAAGAAGCGCGCGTGATGGGCGAGTGCGCCCGGCAGGTCGTGGCGGGAAACCAGGGCGCTACCGAACGGTTGGGCGCCCTGATACTGGACCGGATCAAATAACCAGGCGTGCCTGCTCTACGATCGCGGGCCCTTTGCCGTCATTCCACCAGCCATTCGTTCAGGTCGATGACATCCTGCGGGCTGAGTACGCCGGCGGTCTGTTTCAGCGTCAGCGTATCGATTACGTACTGGATCCGCGCGTTCTCGTGGTTGCGCTGTGCCTGGAACAGCGCGCTCTGCGCATTCACGACGTCGACGATGTTACGCGTGCCGACTTCGGCACCGACCGTACTCGCCTCGAGCGAGCTCGTTGCCGACACGATTGCCTGCGACTGCGCCGCTACCGCGCGTACGTCCGTTTCCACCGTGCGGTAGCTGTTGCTGATCGACTGCGTGCTTTCGCGCTGCACGCGAAGCAACACGGCTTCGCTCGCATCGCGGTTGTAGTAGGCCTGTCGCGCAGCCGCAAGGTTGCGGCCACCGGCGAACAGCGGCAACGAGAAACTCAACGTGATGTTGGTGCCTTCGTTCGCGGTGTTCGGCCTGAAGAAGCTGAATGAGTTACCGGACTGGCTCCAGTTGTATCCCATGCCGAGCTGCATCGTCGGCAGCATGCGGGCGCGCACGGCGCGAGCGTCGTCGCGTTTGGCTTCGAGGTCGAGTTCGGCGCGCTGCAGCGGCAGGTTGCTTTCCTCTGTGAGGTTCGCCCACTCGTCAAGCGTGCTCTCAGGTGGCGTGATCGGGAATTCGGGGCTGAGCGTCGAAATGTTCGAATAGTCCACGCCGGTGATTGCTTCGAGCGCTTCGAAGCGCTGGTTCAGCGTGTTCTCGGCCATCAGGCGGCGCACCGTCACTTCGTCGGCGCGGAACTGGCTGTCGTTCACGTCGGTGATCGGGATCAGGCCCACGTCGAAGCGCTGCTGCGTCTGTTCGAGCAGCTGCATGGCGGCGGTTTCCTCGGCCTGCAGGCTCGTCAGCTCGGCCTGCGCGCGCAGCACGTCGAAGTAGGCCGAAGCCACGCGCATGATCAGTTGCTGCTCGGCTTCCTGCAGCGTCAGCATCGCAATCTGGTCACTCTTGCGAACCGAGCGATAGGAGTACCAGGCTTCCATGTTGAACAGGGCCTGGGTCAGGTTCACGCTATAGCGCTTGTCGTTGAATCCATTCTGGAAACTGTGTTCGGGCGTCGGGGGCTGCGCGGGGTTGTTCGACGGCACCACCTCGGTCGGGCCCTGCGTGTTGCGGCCGGTCTGGCCCTGCAGGTTGACGCTCGGCAGCAGCAGCGCGCGGCCCTGGTCGATCAATGTGTGCTGCGCGTTGTAGTTCGCGCGCGCCTGGCGGATGACGGGATCATTCGACACGGCGAGATCGTAGATCTGCAGCAGGTCTTCGGCCAGCACCGGGGCGGACATTAACGCGACTACCGCCAGACCCAGACTTTTTTTCAAAAAGCTGCGGCTATATATAGAAGCGAGTGCAGAGGGCTTGCTCATCTGGTTCTCCAAGCGTTCACATGGGTGACTGACTAGTCAGTCAGTCTACTGTTGCTGTGTATTATCGTTCAAGGCTGGGCCGACTTTGAAGACGTACCGGGAGGACCTTTATTCCTGAGCTTGCGGGGCAGGTGTCATTTGCGGGCATTGCACGAAACGCGCACCGGGTCCTTTAAAAAGCGGTTGCATTGTAGCAAACAAAGCCTGAACCTGCCGGCGGTCCTCGACGTGGGCCATCAGATCGCATAGCCCCCACGAATCTGCAATGACCCGCAATGAACAGTAGTCGCACGACCCGCAGTTTTGGCTTGAACGATGTCGAGATACGCGAACGCGTTCGCCTCCACGATGGCTTCCTGAAAGTCGAGCGGCTGACGCTCACGTGCCGCCTCTTCGAGGGCGGCTGGAGTGCGCCATTCACGCGCGAGGTACTGCGTCGCGAACGCGGAGTCGGCGTCTTGTTATACGACCCCCGTTTGGATAAGGTGCTGATGGTCGAGCAGTTTCGGGTCGGATGCCTCGACGACGCAGTGAACGGTCCGTGGGCGCTCGAACTCGTGGCCGGATTGCTCGACAAAGACGGTGAGAATCCCGCCGAAGTCGCACGCCGCGAAGCGGTGGAAGAAGCGGGTGTCAGCGTCGGCAACCTGCTGCGGATCTGTGAGTATTACAACAGTCCCGGCGGATCGAGCGAGCAGCTGACCATATTTTGCGCAGCCTTCGACGCCACCGAGGCCGGGGGCATCTTTGGCGTAGACAGCGAGGCAGAGAACATCCGCGCGGTGATCCTCGACCGCAGCGAAGCGCTGGCGGCCGTGGCCGCAGGCACGATAAACAATGCGATGAGCATCATTGCCCTGCAGTGGCTGCAGCTGAATCTGGCGGCCGTGCAGCAAAGCCTCGCGAAAGATTCCGGCATCCGTTCCTGACAAGCCGCTACAATCGCCCATCAATTACCGGCCGACGCGGCTTCCATCATCCACTCGACTAGTCACATACCATCTACATGACGAATTCACCCGCGCAAGCGGTCGCGCTGCAGCCCCGGCGTCACCCGATCGATTTGAGCGCCCGCATGGCGGTCTGCGATGCCAACTACATCCGCCTGCTGAAATTGCTGCCCGACATGCAGCCAGCCGGCCGCCGCGAGTTCACGTTGCCGCAACTCGGCGCCGGCGCACAGCGCGTCGTGCTGGAGGTCGTCGAAACCTTCAAGTACACGAGCACGGTCAGCATCGTGCTCGACATGCCCGGCCTCGCGTCGGCCTATTACCGTCCGCCCGCAATGCTCGTACGCCTGTACCACGACGCAAACACCGCTGAGGTCACGAGTTACCAGGACGAACGCCGCATCCGCGTGATGTATGCCGAAGACGAGTTGCCACGTTTTTATCCGGACGAAAAGGAGCAGGTGAACCTGTTCCTCGCCGAATGGCTGGCGCTGTGCCTGGAGGCCGGCCAGGGCCACGGGTTGCTGCATCCAAGTCCCGTTGCTCCCTGCGCCTGACGGAGCATCGACGTTGGCAATCCAGACGAAGAACGCAGAAACGCGGGCCAACGTGCGCCTCGTGCAGTTGACCGACACGCACCTGTACGAGAATACGTCCGACGTTCTGGTCGGCATGAACTGCGACGAAGGCATGCGTGACGTCATCAGCCTGATCCAGCGCGAAGAGGGGCCTCTGGCCGCCGTGCTGTGCACCGGCGACATCTCGCAGGACAACAGCGCCGCCAGTTACCGCCGCTTCGCCGAGGCCGTATCGACGCTGGCCGCGCCCCAGTACTGGATCGCAGGCAATCACGACGAAGTGCCGAAGATGAAAGCGGCAATCGGCGAAAACAGTCCGTGCTTCACGCGCGCGTTCTCCGTGCCCGGATGGCGCGTCATCCTGCTGAACAGCAACGTCGCCGGCGCGGTCCACGGCTACCTGGCAGCAGACGAACTCGCCTTTCTCGAACAGGAACTCGCGGCTTCGCGCAACGAAAGCGCGCTCGTGTGCCTGCATCACAACTGCGTACCCGTTGCCGCCGCATGGCTGCAGAAGCATGCGCTGCAAAACAGCGACGAACTCTTCGCCGTCCTCGATCGCCATTCGCACGTGAAGGCGGTGCTGTTTGGACACATCCACCACGAGCTGGTGCATGAACGGCGCCAGGTGCTGTACCTCGGATCGCCGTCGACCTGTATCCAGTTCCATCCCGACAGCGCCGACTTCAGGCTGGACACCTGTAACCCCGGTTATCGCTGGCTCGAACTGGCACATGACGGCGTGCTGCGAACCGGCGTCAAACGCGTTGCGAACAAGACTTATCAGGTTGATTTTTCAGGCATCGGCTATTAACCTGCGCGCGATTTTCGCAGCAAATCCGATCGATTCGTCATTCGACGCCTGCGCGGGAACGACGGAGTTTTCAACAGCCAGCGGGCTGGGTGAGCTGAACGAGCTGGACGAGCTGAACGAACAAGCATCGATATGAACGTGGACCGGCAACGTTTAATCTACCTGCACGGTTTCAACAGTTCTCCCGCCTCGCAAAAAGCCCGTCTCTTCGCCGCTTACTGTCATGCCCACGGATTGCACGACGTGCTGGTGCCTGCGCTGTCATACGACCCTGCACGCGCCTTGCGTACGCTCGAAGAATGTATCGGTGACAATGCGGAACGCGTTGCGCTGCTGGTAGGCAGCTCGCTGGGAGGTTACTACGCTACGTACCTTGCGGAGCGCCTCGGCCTGAAAGCCGCGCTGATCAACCCGGCCGTGTCTCCCTGCGAGCATCTGCCGCGTGAAATCCTCGGCCGCCACCGGAATTACTACACGCAAGAGGAATACGAATTCACGCTCGAGCATGTCGCCTTCCTGCGCACGCTCGACGTAAAGCAAATCCGCGATCCCGCGCGTTACCTTCTGCTGGTGCAAACCGGTGATGAAACGCTCGATTACCGGCTGGCGGTGAAGCTATACGCCGGTTGCCAGCAGGTCATACAGGAAGGCGGTTCCCACAGTTTCGACAATTTCGCGGCCGTGCTGCCGACGATCCTGCACTTCGCAGGCTTCGCCACGCAGCCGCATGATGACAACGGATAACACTGCGCAGCAACATGGCTAAAGAATACACAGCGGGTTCCATCGAAGTCCTGACCGGCCTGGATCCAGTGCGCCGGCGTCCGGGCATGTATACCGACACTACTCGCCCGAATCATCTCGTGCAGGAAGTGATCGACAACAGCGTGGACGAAGCGCTCGCCGGCCACGCGCACAACATCGACGTCACGTTGCACAAGGACGGCAGCATCGAGGTCACCGACGACGGCCGCGGCATGCCGGTGGACATCCATCCGGAAGAAAAGGTCAGCGGCGTCGAACTGATCCTTACGCGCCTGCACGCGGGCGGCAAGTTCAGCAAGGACAACTACGCGTTCTCCGGCGGCCTGCATGGCGTCGGCGTGTCGGTCGTCAACGCGCTGTCTACGCAGCTCGAAGTGCTCGTGCGCCGCAACGGCAACGTCTACCGCATGACGTTCGCGAACGGCGACAAGGCGTCCGAACTCGAAGTCGTCGGCAATGTCGGCCAGCGCAACACCGGCACGAGCGTGAAATTCGTGCCCGACGCGAAATACTTCGATTCGCCAAACGTATCGGTCACGCGCCTCGTGCACGTGCTGCGAGCGAAGGCGGTGCTGTGCCCCGGCCTGCGCGTCACGTTCACCGACCACACCGCGAGCGGCGACAAGGCACGCAGCGAGAGCTGGTATTACGAAGACGGCCTGGCGGATTACCTGAAGCAGTCGGCAACCGGCCAGACGACATTGCCGGAAACTCCTTTCACCGGCTCGGTGAAAGGCAATGCCGAGGCCGTCGACTGGGCCGTGCTGTGGCTGCCCGAAGGGGGCGAACTGACGACCGAGAGTTATGTGAACCTCATTCCGACCGCGCAGGGCGGCACGCACGTGAACGGTTTCCGTACCGGCCTCATCGAGGCGATCCGCGAATTCTGCGAATTCCGCAACCTCGTGCCGCGCGGCATCAAGCTTGCACCGGAAGACATCTGGGATCGTTGCTCGTACGTACTGTCGTCCAAACTCGCCGACCCGCAGTTCTCGGGACAGACAAAGGAGCGCCTGTCATCGCGCGAATGCGCGGTGTTCGTCGGCGGCGTCGTGAAGGATGCGTTCAGCCTGTGGCTGAACCAGCACACGGCGATCGCCGAACTGATCGCGCAGATGTGCATCGACAACGCGCAGCTTCGACTGAAGCAGAGCAAGCTCGTCGTGCGGAAGAAGATCACGCAGGGCCCCGCTTTGCCCGGCAAACTCGCGGACTGCTCGGCGCAGGACGTGTTCCAGGGTGAACTCTTCCTCGTCGAAGGCGATTCCGCAGGCGGCTCCGCGAAGCAGGCACGCAATCGCGAAACGCAGGCGATCATGCCGCTGCGCGGCAAGATCCTGAATACCTGGGAAGTGAACTCGTCCGAGATCCTCGCGTCGCAGGAAGTGCACGACATCGCCACGGCGATCGGCGTCGACCCGGGTTCGAACGACCTCACCGGCTTGCGCTACGGCAAGATCTGCATCCTCGCCGACGCCGACTCCGACGGGTTGCACATCGCAACGCTGCTCAGCGCGCTTTTCGTACGCCACTTCCGCGCCGTCGTGCAGGCCGGCCATGTGTTCGTCGCCATGCCGCCGCTGTATCGCATCGACATCGGCAAGGAAGTGTTCTACGCGCTCGACGATGCCGAGAAAGCTGGCGTCCTCGACCGCATCGCCGCCGAAGGCAAGAAGGGCAAGCCGAACGTGCAGCGCTTCAAGGGTCTTGGCGAAATGAACCCGATGCAATTGCGTGAAACGACGATGAACCCCGACACGCGCCGCCTCGTGCAGCTGACGATCGACGAATTCGACAAGACACAGGAACTGATGGACATGCTGCTGGCGAAGAAACGCGCCGGCGACCGCAAGGAATGGCTGGAAGCGAAAGGCAACCTCGCCGAGATCTGAACGAACGAATACGCGTCATTCCCGCGCAGGCGGGAATCCATCCGGATGCCCCGCGTGCGTGGCATGACGTTTGAACATTGATCGATAGCCCCGGAACATACATGAGCACCAACACGACTTTCAGTGCAGAAGGAGCGGAACAGCTTCCGCTGCGCACCTTCGTCGAGCAGTCGTACCTGAACTACTCGATGTACGTAATCAACGATCGTGCATTGCCGCACATCGGCGACGGGCTGAAGCCCGTGCAGCGCCGCATCGTGTATGCGATGTCCGAACTCGGCCTGAAAAACAGCGCCAAGTACAAGAAGTCGGCACGCACGATCGGCGACGTGATCGGCAAGTTCCATCCGCACGGTGATTCCGCGTGCTACGAAGCGATGGTGCTCATGGCGCAGCCGTTCTCGTATCGTTATCCGCTCGTAGACGGGCAGGGCAACTGGGGCTCGTCGGACGATCCGAAGTCCTTCGCGGCGATGCGCTACACCGAATCCCGCCTGCAGCGTTACGCGGACGTGCTGCTGTCGGAACTCGACCAGGACACGGTCGACTGGAAACTTAACTTCGACGGCGAGCTCGAAGAACCCGCGCTACTGCCGGCACGTTTGCCGAACGTATTGCTCAACGGCGGTACCGGCATCGCGGTGGGCATGGCCACCGACATTCCGCCGCACAACCTGCGAGAAGTCGCGAAAGCCTGTGCGCATCTGCTCGACAACCCGTCCGCAACGCTGCCTGAACTTTGCCAGCTGGTGCCGGGCCCGGACTTCCCGACTCTCGCCGAGATCATCACGCCGCGCGAGCAGCTTGCCGAGATGTACCAGATCGGCCGCGGCATGGTGAAGTGCCGCGCGGTGTATACGAAGGATGACGGCGACATCGTGATCACGGCCTTGCCGTACCAGGTCTCGGGTTCGAAAGTGCTCGAACAGATCGCCGACCAGATGCAGAAGAAAAAGCTGCCGATGATCGTAGACCTTCGCGACGAATCCGATCACGAGAACCCGACGCGCATCGTCATCGTGCCACGCTCGAACCGCATTGACGTCGATGCCGTGATGGCGCACCTGTTCTCGACGACGGATCTCGAGAAGAGCTATCGCGTGAACTTCAACATGATCGGCACCGACGGCCTGCCGCGCGTGAAGAACCTGAAGGAAATCCTCACCGAGTGGCTCGTGTTCCGCACCGATACCGTCACGCGCCGATTGAAGCACCGGCTCGACAAGATCCTTGCGCGCCTGCACATCCTCGATGCGCTGTTGATCGCGTACCTGAATATCGACGAAGTGATCCACATCATTCGTACCGAAGACAAGCCAAAGGAAGCGCTGATCGCCAGGTTCACGCTTTCCGACAAACAGGCCGAGGCCATCCTCGACCTGAAACTGCGCAATCTGGCGAAGCTCGAAGAGATGGAAATCCGCGGTGAGCAGAAAGAGCTCGCCGAAGAGCGCGATTCGCTCGAGCAGACACTCGGATCGAAGGCGCGGCTGAAGACACTCGTCAAGAAAGAGTTGCTTGCCGACGCGCAAACCTACGGTGACGACCGCCGCTCGCCGATCGTCACGCGTGCAGAGGCGCAGGCGTTCAGTGAAGCCGAATTGATGACGGTCGAGCCGGTCACGGTGATCCTGTCCGAAGCTGGCTGGGTGCGCGCCGCGAAGGGCCACGATGTCGATCCCGGTGCGCTCGGATACCGTTCGGGCGACAAGCTCAAGTTCGCGTGCCGCGGCAAGAGCAGCCAGAACGCGGTGTTCCTCGATTCGACCGGCCGCGCGTATTCGCTGCCGGCACATAGCCTGCCGTCCGCGCGCGGACAGGGCGAACCGCTGACGACCCGCATCAATCCGCCGTCAGGCGCAACCTTCGAAGGCCTCGTCATCGGCGAACCCGAGAACCTGTATCTCGTCGCGTCCGATGCCGGTTATGGTTTCGTGACAAAACTCGACAATCTGATCGGCAAGAATCGCGCTGGAAAGGCGGTACTATCGCTGACTAGCGGCGCGAAGGTTGCGGCGCCGGTGTCAATTGGCAATCTGGCGAGTGACGAGATCGTCAGCGTCACGAACGATGGGCGCATGCTGATGTTCAAGGTCGCGGAGCTGCCGGAGCTCGCGAAGGGCAAGGGCAACAAGATCATCGGCATCGCGGCGGCACGTGGAGCCGACCGCCAGGAGTTCGTCGCGGCCTATACCGTGATGAATGCGGGCCAGGTGCTGGTCGTGTATTCCGGCAAGCAGTACATCAGGCTCACCATGGAAGACCTCGAACATTACCGCGGCGAACGCGGCCGCCGGGGCAACAAGCTGCCGCGCGGCTTCCAGAAAGTAGACCGGATCGAAGTACAGGAAAAATGAAAACCACAGTATCGACGAACGAAGCAGAACCTTTATCAGCATTTGCGCGAAAGCACGCGCGCCTGCCGCTCGCCATCGCGTGCGCAGTGTTTGCTGCCTCCGCTGCACAGGCACAGGCGCCTGGCGCGGGCCTCGAGCAGATCGTCGTCACGGCGAAGAAGCGTAGCCAGGACCTGCGGCAGGTGGACATCAGCATGTCCGTGATCTCAGGCGAAACTGCCGATGCGTTGCGGCTACGCACGCTGCCGGATGCGGCGGCGCTCGTCGAAGGCGTCGAAGTGTTCGAAGACTTTCCCGGCGCCGGCATTCCGACGTGGATCATCCGCGGCGTCGGCCTGCAGGACTTCAACAGCAACAACACGCCGACGGCCGGCGTCTATCTCGATGACAGCTACCAGGTGTCGACGGCGATGGGCGGCGCGGGACTGTTCGACGTCGACCAGATCGAAATTTTGAAGGGGCCGCAGGGCGGACTGTACGGCCGCAACACGAGCGGCGGTGCCGTCCGCCTGAACACGCGTCGGGCCGAACTCGGCAACACCGAATTCTGGGCCAATGCCGGCTATGGCAGCTGGCAGACGACGAATGCGCAGGCTGGCTTCAACGTGCCTTTGGGCGAAAGCGTTGCGCTGCGCGTGGCAGGTCGTAGCGAAACGGCGAACGACGGCTGGCAGAAATCGATTGCCGCCGGTACGACGCATGGTGAGAAGGATCGCTGGGATCTGCGTTCGTGGTTGACGGCGGAGCTATCCGATTCCGTCACGGTGCAGTGGAAAGTGCAGGGCGGCAAGGATGCAAGCGAGATCCCGCTCGGCCGCTCGATCGGCTTGTACGAACGCAGCGGCACGCCGACAATCTGCGCAGCGATACTGGCCGGCCGGCGCGACGACGCCAACTGCATCAACTTCGGTGGCGTGAACCGCCTGTACCGCGCGCGCGGTGAAGTGCCGGAAACCATCGCCATCCAGAGCGACGATGGCCGCGACGTGCTGTCGGATCCATTCAACGAGCAGAACACCTCGTACATCAGCTCGCTGGTAGACGTCACGGTGGCGTTGCGCGACATGGAACTGCACTCGATCAGTTCTTTCGACAACTTCGGCTACGGCGTCGCGCTCGATCTCGACGGCAGCTTCGGCGAGTACGGCCATCGCATCTCGACCAGCGACATCCGCGTGTACAGCCAGGAGTTCAGGTTGCTGTCCGCGTCGGCATCGCCGCTGCAGTGGATGGCAGGCATCAGCTTCAGCGTCGAGGACTTCGAGGAAAACCGCGAATTCAATCTGCGCGAGAACACGCTCGTGCCGTTGTTCCGCGGCATCCTGCATTACGACCAGAACACGCGTGCGGCTGCCGCGTTCACCGACGTCGCGTACACGCTCAGCTCGCAGTGGAGTATCAACGCGAGCCTGCGTTACACCGACGAGGACAAGGAATACCGCAATGGCGATCTCTATGTCCCGATAACGCCACCGCTTTACCTCGCACGCGACCTGCAGCGCGACTACGCGCTCGACAGCAACGTATCCGGTTCGGTGAGCCTAAACTGGACTCCGGACGAAAGCCTGCTCGCGTATGGCAAGCTCTCGCGTGGCTTCAAGAGCGGCGGTTTCTACGGTGGCTTCCCGTTCTCGCCGATCGAAGTGGAGCCTTATCTCGAGGAAACGATCAATGCAGTGGAGCTCGGCATCAAGAAAAGTTTCCCGCAACATGCGCTGCAGGTAAATGGCGCGCTGTTCCACTATGACTATGAAGACGTACAGGGTTACATCCAGCGCATCAATCCGCTGACGAACACCGGCATCGACAGCCTCGCGAACCAGGGCGATGCAAAACACGACGGTGCCGAGTTGCAGCTCGAATGGCAGCCGCTGCCGCGTGTCTCTCTTGTCGCGGGCGTCGCGTGGCTCGACGCGCGCTTCGTCAGCACTGGCAAGACCACGTCGAACCTGCTGAAGCAGCAAGTCCAGATCACCGGCCGGCGTCCGTATGCACCGGAGTGGAGCGGCAACGTGATGCTGACGGTTCGGCAAGACCTCAGTACCGGGCAGTACGTCGACTGGTCCGTTGGATACGACTATCGCACGGACTTCGCCGGCCATCAGTCGGTTCCTGCGGAAGCCGCCGTGAACTACCTGCCCGGATACGGCGTGATGAATGCATCGATCGGCCTCGGCAAAAATGGATCGCCTTGGCGCGCGCGCTTGTGGACACACAATATGTTGGGGAAAACCTACCGCACACGCGTAAAGGGCGATGGCCTCAACAGCTTTATCGAAATGTTTGGCGAGCCGCGCTCGTTCGGCATCGACATCGAATACCGCCTCTGATCTTCCCGCCACGTCGCATGGAACAACCCGCATCTGTGCGGAATTGATTCCAGTCTTTACAGAAACTGCTACCAAGGATGGCAGCAGTCTGATATCAGCATTCCGCGTTACATCATCGCTCTGGACTTGTCCAGAGCCTTCCTATGCTTTTTGAACTTCTCTGTTAGAATGCGGGCAACCCGGTGTTACGCGCTTCACAAATATTACTTTTCCAGTAATTTTCCCGTCCGGTTTCACCCGTTCGCAAATTGGAGGTCCAGCATGTCGCGGTATCAGGCCACAACGGCGCTGCATTACGAACCGTCGGTCCATCCGGCCAGCATTGGCCACCTGTTCAAGGTTTTCGAACAGAGCGACGACCAGCTCCGCATTGCCAAGCTGAACCTCAAGTTGCAGAAGCAGTGCGGCGAAGATTTCGCGCTGCAGTTTTACAGCGGCGACGAGCTCGAGCGCTTGCCGCGCAGCACGCTCGTCAGCATGGCAAAGTGCTATGCCGAAGTGTTCAACGAGAGCTGGGGTGAAGACTGGACGCTTGAATCCGCACTCGATGAAATCACGCGCTTCATCAACTGCGACAGCCGTTACACACCCGTCATGTCGCTGCTGTTCAAGGAAGAGCGCGTCGTCGGATTCAGCTGGGGCTTCCTGATGGATTCCGATTCGCTGACCGATGACAGCGCGCCGTTCTCGGCGTCCGCGCTGAAACGCCACGAGAGCATCGAAGTCGCGCGTTACTGGCTGGGTAACGTCAGCAAGCACAACCGCTTCCTGTCGATACGCGAGCTTGGTGTCATCAAGGAGTTTCGCCAGGACAAGACCCCGTACCTGACTATTCCGCTCTTCGAGAAGGCCAAGAGCGTCGACTGCAATGTCGCCTTCTTCCGCACGAAAATCACGAGCAAGGCATTCAAATGGAGCTTGGGTGTCGGCTTCGTGCCGCTGCAGCTATTCATGGTCGATGGCCTGCTGCTGATGAAAGGCAGCGTGAAATATGCGATGAGCCTGCTATACGGTTCGATCGACGAGGCGGCAAAACGCAAGAGCCAGGTCGAAATCATCGGCAACATCAAACGCTACCTGTGCGAATGACGCTGTCGGATTGAATTCGTGTCCGTAGTAAAGCGCCACCGGCTGGTGTGAGGCATGGACGTCCCACTCAGCTATCTATTTCTCGGCAACGCCGGACTTCTCATTCTGCTGGCCAGCTTCCTGGTGGCGCGCAAACGCGAGGTCATCACGTGGTTCTTTTTCGGGACCACCGTCGGCCTGGCCATCTGGAACATCTGCAACTTCCTGATCGAAGAACGCATCGGGATGAGTTACCTCGACGTGATCGTGCGGCTGCAGCTCACGTCCGCCATGGTCTTCGCGAACGGCCTGTACTATTTCTGTTCGTCCTATCCTGTGCGACATCACAGCAGGGTCAACTTGCTGAACGCACTCGTGTTCGCCGGTCTCGTATTCGCGATCTTCCTTACCGACACCGTGACGGATGCGACGCTCGAGGGCACGGAGATCGTCTACCAGGACGGTCCCGGCTTCGTGTACTACTCGATCTACATCGCGTTGATGGGCTTCTCGTCGCTTTACCGTCTGCTGATGGCCTGGAAGCGGTATCCGGAACATCGCTCGCGCATCCGTTACTTCTTCATCGGGATTTTCGTATACGTTTCCTGCGCAATCACGTTCAACCTGATCCTTCCGTCTCTCGGTATCTACGATCTGCTGATCGTCGGCAGGCTCAGCGCGACCCTCACGCCGGCCCTGTTCTTCTACGCAGTCACGAAACACGACTTCCTCGACGTCGCGGTCATCATCAATCGTGGCACGGCATGGTTCGTCACGCTGGTGCTGATGCTGGGTGTCACGTTCACGCTCGAAGTGCTGACCAGTGGCCAACCGGTGCTCAACTTCTTCGCTCGCTGTGCCGAGGTCTTCATCATCGCGCTGGGCGCCCACCCGCTGCAGCAGTTCCTGCTGACGACGGCGAAGCGCAAGTTCGTGCGCGGCTGGTATTCCACCGAGGAGATCATCAACCGGCTGTCGGGCAGGATTACGATGGAGAAGAACCGCGAGGCCATCTTCAAGGAAGTGGCACGCGTGATCGACGAAGTGTTCGAACTCGAAGATGTCATGACGATCGTCGCCGTGCGCGACGAGCAGGAGAATTTCAGCTATTACCGCATCGTCGGCAAGTTCCAGCGCATCCGTAACGACGATCCGCTGATCGACAGCATGCGCGGGTTGAACGAATGCCTGCGCCTCGAGCAAGCGTCCGACGCGGTGCTGCGCCGGCTCGAGGAGCTCCAGTTCGGCAAGGGGCGCGCCGGCATGATCCTGCCGTTCCATTCTCCAGAATTCCTCGAAGGCGTGATGGTGCTGGGAGAGCGCAGCAACCAGCGCTCCTACAGCGAATCCGACCTGCGCTTCTTCAACAATCTCATCAACTTCCTCGCCCCGATCCTGTATCGCCTGACGCCGATGGAAAAGCTGGAGCTGCTATACAGCGAGAGTCGGCAGAAATTGCACGAAGCCGAGATCCAGCTAATCCGCGCACAGAAGATCGAATCGATCGTGCATGCCACGCGCCAGTGCCACCACGAGATACGCACGCCGCTGAACATCATCAAGATGGGCATCGGCCGGATCAAGACGCTCGAAGACCTGCAGAACTACAAGGCAGTAGCGCAGGAGGAAATCAGCCATGCACTCGAAATCGTCGATGAAACGCTTACGATCACCGAAGTGGATCGCGCATCGGAACACCGCGCAACCGACATCAATGTGAACGAGGTCATCCAGCGCTGCCTGCGCCTGATCGACCGCAGCCGCTACAAGGTCGAGCTGGACCTGGCCGAAGTACCGGACATCACCGGCGTGTTCAGCGACATCCAGGTCGTCGTCACGAACCTGATCCACAATGCGATGGACGCGATGCCGAACGGAGGCACCTTTGCATTCAGCAGTCGCGCCACGGCCAGTGACGTCGTCATCACCGTGGAGGATAGCGGCGAAGGCATTCCGGAATCGCTGCGCTCGAAAGTCTGGGAGCCCTATTTCAGCGGTCGCGGGGCGAGCGTCGGCAATTCCACGGCAGGTCGCGGCTGGGGGCTGACGATCGTCAACCGCATCGTCACCGCACACCAGGGCACGATTCGTTTTACGAGCGAAGAAAATGTCGGCACGCGCTTCACGATCACGCTGCCTCGCAAGAAAACGCAGGACGAAAATTCGAAAGGCCCGCACCTGTCGCAGGCCTATCCATAGGCCTGGCAGGGTTCATCGCGTTGCGTGAAGGACCGTTGGTTTTTGCTTCCCCGCGCGGCGCGCCGCTTACTTGAGATCCTTGCGGAATTCCTGCGTCCAGCGCGAACGCTGTTCGACGAGCAGTTCGCGCATGATCTCGCCTTCCTTGTCGATGACGATGCGCTTGAGCGTCAGCAGCAGTTCGCCTTCGTCGAAGGGTTTCAGCAGGTAAGCCGATGCGAGGCCGACCGACGAATCCTCTGCAACCATGCGAAGCTCGTTGTCGCCGTAGGCCGAAACGATGACGACCGGGATGTGGCGCTTGAATGGGCTCTTGTTTTCCTTTTCGCGCAGCATGCGCAGGAATGTTTCGCCATGCATCTTCGGCATCTGCCAGTCGAGCAGGATGCACGCGATCTCGTTGCTCAGGAAGTCGAAACCACGCTCGTACCTCGCGAGTACCGCCATCGCTTCCTCGCCATTGCTGGCGCGAAGCGTTTCGTAGAGGCCGGTCTCATCGATGATCTTGTGGATGAGTTCGGCCTGGCGCGCGTTGTCCTCGACGACGAGCACCAGCGGTTTCGCATGTTTGCGTGCGGCGGAAAACAAGCCCATTCGTTTCACCTGTCATGTATTCAATAATTCGCGGCGGCGTTCGACCGCACGACGAAAAACATATATCGGACCTTTGTACAGGCCAGTCAGCACGAGGAACGGCGTGACAATCAGCATGAATATCGTGTTGAGGATGATGCGGCCAGCCGGAAAGGGTTCCGTGGGCCGGCTCTTCTCGATCTGATGCCGGGTGTACTCGGCAAGCTCAACTGGTTTATCCTTGATCTGGGTTGCCCAGATGCCAGAGATGTATTTCACATAACTGCGCTGCGGATATTTCTTCCACAGGATCAGATGATAGCGATTCATCTCGATCCAGTTCTCATACACCGCCAGCAGTTTGAACCAGGCACCCGCGAGGCTGCCATAACACAAGCTCCATACGGCGGTGACTGGATAGAAAATATACGACGGAGCGCTTTCCAGCATGGTTGATCTGAATTAAATCCACGGCAAATTGCGAGACGCGGTGATTATATAACCAATGAACCTATTCATGGATCGCAACAGGCTCTATCTCGTCCTCGTCTACTTCTCGCTTTCCTTCTTCTACATCACGCTGATTCTCAACGAGGAGCAGGACCCGGTACCGCTGCTGGGGTACATCCTCGGCCTGATCTTCGTGATCGTGACAAGCCACGATACGCTGTTGCGCATCATCAGCCAGGCCACGGGACACCTCACGAATGCCAGTGAACTGCAGTTTTTCTCGGCTTTCATCGAGCTGAATCGCAAGATCCACAACTTCCTCGAAGTCGACGACGTGCTGGTGCTCGTCAACGACACGCTGAAAGCGCGCGTGCAGGCGCGGCGCACGGTATACCTGCTGTCGTCCGAGATCCCGGCGCGTGAGAGTGCCGCTGTGCCAGACGGCTGCGACTTGCGCCTGCGCAACTGGCCGGACCAGAAGACCTGGTCCTTCCACACAGCGGACTTCGAAGCGGCGCTCGAGGAGGCTGGCAAAGTAACATCACTGGCCGACGCGCCGCCGCTACTGAAGCAGGCCTTCGTCGAAACCGGGACGAGCCTGCTGGTGCCAGTGACACAGAACGGCAAGGTGCTGTGCGCGATCATGCTGGGCCGCTCGGTTAACGACAAGCCGTACTCCGCGTTCGAATACCAGATGTACGGCTATCTTGCGAACCAGTTGTCGATAGTTCTCGACCGCATCCGCATCTACGCGAAGATCCTGCAGAAGACCGCGATGGACCATGCTGAAAAAGTGCAGGTGATGCAAAGCCTCAGCGCGAACATCGCGCATGAAATGCGCACACCGCTTTCGGGAATCCGCGCCAGCATCTCGGGCCTCGAGGAGTACCTGCCCGATTTGTTGCGCAGCTACGGCCATTGCGTGCGGACCTTGCCGGACCAGTACCCGCCGATCCGCGAGAATCACCTGAACACGCTGCAGGGTACGCCGCGCCGCATCAAGCTGATGATTGACCAGGCGAACACGGTGATCGACATGCTGCTGATGAACCTGCGCGAGAATGCGCTCGACCGGCGCCAGTTGAATCCCTGCTCCGCTGCAAGCATCGTCGAGCAGGCAGTCGACCGTTATCCTTTCAAGACAGGCGAGCGCGACAAGTTGCACCTGCATCTCGAAAAGGATTTCACGTTCCTCGGCATCGAGAGCCTGTTCATCTATATCCTGTTCAACCTGCTGAAGAACGCGTTCTACTCGCTGCAATCCGCACAGAAAGGCGACATCACGATCACGCTGGTGCGCGGCGACCCGTACAACAAGCTCGTGTTTCGCGATGGCGGGCTCGGCATCGCGCCCGACGTGGTCGACAAGGTCTTCGACGGCTTCTTCACGACGAAGTCCGACGGCACCGGCGCCGGCCTCGCCTTCTGCAAGCGCACGGTGCTCAACTTCGACGGCATGATCGACGTGCATTCCGTGCTTGGCGAGTACGCCGAGTTCGTCATCAGCCTGCCGGTATACCGCGGCGCAAGCTAGTGCATGGTTTGTTGCACGATGCTGTTCGTCTCGAGGAATTCCCCGTACGAAATCACGGGCTTGCCGTGGATCGGAAGGAAATCGTCGCCGGTCATCGTCGTGTAGTACTGCGTGTTGCCGACGCGGCGTGCGGGGAAGTAGAACAAATCCCAGCGCTGGATGGCTTCGTGTTGCAGCGTCAGCTGTGTTGCCTGCGCATCGTAGCCGGGCAGCAGCGTTCCATTGCCGACCTGTTGCACGAGTTCGGGCGGTGCCTTCAGTTCGCGCAGCATATGGTGATGGTCTTTCAGCGCTTCTTCCGTGTAGACCAGCAAACAATGGCGCTTACCCACTGAATCGAGCATCAGGAAGCCGCTGTGCGGCACATCGAGCATGTAGTACTC
This sequence comes from Pseudomonadales bacterium, assembly GCA_036405915.1. Taxonomy (GTDB): domain Bacteria; phylum Pseudomonadota; class Gammaproteobacteria; order Pseudomonadales; family Pseudohongiellaceae; genus CAILUG01. The sequence continues at coordinate 27,694 of DASWWP010000004.1, forward strand.
GACGCAGCCGAGCTGCTTGCGCAGTTCCTCGAAGAACTGCTGGAACTCCCTGTTGACGAGGAACGCATCGTGGTTGTTAGCGATGATCGGGTCGGTAATCAGCTTGTAGCTGCTGCGGAAGTATTGTTCCTGGAAGCTCGCGATCGTCGCATTGAGCTTCTGTTTCAGCCGCGGGTCGTGCTTGTCGATGAACTGGTCGATCAGCTGCTGGTTGAAGGCCTTGATCGCGAGTTCCATGTCGGCCTGGCCGGTCAGCAGCACTTTGCGAATGAATGGGTTTTTCATCGCCATCAGGAATTCGAGTCCGTTCATCTCCGGCATCGAGTAATCGACGACGACGGTCGAACAGGTCTGGAAACGGAAGCCGTTCAGTACTTCGAGATGGATCTTCGCGATGTCGATGTGCGACAGCGAATCCGACTCGAGAGGACCCGTCTTGTAATTCGTGTAGCAGCGTTGAAGAAAGTTGACGTGCTGGTGCGCCTGGTTGACGTACTTCAGCGCCTCCTTTGCGGACTGGAACAGTTTGAAGCTGAGGTTCTTGTTCAGCATCAGGCTGATGCCTTCGAGAAAGTCCGGGTCGTCGTCGAGCATCACGACCTGCGTCGGAAAATAAAAAGGATGGCCTACGCTGATGTTGTCGTCCATAAAACTCCTGTCCACTTCATTGGGCCGGCGATGCGTTCCTGGGCGTTTAGCCCTGTGCCTGCTCAGGCAGCAGGTGCTGGCGCTGGCGCTCGAGCAGTTCGCTGTGTGTGCCGGATTCCGGCGGCAACGTGTAAATCACCAGATTGGCGTTGCCACTGTCAAGCGCCACCTTCCGGCTTTGCTGCGCACCGAAACGGTTGTTGCCATCGGCAAGTTCGAAACTCGCTTCGCTGACGAGTATCTCGCCGGCACGACTGTGCGTGGCGAGCTCCATCACGTAGTCCACGGACTTGCCGATCACCGACTCCTGGCGCTGTTTGTCGTCATCGCCTTTCTGCTTGCGCCAGATCGGCGAGAAGTACGCATCGCCGCTGAATACCGCAACGCAGAACTCGAGCGCCTGTGCCTTGCGGGCGCGCTGGTCCTCGGCCACTTTCTGCATCAGGCGCATGAACAGCTGCGCACAGCACAGTGCATCGAACGCATGTTCATCCTGGCAGCGGCGCGTGTCGAAGGCAACGAGCGCGCTGTCGCCGTTGATGCGCACGACGACGCCGCGATACAGGCGCGCGGCCTGGCGCAGGTAGAACTGGTATTGCTGCAGTAGCGTCGACAGCGTGCCGGGGTGCAGCAGGTCGAGCGCTTTCACGCTGTTGGCGACCTGCACGTACAGCAGCGTCACGGTGCGGCGTTCGGCCTTCAGGCCATTCGCGTTCTCCGGATCCTCGCGTGGCGCGCCGATCACGTCGATCTGCTCCTCGAGTTCGCGCTGGCGCCAGATCAGGTCGGCGATGCGTTGCTGTAACAGGCCGAATTCGTCGCGGCGGTTCACGGCGAGTGCGTCCGGGTCGGCGCCCTCGTCGGCTTCCGTCATCTGGACGAGTTCGAGCACTGGGGTCGTCACCTGCGCTGCGATTGCATGCGAGGCGGCGAACACGAGCACGAGTCCGGCGCCGATGATGATGAAGAACACGGCGTCGGGCCGCGTGACGGGGTTGGTCAGGAATGATTCGTCGAGCGACAGCGACACGTATCCGGCGATGGCCCCCTGCAACGTCACCGGGGCGACATACGGCGTACTGCCGTCTTCCTCGACCAGTCCCTGCAGCGCCGTCGAGGTCAGCTCACGGCCGTCGACATCGGTGATCGTGATGTTAGCGACCCCATTTTCGCGCGCCAGCTGGTTCACGACGACGTTCAGGCCGAGCACGTCGTTCGCGAGCACGAGCTCGGTCACGGAGTCGGCGGTCTGGCGCGCGAGGATGTTGCCGAGCGTGTCGGTCTGCTGCGCAACCGTTTGCTGAAATTGCAGTTTCAGCGCGAGCCAGAAGGCCACGAGTATCAGGATCAGCAACAGGCTGACGCTCAGCGTGATCTTGTGTTTTATCGCCATGCGTATGATTCGCTCAAAAGCTCAGGGATTGGATTTGGTGAGGTGCGTATTAGAGGGGAAGGTCGCGTCAGTTCTGCGCCGCCGGGAGCGTGATCTCCTCGACGTGGACGAACTCGTAGTCCATCGCATCGCTTGGCCGCTGCAGGCAGTAACCCTGCACGTAGTCGGCGCCGGTTTGCCAAAGCACCGGCAGCATGTCCATATCTTCCACCTGCGGCGCGACGACACGCAAGCCCTGCTCGTGCAGTTTGCGGATGTGGCCGCGTACTGCGTCGCGCTGTTGCGGGCTGTACATGATGTCGCGAACGAGTGATTCGTCGAGTTTGGCGAGTGTCGGCGCCAGCGCGTCGATCACGGCAAAGGGATCGAGCGCGCAGCCGAAGTGGCAGATCGCGATGCCGACGTTAAGTTCGCGCAGCCCGCGGCAGAACACTCGTGCCTGCGCCGGGTTGCGATGAATGTCGACTTCGCTGACCTGCAGAACGAGCAGGTCGGACGCGATGCGGCCGTCGCGCAGCCTGTCGCTCAGCCACGGCAGGAAGGTACGGCTCGTCAGCGTATTGCTCGTCACGTTGATCAGCAGGCGTTCGGTGGCGGCGCCACCCTTCAGCGAATCGAGCGCAAGTCCGATGACGAGCCGGTCTATCTCTTCGCCGACGCCGTTCAGGTTTGCCAGCGGCAGGAAGGCTGCAGGCGATACCTCGTTGCCATCGCGATCGAGCATGCGCATCAGTACTTCGTAGCTTCTGGGGCCAGTGCCGTCGAGAGGCACGAGCGGCTGGAACAGCAGCTTGAAGCGCCGGTTCAGCAAGGCGGCCTTCAGGTAGTCGAGCATCTCGCCGGCATCATGGTGCAGTTCTTCACCGATGCGGTACTGGAACTTGCCATCGGCGCTGAGCGGCTTGTCGCGCAGGTTGGCGCGCGCGCGGTCGAGGACTGCGTTCGCGTCGCCGGCGAAGCCGTTGACGAGCACCATGCCGATCGCGCACCGCAGTTCGAGCGAAGGCAACATGGCCGCCGATATGCGGTTGTTCACGCGGTCCTGGATGTCACGCGAGAGCGCAAGCGCCCGATCGGGGTCGCCGTGCGGCAGCAGGATGCCGAAGCCGTGATCATCGATGCGGGCGACGGCGTCGTCCTGGCCGACGAGTTCGCGCAATGCACGGGCAATGTCGGTCAGCACGATGTTCGTGCTCGAACGGCCGAGCGCGCTGCTGAGGTCGTCGAAGTCCGCAATGTCGACTAGTAACAGCGAGCTGAAGCGGTTGTCCTGCACGGCCGCGCGAATCGCCTGTTCGATACGCGTTGCGAAATGCCCGGCATTGTCGAGGCGAGTCAGCAGGTCTTCCGTGTCGATCTGCGCGAGGTGCGCTGCGTATGCCGTGTCGCCACGGGGCGGCGTGACCGCGAGTTGCACGCAGGACCTGCCATGGTATTCGACAGGTGTAGCGGCGAGTTCCATCGGCTCTTCGCTGCCGTCGCGGCGGAGGATCACGACGGCTGCATGCTGTTCGCCGTCGAGTGCGTGCTTGAGCAGGTCGCGTACCACGTTGCGTGCATCGCGGCTCACGAGGTCGAGCAGCGGAACTGCCGCGATCGCCATGCCGTCGGCATAACCGAAGCAGCGTGCATAGCTCCGGTTGCATGTGAGATGCACGCCGTCCTGCACGTATGCCAGCGGCGTGTGGCTGCTTTCCATCAGCAGCGCGTGGCGCTTCTCGAGCTCGCGTTGCTGCAGTTCGAGCTGGCGCACGCGGCGGCGCAGCCGCACCACCTCCGCTTCACGGCGGACTGCCACGAGCAGTCTCTCGTGTTCGCTCTCCGCAATGCATTCGTTGGCATCCAGGGTCGCTGCATTGCCGGCAGTGCCGATGCACAGCACGGCAAGGTCGAGTTCCGCACGGCGGACAGCTGAGATTACCGTCGCGAGCGGAAGGCGCGTGCCCGCATAGCAGGCAACTACGTCCCACTGCTCGCGCGCGAGCAGCGCATCGAGCTCATGTTCGTCGGAACAGCTCGTGCTGCGCACCGGAATGCCGGCGGCACGCAGGCCGCTGATGAGGCGGTTCGCGGCATCGACGGCATCGGCCGTCACGAGCAGCTGTATGAACGCGGGTTGATTCATTCCGTAGGCTCGTTGCGCAGCGTGGCGGTCAGCCGCTCGTGACCGGCGTCAGCAGGGTCTTGCCGGGCTTGCCGCTTTCCTCGCGCACGAGGCGCGGCACGAGGTAGCCGGGAAGCCGTGCGTGCAGGGCCTGCATCAGCGCGTGTGCGTCGCCGTCGGACACGTCGAAATGCGCGGTGCCCTGCACCTTGTCCGGCATATGAACATAGTACGGAAGCACGCCGGCCGCCAACAAACGTTCGCTCAGCGCGGCAAGCGCATCGGCTCTGTCGTTGATGCCTTTCAGCAGCACGCTCTGGTTCAGCAGGTGAACGCCTTCCGCGCGCAGCCGTGCACAGGCCGCATCGACGTCGGCATCGAATTCCTGCGCGTGGTTCGCATGCAGCACCATGACGACCTGCTGGCGGCGCTTGCCGAGCATCTGCAGCAAGGCGGAGTCGACGCGCGCCGGCAACATGATCGGCAGGCGCGTATGGATGCGCAGTCGCTGCACGTGTGGAATCGCCAGCAGGTTGTCGACGAGCCACTGCAGGTAGGTATTCGAACTCGCGAGCGGGTCGCCGCCACTGAGGATCACTTCGCTGATCGATGCGTCGGCCGAGATGTAATCGAAACTTTCCTGCCACTGTGCGCGGCCCGGACGATTTTCGGCGTACGGGAAGTGGCGGCGAAAACAGTAGCGGCAGTGGATCGCGCAGCTTTGCGTGGCGATCAGCAAGACGCGGCCTTCATATTTATGCAGCAGGCCGCGATGCTTGTTGGCCGGTGCTTCGCCGAGCGGATCGAGTACGTAGCCCGGCGTTGCAAGCAACTCCGTGGCCTGTGGCAGTACCTGCAGCAGCAGGGGGTCGTGCGGATCGCCGGGCGCCATGCGCGCGAGGTATGGGCGTGGCACGCGCAGCGGGAACTGTTGCAGGGCGGCCTCGGATACGTCGAGTCCGGCGGCGTGCAATTGCGCAACATCCAGCTTGAGTGCTGCGAGCAGTTCGGGAAGTCCCGTGACAAGGTCGGCGAGCTGTTCCTGCCATGTCGGGGCGGGGTCGGGAACGGAGATCGGGCTCAGGGGAATCGTGCGCAGCATGGGCGGCTATTATGCGGGGAACGAGGGGCAAATTCACGCGAAAAGCCGCAATGTATAGCGCAGCGGGCGCTGTGCCGTATGGCGCGCGACTGGGCGCGCGGGTATCATGCGCACCTTTCCAGAACAGCCCGGCGTCGCAAAGCGACCGGCATACACACCCGAAGCGGGTATAACGACGAGGCAGACGATGGCGACAGTATCCACGACCGAATTCCGCAACGGCCTGAAAATAATGATCGACACCGATCCGTGCACGATCCTCGACAACGAATTCGTGAAGCCGGGCAAGGGCCAGGCCTTCAACCGCGTGCGCCTGCGTAACCTGCTGAACAACCGTGTGTGGGAAAAAACCTTCAAGTCCGGCGAAACCTTCGAAACCGCCGACATCAGCGAAACCGACATGCAGTACCTCTACAGCGACGGCGAGTTCTGGCACTTCATGAAGACGGACGGCAGCTTTGAACAGATCGCCGCCGACAAGAAAGCCGTCGCCGACGTGCTCGACTGGCTGAAGGAAGAAGAGAAGTACATCGTGATGGTATGGAACGACGTGCCGATCGCCGTCACGCCGCCGAACTTCATCGAAATGGAAGTCACGCAGACCGACCCCGGCCTGCGCGGCGATACCGCCACCGGTGGCACGAAGCCGGCCACGCTGAGTTCGGGCGCAAACGTTCGCGTGCCGCTGTTCATCGAGATCGGTGACTGGGTTCGCGTCGACACGCGCACCGGCGACTACCAGAACCGCGTCAAGAAATAATCCGCATCGCGGGCAGCCATGCACACCGATGACTGGCAGCCCACCGCAAGCCTCGAGCTCATCCGGGCCCGGGCCAGCCTGAATCGCATGCTGCGCGCCTTCTTCGAGGCGCGCGGCGTACTCGAAGTCGATACCCCGCTGCTGTCGCACACGATCGGTACCGATCCGAACCTGCATCCGGTCACCGCCGCGTACGAGCCATATCCACGCGGCCCTGCAGAAACGCTTTACCTGCAAACGTCGCCTGAATTCGCGATGAAGCGCCTGCTCGCCGCCGGCAGTGGTCCGATCTACCAGCTGGGCAAGGCCGTGCGAAGCGGTGAACAGGGCTCGCGCCACAATCCCGAGTTCACGATGCTCGAATGGTACCGACCCGGCTTTTCGCTCGCGCAGCTGATGGATGAAGTCGAAGCGCTCGTCGCCGAAGTCCTCGGCATGCAGCGCTGCGAGCGACTGACGTACCACGATCTCTTCCAGCGCGAACTCGGCATCGATCCACATGCCATCGCGGATGCCGACCTGCAGGGGCTCGTGGCCCGGCACATCGAGCTGCACCGTGCCGAAACGCATCGCGACACCTTGCTCGAGCTGCTCTACAACCAGGTCATCGAACCAGCGCTGCAGCAGCCGACCTTCATCCATGACTACCCGGCGACACAGGCCGCCCTTGCGCGCATTGCGCGCGATGCGCATGGACGGTCGGTTGCACTGCGCTTCGAACTCGTCATCGGCGGCATGGAAATCGCGAATGGATACGACGAGCTCGCCGACGCCGCCGAGCAGCAGAGGCGCTTCACGGCGGACAGGGCTCTGCGCCATGCACGCGACCTGCCGGAATACCCGGTCGACACGCGCCTGCTCGCCGCGCTGCAGCACGGCATGCCGCCGTGTGCCGGCGTTGCACTCGGCGTCGATCGTTTGCTGATGCTGCAAAGCGGCGCGCGCACGATCGCCGACGTTCTTGCCTTTGCGCACCCTCGCGCCTGAGGACTACACTCGCAGCATCACGTAACGGAAGGAGGCCAGGGTGCAAGTTGATCTGACGACAGTGAAGTTCGCCGGGTTCTGGTCCCGCCTCCTGGCGGCGGTCCTCGATTCCATCATCCAGCTGCTCGTGCTCGTGCCGCTGTTCTTGGTCGTCTTCGGGCCGGACATCATGGCCGATACCACGGTACTGGAAACGCCGCTCGGCTACACGCTGAACTACGGCCTGCCGCTGCTGTATGTCGTGGTGTGCTGGATCTGGAAGTCCGCCACGCCGGGCAAGATCATGATGGGCATGGCGATCGTCGATGCGGACTCCGGCGGCAAGCCCCCAGCTTTGCGCCTCGTCGTCCGTTATGTGGCCTATTACATCTCGGCGCTGCCACTGTTCATCGGCTTCCTGTGGGTCGCGTTCGACCGGCGCAAGCAGGGATTCCACGACAAGCTCGCGCGTACGGTCGTCGTCATGGTGCCGCCGCGCCGCTGATTAAACCTGCGCGAGCGTGCCGAGCTGCTCGCCCATGCGCACCGGCGAGCCAGACGCGAGGTCCGCGCGCCAGGTTGCGACACCTGGCCCGAACAGCACGATCGCCGTCGATCCGAGCAGGAAGCGTCCGAGTTCATCACCTTTGTGCAGATGCACCGCTGGCTGCGCGCTGCGGTAATCCGTTACGCGCAAGGTATGCGGCGCCGGCGCCACCGTTCCTGCCCACACCGTTTCGATGCCCGCGACGATCATCGCCCCGACGAGCACGACCGCCATCGGCCCCACCGCGGTATCGAAGATGCACACCGCGCGCTCGTTGCGCGCGAACAGCTCAGGCACGTTCTCGGCCGTCACCTGGTTGACCGAGAACAGCTCGCCTGGCACGTAGATCATCTCGCGCAACGTGCCGCCGAGCGGAATGTGCACGCGATGGTAATCGCGCGGCGAGAGGTACACCGTCGCGAAGCTGCCGTTGCGAAAGGGCGCCGCCCTCGCCGCATCGCCGCCGAGCAGCGTAGTCAGCGAATACGTATGGCCCTTGGCCTGGAACACGGCTTCGTCGGCGATCGGGCCGAGCGCGCTGATCGTGCCGTCCGCCGGCGACAGCACGGCATTCGACGCCGAAGCGAGCACGCGCGCGCCCGGTTTCAACGCGCGCGTGAAGAAGGCGTTGAAGCTTGCGTACTTGCGCGGATCGGGTTCTGCCGCTTCCTGCATGTTCACGCCGTACGTGGCGATGAAGCGCAGGATCATCAGGTTTTTCAGCCACGAAATTTCGCTGGCGGCGAATTTGCCGGTGAGCCGCGACAGCAGATGATGCGGTACGAGTTTCTGCAAAAGGATGAACAGCGTCGTCATAGGAGTTGTCAGGCCATGGATTCGATGGGTGTGTCGTCGCGATTGCCCCATTCGCCCCACGAGGCATGGTAGGCCTTCGCCGGAAAGCCCAGTGCCTTCGCGACGAGCCATGAAAGCCCCGAGCGGTGATGGCTCTGGCAATGCGTGATGATCGTGTCGCCGGCGCGGATGCCGATCGCGTCGAGCTTGCGGCGTAACTCGGCCTCGGGCAGCAGGCGCAGGTTGCGCGTGCGATCCATCAGTTCGAGCCAGTCGAGATTGACGGCGCCCGGAATGTGGCCGGCACGCAGCGAGGAGCTGCGCAGGCCAAGGTATTCCTCGCGTGAGCGCGCATCCCAGATGCGAATGTCAGGCACGCCGATGGCGGCGCGTACCGTCTCGAGGTCGGCGATTGCGTCGGTGTTCAGTGTCAGCTCGATGCCGATGTTCGGCATCACGTCCGCGACATCCGCCGTCACTGGATGCTTCTCGTGGTACCAGGCATACAGGCCGCCATTCAGGTACGAATAAGGTCTGTGGCCGATGACGTCGAGCGTCCACAGGAAACGGCCGGCCCAGCCACCGCCTTCGTCGTCATAGGCCACGATGTGCTTGTGCGGCGCATAACCGATCCGCGCGAACAGCGCGCGCAGCTGGCCGAGCGGCGGCAAGCTTCCGGCGGCCGGAGGAATGCCGCTGACGAGTTCGCCCGGATTCACATGCACGGCGCCGGGCACATGCGCGCTGCGCCAGTTCTGCGGCTGGCACAGGTCGACGACGAGCAGGTCGGGCGTGCCGAGCATGGCTTCGAGTTCGGCGGGTTCGAGGATCAGCGGGACTGTCATGAGAGCGAACTTCTGATCAACTGGTAACTGGCGAGGCGGCGCGGATCGATGCGGCCCTGTGCGACGGCTTCCTGCAGCCGGCAACCCGGCTCGCGCTCGTGCCGGCAGTCGCGGAAGCGGCAGCCGTCGAGATAAGGGCGAAACTCGATGAAGCCCTGCAGCAGCTGCGCGGGCTCGAGATGCGTCAGGCCGAATTCGCGGATGCCTGGCGAGTCGATCAGGTTGCCGCCGCCGGGAAAATGAAAGAGCCGCGCCGACGTCGTCGTATGCCGACCCTTGACCACGGCTTCGGACAGGCTGCCTTCGAGTGTGTTGACTCCGGGCAGCAGCGCATTCACGAGCGCCGATTTACCGACACCGCTCTGGCCGACGAAGATGCTCGTCGCCGTGGCAAGGCGTTCCGACAGCGCCGGCAGGCCTTCGCGGCTGCGGCTCGACACGAGGAGGGTCGGATAACCGAGTGTCGCATACGATGCGAGCATGGCCAGCAGCGGTTCGCGCGAGGCTCCGTCCATCAGGTCGCTCTTGTTCAGCACGATCAGCGGCGCGAAGCCATGGTTCTCGGCAACGACAAGGTAACGGTCGACGAGATTGGGATGCGGCTCAGGCAACGGTGCGATGACGACGACAAGCGTGTCGATGTTCGCCGCGACGGGCTTCAGTTCGCCGAACATGTTCGGACGCCGCAGCAGCGAGCGGCGCGGCAGGCCGGCAACCACGACGTTGGCAGTGCTGCCCTGTTGCCAGATGACTTCGTCGCCTGCCACGAGCGGATCGAGATTGCTGCGCTGGTAGCAGCGCACGATGCTGCCCTTGTCCGGCTCGTCGAGCGCCTCGACATCGAGCTGCTGGCCAAAATGGCTTAGCACGAGTCCGCGGCGTTGCGGACCATCGGCCTCGTGTTCATGCTCGCCGCCGGCCGCGCGCCGGTCCTGCATGCGCTGGATGCGATCGAGCTGGCGTTCGTTCAGCTGCTTCTTCTTCATGCGCCAATACTAGCAGTCTTGCCAGCCCCGCGGCTTGCAGGGACTTTACTACTGCACGCGCCGCGCTCGCCCGGGTAATACCCGCCTTGCCCTGCGCCGCAAACTGCAACACACTCGCGCTGCCTATATATAAAGGAAGCGAGACGGATTGGCCGTATGGACAAGAAGCAGCACCTGATCTGGATCGACCTCGAGATGACGGGCCTCAGCCCCGACACCGACCGCATCATCGAGATCGCCACGATCGTCACGAATACCGATCTCGTCGTCGTCGCCGAAGGGCCGGTGCTCGCCGTGCACCAGTCGAAATACGTGATGGACGGCATGGACGACTGGAACCAGCATCATCATGGCCAGAACGGCCTCATCGAGCGCGTGCGCGTCAGTCCCCATGATGAAGCCGGCGCCGAACGCATCACGCTGCAGTTCCTGCAGCAGTACTGCGAGCCGCGCTTCTCACCGATGTGCGGCAACAGCATCTGCCAGGATCGCCGCTTCCTCGCGCGTTACATGCCCACGCTCGAAGCCTTCTTCCACTACCGCAACCTCGACGTCAGCAGCATCAAGGAACTCGCGAAGCGCTGGCGCCCCGACCTGATGGATGGCCTCAAAAAGGAAAGCTCGCACAAGGCGCTCGACGACATCCGCGATTCGATCCGCGAACTGCAGTATTACCGCGAGCACTTCATTCGCACGAAGAAGCCCTGAAACGTACGGCCCCATTGCTCGCATCGAGCAGGGTTCCCCAGTCAGGAGCTTGAGGCGCGCTGTTGCTGGCCGCGGGGTCCGCGCCAATTCTTAACCTGCTGCTGCAATTATTCCGTGAAGCCGAGCGGAAAACTCGGCCAATTTTCTCCCGCAATTAATTCCCCATTCGCAAGAGCTTAAAGCGGCGCGCCTACATTGCACGCCGCTGGGCTGCGCCGTCCCGGCACCATCCAACTCCTCGGCGCGAATGGAGAAGAAGATGACGTTGAAACACCCCGTCAAACCGCTTGCCTTGCTCATCGCCTCGCTCGTTGCCACGCAGGCAGCCGCACAACCTACAGATCGCAGCCAGGAAGACAGCGACGCACCGGACTCGGGGATCGAGGAAGTGCTTGTCGAAGGGCGTCCGCTGCAACAGGGAGTGTCGGATCTATCGATCGATGTTGCGCAGTTCGGCACGCAGGTGCAGGTGATCAGCGCCGACGAAATCGCCACCGGCGGCTTCACGAACTTCGGTGAACTGGCAGCCGGCCTGATCCGCGGCGCAAACATTGGCTATTCGCCGGACGAAGGCGAATTCACGATTCGCATCGATGGGGGCACCGACCGCGATACCTTGCTGCTGCTCGACGGCATTCCTACTTTCGATCGCGGCACGCCGCTCGAAAGCCTGTGGGGCGCGACGGCGCTCGACCCGCGCATGATCGAAAACGTCGAGATTTTCCGCGGCGGCCAGAGCCTCTATTTCGGTGGCAATGGCGGCCTGGGCGTCGTCAACGCCGTGTACAAGCGCCCCGAAGCCGGCGACGACGTGCACGGCGAGGCGGGCTTCTACGCCGGCGACTTCAGCACGCGCGAAATGTACGGCAACATCACGACGCCGATGTTCGGTTCGGACGAGCACTACCTGATGCTGTTCGGCCGCACGTACGAAACCGACGCGCACGAGATCTTCAGCCGCGACACGTACGTCGACAACGTCTACGCGCTCGGCGGCATGCATGATTTTCCGTACAGCTACAACTCGATCGGCCTGAAGTACCTGTGGGCGATCGACGAAGACACCGAGTTCCGCTTCGGCTACCAGGTCAGCACGATCGACTTCGAGGACTCGTTCCCGAGCACGACCGTCTACACGCCGAACTACACCGTGTTCCCGATGTGGGAGCTGAAGTTCAAGACAGCCTTCAGCGACCAGCTCAGTTACGAAGCCGACGCGTACTACACCGATCCGCGCCTGAAGAACACCGAGTTCCTCGCGCGCGTGTGCGGCATACCGCGCCTGCAGGACCTGCCGGCCGACATCCAGGCACTTGCCCGCAACCAGGGCATCACTGCGTTTCGCACGGCGGCGGAATTCGAAACGTTCGCTGCCACTGTGCCCGGCCTGCCGGCGGGCTGCGTGACGGATCCGTACTCGATCCTCGGCGCGACGAACGCCACGACGAGCGCGCGGGAGGGCGTCTACGTCGATGCCCAGGGCCGCCCGTACGGCACCTTCGCGAATCCCTTCCCGATCGGCGCACCGATCGGCTATGCGATCGAAAGCATTGCCGGCTTCGGCACTGGCGCGCCGGTGAAGGGCGTGGGCAATACGGACCAGGCGACCGCAGGCTACGTCGATTACGGCTTCAACAATCGCCTGAAGTACGTGATGAACGACAACGTCGAAGGCATCGTCGGATACCAGAACATCACGTACCACGACAATTCGAGCCGCGTGTACGGCATGCGCGACGACAAGGTGCAGAGCAATGGCATCTACGGTGAACTGCGCCTGCGTTCCGATGTCTTCGTCGAAACTAACGTTTCGCTGTCGGCGCGCAAGGACTTCAACGACGCGTACGAAGACGAAACCATCTGGAAGTACGGTGTGCGCCAGGAATTGCCGGGCGGCTTCTACCTGCGCTCGAACGGCGGCACCTCGTACAGCCAGCCCACCGTGCAGGAAGCGGGCTTCATCGAAGGCCGCATCGCGAACCCGACTATCGAAACGCAGCAGGTCGAAACCTACAGCTTCGGCATCGGCGTGAACGGCATGCTGATGGACGGTACGTACAACGTCGAGATCGGTAGCTTCGACACGACGATCGACAACCAGTTCGGCTCCGCCGCGCTGCGCAACGTCTGCCCGAACTACCCGAACGTGCGGCCGCAGGACATCAACCCGAACATCATCACGCCGACCGAATTCTGCAACTTCGCGCTCGCAAGCGGTTTGCCGGATACGTCCACGGCGAGCTTCAACCTGAAAACGGCGCAGGACATTTCAGGCGTGACGCTCGACATCGCCGTCGACTTCGACCGCTGGCAGGCCGACTTCACGTTCACCGACATGGAGTCGCTCGAACCGAACCCGAACTTCAACCAGTTCGCGATCCGCGAAGGTACCGGCGCCGTGCTGACGACGCTCGTGCCCGGTGAAACGAATCGCCTGCGCCAGAGCGGCGAGCGCGCCGAGTGGTCCGCCTCGCTGCTATTGAGCTACACGCCGACCGAGCGCTGGGTGTTGTCGCTGAATCCGAAATGGCAGGGCCCGGAATGGAACTGGGCACCGACCTCCGCCGCGCGCCTCGTCGATGCGAACGGCAATCGCACTAACCCGGACGTCGACTTCGGCAATTACGTCGTGCTGAACGGCTCGGTGCAGTACTTCATGGGCGACGACCTGCAGCATCGCTTCCTGCTGCGCGTCGTGAACATCCTCGACGAGGACTATTACGAGCGTGGCGGCTTCGGCAACCAGCAGCTGTCGCGTGCCGGCGCGCGCGGCGAGATTGGCCTGAACGACGCAGGCTATTACTACCCCTACGGCTGGAACGGCAAGCCGCGCTCGTTCTTCCTGCAGTACGAGCATCGCTTCTGATCGCATGCCGGCAGTTGGACGCTTCGCAACGATGAACAACCCACGTCTTCCATTCCCCTTGGAAGATACGCTTCGGAGGGTCTTTGGCCCTCCTGTTTTATTCACAAGCAAACGATGCTCCGGCATCAGGAGGTTCCGATGAGTTTGGATCGCCGCAAGTTTCTCGCATTCACGTCGGGCACCGCAGCGCTCGGCGCGTTGCCATCGAGCATCCGCAGGGCGCTCGCCGCGAACGCCGCCGTCGACACGGGCACGATCAAGGACCTGAAGCACATTGTGATCTTGATGCAGGAGAACCGCGGCTTCGACCACTACTTCGGCACGATGCGCGGCGTGCGCGGTTACGGCGACCGCTTCCCGGTGCCGCTCGAAAGCGGCAGGCCGGTGTGGTTCCAGTCGAATGGCTCGCGCGAGATCGCGCCGTTCCATCTCGATCCTGAAGCGTTCAACGCGCTGCTCGCGCCGAGCACGCCTCACAGCTTCGCCGACTCGCAGGCTGCGTGGAACCAGGGACGCTTCGGCTTCTGGCCGAAGTACAAGAACGACAATTCGATGGGTTATTACCGGCGTGAAGACATCCCCTTCCAGTTCGCGCTCGCCGAAGCCTTCACGCTTTGTGACGGCTACCACTGCTCGATCACGACCGGCACCGATCCGAATCGCATCACGTTCTGGAGTGGCTCGAACTTCGACCCGGAGCTTGCCGCGCGCGGCATCAACTGCACCGACCGCGATTCGGAACCGGACAACCTGCGCTGCTGGATTGCCAATCCGGAGACCGACAAGTGGCCCGTGCCGGGCTACACGTACAAGGATTCGGCCTTCACGTGGCCAACGCTGCCAGACCTGCTCGAATCGAACGGCGTCAGCTGGCGCATCTACCAGGACCCGAACGACAACTGGACAGGCGCGATGCATGGCTGCCTCGCGTTCGCCAGTTTTCGAGACGCTGGGCCGGGCTCTCCGAATTACGAGAAGGGCATGTCGCACTGGTCGCTCGAACAGTTCGCCGAGCACGTGCTGAACGGCACGTTGCCGGAAGTCAGCTGGATCCTGCCGCCGCGCGCGTTCTCCGAGCATCCGGGTGCGCCGTCGAGTCCGCAGAAAGGCGGCCATTTCATCGAGCAGGTGCTGGATGCGCTGACGGCGAACGCCGAGGTGTGGAGCCGCTCGGCGCTGTTCATCACCTTCGACGAGAATGACGGCCTGTTCGACCACGTGCCGGCACCCGCGCCGCCGTCGTATGAACCCGATGGTCGCCTCGCCGGAAACGCGACGCTGAACCTCGACGGCGAATACTTCTCCGATCCCGAGCGCAAGCACCTCGATCCGGAAGATACGGTCTCCGGCACGCTGCGTCCCTTCGGCCTCGGCGCGCGCGTGCCGATGTACGTCGTCTCGCCCTGGAGCAAGGGCGGCTGGGTGAATTCGCAGGTGTTCGACCACACTTCGATGGCGATGTTCCTCGAAAAGCGCTTCGACATGACGGTGCCGAACGTCAGCCCGTGGCATCGTGCAGTGTGCGGAGACCTGACGACCTGCTTCGACTTCACGCATCCCGGCGACGCCGCGCGCGTCGCGTTGCCGACGATGAGCCGATGGGCCGATGTAGAAGCGCAGCAGCGGACGCTGCCGGACTACACGGTGCCCGACGAGGGGACGCTGCCGATCCAGGAAAGCGGTACGCGTCCGTCGCGCGCGCTGCCATACGAACTGCACGTCGATGCCGAAGTCAGCGCCGGCACCAGCGTGGGCCTGACTTTCAGCAATACCGGTGCCCAGGGCGCCGTGTTCCATGTGTATGACAGGCTGCATCTGGATCGCATCCCGCGCCGCTACACAGTGGAGGCCGGCAAGATGCTCGCCGATACGTGGGAAACGGCTGCCGATGGCGGCAGGCACGAGCTGTGGGTGTACGGACCGAACGGCTTCGTGCGCGTGTTCCGCGACGACGGTCGAACGGACAAGGCAACTGCCGAGTGCACTGCCACATACGAGCCCGAAGGGACGCGCCTGCGCATCAAGTTCGTCAATTCCGGCAACACGCCGTGCACGCTGCAGGTTCGCGACGAGGCTTACGGTAGCGGCGGACCGTGGCGCATCACGCTCGCACCCGACGACGAGAAAGAACAGGTCTTCGATCTGACGGCGAGCGGCGCGTGGTACGACTTCAGCGTGTCGGACGATATGGGGGACTTCCTGCGCCGTTTCGCAGGCCGCATCGAATCTGGCATGCACGGTATCAGCGATCCCGCATTCGGCGCCGGCTAGGCCGAACCTCCCAGTTCTCCCACTTTGCGCGCGATGGACACCATCGCGCGCGCTGTTTATGCTCCGGCCCCTGATGAAAATTACCGGGGGAAACATGCTGTCACGCGGCTCGTTGCTTGTATTGCTGTGCTGTCTGGCCACGAGCGCATCGCTTGCGCAGCAATTGCCCCGCACCGCGGGTGGCCAGCCCGACCTGCAGGGAATCTGGCAGGCGCAGGGCGCCGCGGCTTACGACCTCGAAGACCATCTCGCCCGCCACGACATGCCGGCTGGCATGGGCGTCGTCGACGGCGCGATTCCCTACCTGCCTACCGCACTCGAAACGAAGCGCGCGAATTTCGCGAACCGCGCTGAACTCGACCCGCTGAATAAATGTTTCCTGCCCGGCACGCCTAGAATCATGACCCTGCCGTATCCCTTCCACATCTTCCAGAACGACGACCACGTGGCGATGCAATTCGAGTGGCAGCAGGTGTGGCGCCTGATCTACACGCATGGCGAGCCGCCGCTGTATCCGGGCGTCGAATCGTGGATGGGCCATTCACGCGGACGGTGGGAGGGTGACACGCTCGTCGTCACCGTAAACGATTTCAACGACCGCAGCTGGCTCGATGCAGCCGGCAACTTCCACAGCAACGCGATGACGCTCGAAGAGCGCTACACGCTCCTCGATGCGAACACGATCGAGTACGAAGTCACCGTGACCGATCCGAACGTCTACGAGCGCCCATGGACGATGACCGTCAAGCTCGCGCGGCAGCACGACGTCGACCGCGTTCTCGAGTATCAGTGCCAGGCGGAAAAGGAAGAAGCAAACGGCGACTTCGAGCGCGATCTGCGCACGTGGTATCCGGCCGAAGCGCAGCCGGAGAACGAACCCTTCGATGCCGACGCAGGAGCGGACCTGCCGTTGCCCGCCGTATCAGCCGACATCAGGCGCCTGCCCGACGGCACGCCAGACATCTCCGGCTACTTCATGGCCGACGCCGGCGGTGCGAACTACGGCCTCGAGCAGAACGAGCGCGATTTCCTGACGCCCGGCACGCGCGGCGTGCTCGTCGATCCGCCGGATGGCCGGTTGCCGTACCAGGACTGGGCGCGCGCCGAGCGCATCGATCGCGAGTTGCCGCATCGCGGCTACGACGATCCGACCGCGCACTGCTTCGTCGCCGGCGTGCCGCGTTCGCATTACGTGCCGTCGCCCTTCTTCATCATGCAGGCGCCCGGCTACGTGATCGTGCTGCACGAGCGCATGTCGTGGCGCCAGATTCCGCTCGACGGGCGCGACCATCTGCCGGACCACCTGCGCCTGTGGCAGGGCGATTCGATCGGACGCTGGGAAGGCGACACGCTCGTCGTCGAAAGCACGAATTTCAACGGCAAGACCTGGCTCAACGAACGCGGCGACGTCAGCACGCATGCACAGACGGTCGTCGAGACCTTCACGCCGGTCAGCGCCGACCAGGTGATCTATCGCGCGACGGTCAGCGATCCGCTGGCATTCACGCGCCCATGGACGATGGAATTGCCGCTGAACCGCAGCAACGACGAACTGCTCGAAGTGGCCTGCCTGGAAGACAACAACGACCTGCACCACCTGAAGGACGTGCGCGACGAATGGCGCCGCGAGCAGGGCCAGTAGAACTGAAACCTACGGAGTAATGACCATGAACAAATGCGAAGTTCAGACAATTTCGTCATTCCGGCGCAGGCCGGAATCCAGTGTCGTTAAACTTGTAACGGCTGTCACGCTGGCC
>DASWWP010000005.1:0-23751 GCA_036405915.1 Pseudomonadales bacterium
GAACGTGACGCGCAGTATACCCTTGCCGGCTGGTGCGCCACCCGCGCGCGCCGCGAGCGCACCGAGCACGCCGAGTGTCGCGAGCGATCCTGCCGCGACGATCCACTGCAATCGTGCGGGCGGCGCGAACATCACGAACAACAGCGGCAGCGCGGCGCCGAGCGCGAAGCTCAGTGCCGATGTAAGCGCTGCCTGCAGCGGGCGCGCCGCGTGCGTTTCCGAGAGGCCGAGTTCGTCGCGCGCGTGCGCGGCGAGCGCATCGTGTTCCATCAACTGCCGCGCGACCTGTTCGGCAAGCGCCGGCTGCAGGCCGCGGCCGATGTACAGGGCGGCGAGTTCGGCGACTTCGCCTTCGTTGTCTTCACGCAGCGCCGCGCTTTCGCGCGCGAGGTCGGCCGTTTCCGTATCTGCCTGCGAACTGACTGATACATATTCACCAGCGGCCATCGACATCGCGCCCGCGACGAGCCCCGCGCTGCCGGCGATCAGGACGTCAGCATGTGCAGCGCCGGCCGCTACCACGCCGAGCACGAGGCTCGCCGTCGACACGATGCCGTCATTGGCGCCGAGCACGGCCGCACGCAACCAGCCGCTGCGATGCGACAGGTGGACTTCCTCGAGATGCGTCTTCAGGTCCATGTCAGGCCGTTGCAATGTCGAATACCGTACGAAGCACGTAACCGGTCAGCCACGCGAGTCCCGTTGCGGCGCCGCCTGCGGCGAGAGTCGACAGCCCCGAGCGAAACCAGGGCCTCGCGAGGAACAGGCTCTTCCCCGAACCGATGCAGAAAAAAGTTACCGCGCCGAGCGCGATGCTGACGGCGAACTGGCGGGGCGCATCGGCGTCCATGGCCAGAAAGGGCAGCAGCGGAACGGCGCCGACGATGACGAATGCCCCGAAGGTGGCCACTGCTGCCCGCATGGGATCGCTCCGGTCGGCCTGCACACGATGTTCTTCCGTCAGCATCGTGTCGACCCAGATGGCTTCATCGTGGCTCAACGTCGCAACGATCGTCTCGAGCGTTTCGCCCGAAAAACCCTTCTGCGCAAAGATCTGGCGCAATTCCTCGCGTTCGCCTTCAGGCGTGGCGAGTATGTGTTCGTGTTCCTCGCGGCGGAGGCTGTCGGCGTAATCGTGGCGCGCCATGACTGCCTCGTAATTGCTGACGGCCATGCTGAAGGCATCGGCGACCAGGTTCGCCAGGCCGAGCACGAGGGCGACCACCGACGGGAAACCTGCACCGACGGCTCCGGCGACGACGGCGAGCGTCGTGACGCAGCCATCGATGCCGCCGAGCACGGCATCGCCGATCACGCTCGACGGTGCTGGTTGCGCAAGGCGCGCGCGAATCGCATCGGGCCGATGCGATGCGAGCAACTGCTGGTGTTTATCGGCCATGGCGCGGCCCGGAGCCCTGGAAATGCGGTGCAGCCGGCATTGTCCTGCAGGAGTGCGCGCGGGAACAAGGCTGGTGGCCCGGCGCTGGCTGGTTTGACGGGTCGCCGCCGCTCGCGACGACATAACGGCCGCAGGGGCCGTACATCGGGAAAAACTCGGCAAGCTCTTCCGATTGCCACGGTCGCGCTTGGACCCGCAACGTGGCAAATTGATGAGGAATGTGGCGCGTTTCGCATAAACGCAGGGCAGCGCTTTTAGCTGTTTGCGTAACGCGGCTAACCTGCGCGCGTTCGTAAAACGGCACTGAAGGAGGATATCCATGCCTGCGAGACATTCATTGATTGCCATCGGCTCGGTCACGCTGATGCTCCTGCTCGGCGCCTGCGCGCCTGACCGTGGCACCGAGGCCGAGGCTGCTGACGCCGCCGCACTGGCGCCTGCCATCGAAACCCCGGCTCCGGCCCCGCGCCCAGTCGTCGCGGAACAGCCTGCGCCGGCACCTGCGCCGATTGTCTGCGCCACGTGCGGTGTCGTCTCGTCGATATCGGCCGTGCAGCAGGAAGGGCGCGGCACGGGCATTGGTGCGGTGGCGGGTGCCGTCGTCGGCGGAGTCGTCGGAAACCAGGTAGGTGGCGGTTCCGGCCGCAAGATCGCGACGGCTGCCGGCGCAATCGGCGGTGCGCTGCTCGGCAACAACATCGAGAAGAAGCGTAACTCGAGTTCGTACTACGAAATCACGATCGACATGGAAGGCGGCGGCCAGCAGTTCATCACGGTGCCGGATGCGACCGGGATTTCGGTGGGTTCGCGCGTCACGGTGCAGGGCGGCAACATCGCGCTGCGCTGATTCACGGGCGGGCATCGCAGCGGTGCCCGCACACCTTTCCAAGCCTTCCCCCTTCTTTACCCACGCCTTCTGCACTTCATCCGCCACGCACCGCTTATAGGCGCTCGTGCGCGGCATCCAGTCCCTGGTGCAGGCGCTGCACTTCGTTCCCGCTGACAATGCGGTAATCCAGCCCGAGCAGGTCGAGCTTCGCGCGGTAGCGCGCGAACAGCGCGTCGCGGTCGTGTGGATTCTCGCGGAGCGGGTCCGCTTCCCACGGAATGCCGCTCCAGTCGCATAGCAGGTAGCGTCGCGGTGTTTGCTTGAGCGCATCTTGGAACAGCGCCAGCAGTGCCGGTGCGCAGCGGCCGAAGACGACTTCGCTCCAGACCACGATCACGAGTGGATCCGTATCGCACACGATCAGCGGCACGTCACCGCGCTGCGCCTGCTGCTCGCGCGTGCGCTGCAGCCGTGCGATGTGCAGCAGGTCGCTTTCATCGTAGCGGTAGCCGGGATGTTGCGCGTACAACGCCGTCAGGTAGTCGCGCGAGGCTTCGAGGACGAGTGGGGCGTGGAGCGCGGCGCTCAGCTGCCGTGCAAGCGTCGTCTTGCCGCTCGACTCGGCGCCCGTCGTGACGAGCAGCCGAGTCATGCTGTGTGCGGAAAGTGGCGTAACGTCATGCTTTCGCGGCAGGCGGTACGTGCTTGTCCTTGTCGATCACGAAGGCCGCTGTCGACACGAGGATCG
The DNA here is from genome assembly GCA_036405915.1 of Pseudomonadales bacterium. GTDB lineage: Bacteria > Pseudomonadota > Gammaproteobacteria > Pseudomonadales > Pseudohongiellaceae > CAILUG01. The sequence goes on from DASWWP010000005.1 coordinate 2,977, forward strand.
CGGCGACGCACAGCACCGCGAAGAAGGTCACGATGCCGCGATCGAGCAGCCAGCCACCGAAACTGGTGGACGCGACTGCGCCGATGCGCGCCATGAAGATGCCGAAGCCGATGCCTGCCGACCGGCACGACACTGGATAGCCGCGCGTCATGATCGCGTAGTTGCTGGCGACGCCGGCGCTGAAGATGGCGGCGGACAGGCCGACCAGCCACACGACCGTGCTCACTTCACTTTCTGTCGGTACCTCGGACAGGTTTGCGACGTTCCAGCCCAGGGTTACGAGCGACAGGAACAGCGTGATGCTGATCAGCAGGACCATCAATCTGGAACCAAAGCGATGGATCAACATGCCGACGGCCACCGAGGCAACTATCGAAGTCCAGCCGGCGATCTGCACGGCGTAGGCGGCGTCCTCGAAGCTGAAGCCCTGCGAGGTCAGCATCGTCGTGGTCCATGTCAGGATGCCGTAAGCCACGAGCGCCACAGACGTGAAGGTGATGCTGACGCCGATGTTCATGCGTAACAGGCTGCGGTCGAACACGCCGATGGAGCCGGCGGCGGTATCGCCGGCGTGGCGCTCGGATACCAGCTCGATGTTTTCATCAGTGATCTTGCGCAGCGATTTCTGCGCCGCTTCCCTCTTGCCACGCGCTAGCAGGAACGCTGGGCTGTCGCGCAGGATGAATACGAGTACGAGGCACAGGACCAGCGTGACGACGCCAAAAAATACGAACGTGCCCTGCCAGTCGTACTGCTCGATCAGGCTCGGCGCGTAGCGCGCGGCGATCAGGCCGCCGGCAGGCGTGCCGACCGAAATCGTCGTCACGGCCACTGAGCGCCAGCGCTCTGGCAGCCATTCGCCGGCCAGCGCGATCGCGTTGGAATACGCGGAGCCGAAGCCAAGGCCGCCGATCAGGCGCCAGAAGGCCATCTGCGCGACGGTGTCCGAGGTGCTTGCCGCAATCGTGCCGAGCGAGAAGATCGCAGCGGCAACCGCTAGCGACCACGGCCGTCCGATGCGGTCACCGAGCCAGCCGCCCGACCACGAGCCGAGGCCGAAGCCGACCAGCGTGAGGCCCGTCGCCCAGCCCATCGCGGCGCGCGTCGTGTTCAGGTCGTCGAGCATCACCGGGATCGCAATGCCGAGCAATTGCGCGTCCACGCCGTCGGCTACCAGCACGATCATGCAGATCGCGAAGGTCAATATGCTGAACGGTCGTAGCGGCAGGCGGGACAGGACTTCACTGAACGTATTCGACATGGATTTCATTTCCTGTGTTGTTGTTATGGGGTGGGAGGGGCCACGCCGCCTTCGACGCCGACGGTAGTGCCGGTGCCCCAGTCTTCATTCGCGCGGCTGATCAGGTAGTGGTGGATCGCTTCGGCATCTTCCCGGCTCACGACATCGGCGAAGCTCGCCATGCCTTTTTCGGTGCGCGTGCCTTCGAGCACGATGTCCAGGAAGTCGGCATGTGTTTCGGCCGTCATGAAGCGCAGGTCGACGAGGCCGCCGAGCGCATTGACGCCATGGCAGGTCTGGCAGGTCTGGCTGTAAACCTCGGCGCCACGGCGCACGACGTCCTCGTTCGCGGTGAGCGGCGGTGGCGCCGGTGGTTGCGCCGTCACCTGTTCAAGCGGCGGCAGCGTGGCCGTGCCGCCGAGCTTGAACACGAGGACCTTGGCTGACGCGATCGGGAAGTTGTTGCCTGAACCGCGCGCGATGATCGCGCGGCCGCCGCCCCAGCCGGCGTTCACGGCGATGTACTGCTCGCCGTCGACCATGTAACTGATCGGGCCCGCGAGCGCGACCTGGTCGATCGGCATGCTCCACAGCTTCTCGCCTTTGTCGGCGCTGTAGATGACGAACTCGCGATCGATGCTGCCCTGTGCGACGAGGTTGCCGGCGGTGGCGAGCGTGCCGCCGCTGCCGATGTCGCTGTGGTTCACCCTCCAGCGCTCCTCCTGCCGTACCGGATCCCAGGCCGTCAGCCAGGCCTTGCGGCGCTCGTTCATCTGTTGCGTGAACGCGGCGCGTTTTTCCGGATCGGCTTCGAAACCCCAGCCGGCGTTCGAGCGGAACGGGCGAGGCGTCCAGTTCTTGCCGACGGAGTACGTGAGCCAGTCTTCCTGCACGGTGAAGTACACGAGGCCCGTCAAGGGCGAATAGGACATCGGCTCCCAGTTGTGGCCGCCGCCGGCGGCGGGGGAGATCAGCACGACTTCCTCGCCGAAGTCCGCGTCGGGGTAAATGACGGGACGGCCGGTGTTCATGTCGATGTGGCTTGCCCAGAAATTCGGCACGTATTCGCGCGCGGACAGCAGCTCGCCGGTGGCGCGGTCGAGGATGTAGAAGAAGCCGTTTTTCGGCGCCTGCATGATGACCTTGCGGTGTTCGCCGAAAAGTTCGAGGTCGGCGAGCATCATCGGCTGCGTGGCGGTGTAGTCCCATTTTTCGCCGGGCACCTGCTGGTAGTGCCATACGTATTCGCCGGTATCGGCTTTCACGGCGACGATCGACGCGAGGAACAGGTTGTCGCCGCCACCCGGGCTGCGATATTCGATTGCAAGCGGCGAGCCGTTGCCGGTGCCCATGTACACGAGGTCAAGTTCGGGGTCGTACACGATCGAATCCCACACCGTGCCGCCACCGCCGAGCGACCACCATTCACCGTTCCAGGTTTCGGCGGCCATCTTCATCGCGTCGTTTTCGAAGCCGAGCGCGGGATTACCGGGCACGGTGTAGAAGCGCCAAAGCTGCTCGCCGTTGTCGACGTCATACGCGGTGACGAAGCCGCGCACGCCCATGTCGGCGCCGCCATTGCCGATCACGACCTTGCCGTCGAACACGCGCGGCGCGCCGGTGATCGTGTAGGGCCATTCCTTGTCGAAGGTCTGCGTGGTCCATACCGGCTGGCCGTTCGCGGCATCGAGCGCGATCAGGCGGCCATCGAGCGTCGCGATGATGACCTTGCCTTCCCACACGGCGAGGCCGCGGCTGACGGCATCGCAGCAGGCATAGCGGCCCCAGGCACGTGGTGTCTGGGGATCGTATTGCCACAACAGCTCGCCGGTTTTCGCATCGAGCGCGTACGTGAGGTTCCATGCGCTCGTCGTGTACATCACGCCGTCGACGACGACGGGCGTGCCTTCGACGCCACGGAAAGTCTCGAGATCGAAGTGCCACGCGAGGCCGAGCTCGTCGACATTCGTATCGTTGATCTGCGCGAGGGGACTGAATCGCTGCTCGTCGTACGTGCGGCCCCAGCTCATCCAGTTGCCGGGATCGTTGTCGGCATTGAGCATGCGGGTGTGGTCGACGTCGGCGGGCTGCGCGAACGCAAGGCCGCTCACATGCAAGGTGCCGACGCACGCGGCAAGGGCGATGAATGAACGTATCGAGACGGCCATGCAGGGGTAACCCGATGATTCTTGTTGTTATCGTGGATGGGCGCGCCCGAGTATACCCGTCCGGGCAGCCCTGCCAAAGCATCCTCTCGGGGACAGTGCCGGCCGCTCGCGACGCGTGCCTTGTCGCTGCGGGGAGCGTCCACTAGACTCGCCGTCATTCCCCAGCTGATTAGCGATTCGCAGCATGAAGTTTCTGTCTTTCGCACTGGCGGTGCTGGTCATCGGCGCCACGCCGTTGCGCGCGGATGTCGTCAGGGTCGCGGTCGCCAGCAACTTCACGCCGGTGCTCGAAAGCCTTGCGCCGCTGTTCGAGCAAACCAGCGGCCATACGCTCAGCATCATCAGCGGCGCCACCGGCAACCACTACGCACAGATTCGCAACGGCGCGCCGTTCGACGTATTTCTCGCAGCAGACGACGAGCGTCCGCGTCTTCTGGAAGAAGAAGGCCGCGCGATCGCCGGCAGCCGGTTCACGTATGCGCTGGGCAGGCTCGCGTTGTGGAGCGCGGATGCCCGGCGCGTCGACAGTGACGGTGCTGTTCTGCAGCGCGGCGAGTTCGCGCGCCTCGCGCTCGCGAATCCGAAGCTCGCGCCGTATGGCGTCGCAGCGCAGGAAGTATTGACCGCACTTGGACTATGGCAGCATCTGCAGCGCAGGATCGTGCTTGGCGACAACATTGCGCAGACGCTGCAGTTCGTGCAGACAGGCAATGCGGAACTCGGGTTCATCGCGCTGTCGCAGCTGGCCGATGTCGACAACGCCGGCAGCTACTGGGAAGTACCGCCTGCGCTTTACAGTCCGATCGTGCAGCAGGGCGTATTGCTGAAGGATTCAGCGCAGGCACGCGCGTTCATCGACTTCATCGCAAGCGAGGCCATCAGGGAGCGGATTCGCGCGGCAGGATACGGCTTGCCCTGATCATGGCGGCGCTCGCTGGCCGCGTCGTGCGCGGCCGCCGAGCGGCGCGATATCGCGATCGTGCTACAGCTTTACGAGCACGGACTTCCTTTCGGTATACAACTCGATTCCGTCCGCACCCTGCTCGCGTCCGAGCCCGCTCTGCTTGAAGCCGCCGAAGGGCAGGGACGGATCGATCAGGTGATGACAGTTCACCCACACGGTGCCGGCTTCGATGCGCCGGGCGAGGCGATGCGCCGTGCCCAGATCGCGCGTCCATACGCTCGCCGCGAGGCCGAAGATCGTGTCGTTGGCGAGCGCCACGATGTCGTCCTCGCTCGTGAACTTGTTGGCAACGAGCACGGGCCCAAAGATTTCTTCGCGGTACAGCGTCGAATCCGGTCCGCAGTTGCCGAAGATCGTCGGCTGCACGAAGTAGCCGCGTTCGCCGTGACGCGTGCCGCCGCACAGCAGCTCGCCGCCTTCGCTGATTCCTTTCTCGATGTAGCCGAGCACACGGTCATGCTGCTCCTTGCTGACCAGCGGGCCCATTTGCACGTTTGGCCCACGGCCGCCGCCGAGTTTCATGCCTTTGGCGATTTCGGTCAGGCCCGAGATGACCTCGTCATATACCGCATCTTCGACGAATAGCCGTGTGCCTGCGACGCAGACCTGGCCCTGGTTGAAGAAGATCGCATTCGCGGCACCGGGAATCGCTTCCGCGAGATTCGCTTCCTTCGTGATGATGACCGGGCTCTTGCCGCCGAGCTCGAGCGACACGCGCTTGAGGCTGTCCATCGCGACCTTGCCGATGTGGCGGCCGACTGGCGTCGAGCCAGTGAACGCGATCTTCCTGACGAGCGGGTGTTCGATCATCGCCTGGCCCGTGATTTCGCCGCGGCCCTGCACGAGGTTGATGACCCCGGGTGGAAAGCCGGCCTGCTCGGCGAGTTCGACGAGTCGGATTGCGGACAGCGGCGTCTGTTCGGCCGGTTTCAGGATGCTCGTGCAACCGCAGGCGAGCGCCGGCGCGAGCTTCAGCGCTGCCATGATCAGCGGAAAGTTCCACGGAATGATCTGCCCGACGACCCCGACCGGCTGCCGCAGCGTGTACGCATGGAATTCCATGCCCGGAATGCCGATCGACGGCGTGACGGTGCTGCCTTCGATCTTCGTTGCATAACCGGCGTAATAGCGAATCAGCTGCACGGCGGCAGGCACGTCTATGATCTTCGCGTAAAACACGAGCTTGCCGTTGTCGAGCGATTCGAGTTCGGCAAGTTCGTCGGCATGCGCTTCGACGAGGTCCGCCCACTTCAGCATCAACGCTTCGCGCGCTGCCGGAATCATGCTCGCCCACGGACCGCTGTGAAAGGCCTTGTGCGCGGCTTTGGCGGCGCGATCGACATCTTCGGCCGCGGCTTCGGCAACGGCACAGATCACCTGTTCCGTGGCGGGGTCGATCGTATCGAAGGTCGCGCCGGACGCGGCTTCGACCCATTGGCCGCCGATGTAGAGTTTCTGCGTCCGTGCGATGAAGTCGCGGACGGGCTGACTGAGATCGGAAAATTCGGGGATGCTGGCGGCCTGGTTCATTGCGTTGCTCCGGTCGGGGATTCGCCGTGAGTATGGCAGTTCCGGGCGCGCAAGCCCAAGCGTCGGCAAGCGGGCCGAGTAGGCCTCGTAAGCACCCAAGTGAAAGGAAGCCGGAGTCGCGTACCTGCGCATTCATGGCAGCCGACGCAACACGCAATCCGAAGATCGACAGAAAACATCTGGATCCGCGGATCAACAGGAAACAATCGAGATCCGCGGATCAACAGGAAACATCGAGATCCGCGGATCAACAGGAACCGTTAGTTGACCGATATCCGTGGCAACGTGCGCGGAGTGGCTCCTGCGTCAGATCGGATTCCCCTCGACATCCAGCTCCACGATGGGGTACCCGAGCTCCATCAGCGAGTCGTAGGTCGATGCCTTGTCGCCGACCACGACGATGATCATGTCTTCCACCGGCAGATGCTGGCGCGCGAGTTCGCTGACGCGTTCCGGCGTCATGTTCGTGATCAGCTGTTGCTGGCGGCGCACGAAGTCGGGCTGCAGGTCGTACGTGATGATCTGCTCGAGCAGGCTCGCTTTCTGGCCGGGCGTTTCGTAGTCGAGCGCTTCGCTCTGGCCGATCGCGTCCTGCGTGAACTTCAGTTCCTGGGGCGTGATGCCATTGTCGCGGTAATCGGTGATCTCGTTCATGAACTGGCGCACCGAGTCGGCCGTGGAATCGGCGCGCACGCCGGCGGATGCGGTGAACGGTCCCGGGATCTTCGTCGCCGAGAAACCGCTGCGTGCGCCGTAGCTGTAACCCTTGTCTTCGCGAAGGTTCAGGTTGATGCGGCTGTTGAACGCGCCGCCTAGCACGTAGTTCATCAGGTAGCGTTCGAAATATTCCCCGGTCGGGTCGTTCGTCAGCGTGCCCATGTAACCGATACGTATTTCCGACTGCGCGGCGCCGGGCTTGTCGACGAGGTACAGCGTGCCGCCGGCGAGCATCGGGAACTCGCCCTGGTCGCGCAGGCTGACGTCTTCGTTCGGCAGGTTCTGCAGAAAGCCCAGTTTCGACATGAGCTCCGGTTGCGGAACCGGACCTACGGCGATGACGTCCAGCGCCTGCGACACGAGGTTCTGCCGCGCGAAGGCTTCGACGTCGGCGAGCGTGAGGTCCTGCAGCGTATCGACGGTGCCGGCAGCCGACACCGAGAAGGCGTGGTCGTCGCCGTACACGAGGCGGCGGTAAACGTTCGACGCGATGGCAGCCGGTTCTTCCTTCTCGGCTTCGAGGCTTTCGATCGTCTGCTGTTTCAGGCGATCGAGGTCGGCCTGGGTGAAGGCGGAGCGGAACAGGCGTTCCTCGAGCAGCGCGAGCGTCGCGTCGAGGTTGCGTTCCAGACTCTGCACGCTGACCGTGAACGTTTCGTTGCCGGCACCGACGCCGATGATGCTGCCGAGCTTGTCGAGTTCCTTCTCGAATTCCTCGGCCGAATAATTTTCGGTGCCTTCGTTCATCATTGCCGCCGTCAGCTGCGCGAGGCCGTATTGCGCGGGGTCTTCGAGCAGGTGGCCGCCTTCGAACACGAGGCGCAGGCTGACGAGCGGAACTTCGTCGTTCTGCGTTCCGATGAACTCGATGCCATTCTGCAGCGACTCCTCGTGGAATTCCGGCATCGTCACGAGCGGGTTCGCCGGTGGTGTCGGGCGCACGCTGCGGTCGAAGGTACTGTCACCTCGGCGCTGTTCCAGCGGTGGAATCTCGCTGTCGATGCGCGCGATGCGCTCGGGGATCGTGTAGTTGTCGGGCATCGCGACGATGTCGGGCGCACTCGGCGGCACGATGCTCAGGTACACGGCCGGCTTGCCCTTCATGTATTGCTCGAACACGCGCACGACGTCTTCCTTCGTCAGCGCGCGGATCGCGTCCAGGTCTTTCTGGATGCGGTTCGGGTCGCCGTAGAAAGTCTGGTTCGCCGCGAGCTGCGTGACCTTGCCGCTTACGCTTGCGAGGCTGCGGATCAGGTTCGCTTCCTGCGTGGCCTTGTAGATCTGGATGTCTTCGTCGCTGATCGAGTCAGCGCCGAAATTCGCGAACACGTTGCGGATGTCGGTCTCGAAGGCGCTGAGCGGCGTGCCAGGGTAGGGGAGCACGAAGTAGGTCATCAGACCCGCGAGCTCGAGGTTGTACGAAAATGCCTGCGCCTGGATCGCCTTCTGCGTCAGCACGAACTCCTTGTAGAAATACGACTTGCGCCCGATGCCGATGATTTCGTTGAGTGCTTCGAGCGCGACGCGGTCGGGATGATCGCGCGATACGGACGGATATGAAATCAGCAGCGCCGGGAAGCGGATGTTGGGGTCGACGTAGGAGATGTAGCGGTCGGCATCGAGCTCCGCGGGCACCTTGTCGTCCGGCAGTACTTCCGGACCCGCCGGAATTCCGCCGAAGTATTTGACGACGAGCTCCATCGCCGCTTCCTTGTCGACGTTGCCGCCGATCGTCAGCGTCGCGTTGTTCGGGCCGTACCAGCGCAGGAAGAACTGCTTGAGGTCGTCGAGCGTGGCAGCGTCGAGGTCCTCGATGAAGCCGATCGGCATCCACGAGTACGGGTGATCGGGCGGAAACATCGCCGTGAAGGTTTTCTCTGTCCACAGGCCGTACGGCGAATTCTCGTAGTTCTGGTTGCGTTCGTTCTTGACCGTCGCGCGTTGCGTTTCGAACTTCTCCTGCGTCACGGCATCGAGGAAGTAGCCCATGCGGTCGGACTCGAGCCACAGCATCGTCTCGAGCTGGTTGCTCGGCACGGTTTCGAAGTAATTCGTGCGATCGAAGTCGGTCGTGCCGTTCAGCGTGCCGCCCACCTCGGTGATGATGCGGAAGTGTTCCTCGTCGGCAACATTCTCCGAACCCTGGAACATCATGTGCTCGAAGAAGTGGGCGAAGCCGCTGCGCTGCGGTTCCTCGCGCGACGAGCCGACGTGGTACGTCACGTCGACATGGATCAGCGGATCGGAATGGTCTTCGTGGATGACGACCGTAAGGCCGTTGTCGAGTCTGTATTTGCTGTATGGAATGACGACTTCACTGCTGCCTTCGGCGACCGTCTCGACGAGCGTGTAGCCTTGCGGCTCGACCGTCACGCTCTCCGTTGCGGCCTGGGGTTCCGCGGGCCTGTCGGGACCGCAGCCGGCGAGGGCGAACACGAGCGTGGACAGCAGCAAATCGCGGAACCGAAGGCGCATGATCAATCTCCGTGAAGGGGCCTGCAAAACGCCTTCGATTAAAACATACAGTCTTTGAGCCGGGGTAGCCGGGTTGCGCGATTCGCCTCGTGGGGTAACATCCGGACTTTTCCGGAGCTCAGCCGTGTTCGCCAACCTGAATGATTCCGCCCTCACCGCATGGTTGAACAGCCTGCTCTGGGGGTTTCCGAGTGCAGAGATCTTTCACATCGTGATGACCGGCGCGTTCTTCGGCGGCATCGCGATGCTGGACCTGCGGCTGCTCGGCGTGCACCGCGCGATCTCCGCGCGCACGCTGATGCAGCACATCCTGCCGTGCCTGTGGTGGCTGTTCGCGGGCGTGATACTCAGCGGCGCGCTGCTGTTCATGTTCATGCCGCTCGAGTACGCATTCAATCCGGCCTTCCGGCTGAAGCTCGTGCTGATCGCGCTCGGCGGCATCAATGCGCTCGTGATGCACCTGGTACTGCTGCGCAGCCAGGTGATGTGGGACAGCCACAGCCCCGTGCCCGGCGGCGTGAAACTCGCTGCGCTCGCGTCGCTCGCGATCTGGATAGGCACGCTCGCCTGCGGCCGCCTGATCGCGTACTACTACGGGGCCTGAACGTGGCCATACACCTGATGAGCCTGCGCAACGTGCCGGCCGACGAACTCGAGGAGATCCACGCGCTGCTCGAGGGAAATGGCATCGAGGTGTATGAAACCACGGTCGGCAGCTTTGGCATTTCGACGCCGGCCCTGTGGCTGTACAACGATACGCAGCTCGTGCAGGCGCGGGCCTTGCTCGATGCCTATGCCGAGGAGCGCCTGCAGCGCATGCGGCGGGAACATGAAGAGTTGAAAGCAGCCGGCAAAGCCCGCACGTTCAGGGATATCGCGCGGGAAGATCCGGTGCGCTTTTTCGTGTACCTCGCCGCCATCGGCGCGGTGGCCTGGTTCGCGCTCGTTCCATTCCTTTCCCTCGCGGATTGAACCCGGAGAATCCATGATCCTCGACATCCAGCCGCTCGGCTTCCAGTGGCGCACGTGGGACCCATTCCTGTTCTGCGCCTTTCATAAAGATTCGTTTCCACGCGGCAATGCCGCGCTCGGCCCCTCCGCCGACCTGAGCGGCCGCAACATCGGCATGGATTTCGAACTGCGCGACGGCTGGCGCATGTACCACGGCGAAAAGGTGCCGGGTTTCCCTGGTCATCCGCATCGCGGTTTCGAAACGGTGACGATCGTGCAGCAGGGTCTCGTCGACCATGCCGACTCGATGGGCGCCGCAGGCCGTTACGGCGACGGTGACGTGCAGTGGCTGACGACTGGCCGCGGCGTGCAGCACAGCGAAATGTTTCCGCTGATGCACGACGACAGGCCGAATCCGCTGCTGCTGTTCCAGGTGTGGCTGAACCTGCCGGCGAAGGACAAGCTGGCCGACCCGCACTTCGCGATGTTCTGGGCGAAGGACCTGCCGATCGTGCACGAGACCGACCTCGAAGGCCGCGCGATCCGCATCGACATCACGGCCGGTGCTTACCGCGACACGCAGCCGCTTGCGCCGCCGCCGAATTCCTGGGCCGCGGATCCGGCCAACCATGTCGCGATCTGGGTAATCGACCTCGCGCCGAATGCCGAGTGGGAACTGCCCGCGGCCGTGCCCGGCCTCAACCGCGCCCTCTATTTCTTCGAAGGCCGCAGCGCGCGTCTCGGCGAGCAGACGATCCCGGCGCTTCACGGCGTGAAGCTCGCATCCGACAAGGCCGTGCCGATCGTCAACGGCGATGCGCCGGCGCGTTTCCTGCTGCTGCAGGGCAGGCCGATCGGTGAACCGGTAGCCCAGCACGGACCCTTCGTCATGAACAGCCGCGACGAACTCGTGCAGGCCTTCAACGACTACCAGCGCACGCAGTTCGGCGGCTGGCCGTGGCCGAGTTTCGATCACACGCACGGCCGCCGCCGACGTTTTGCGCGCTTTGCCGATGGCGTCGAAGTGGAGCCGGACGCGCAAACGTGACGTGGCGCACCGGCGCCGCTTCGGCACCTTGATCGGTCCGTGCAAAGCTGTCACTTTGGGGCTTGGTACTGGAGAGCCCGACACGCACGATGGAAGCCGAACTGCAGCAGTTCCAGCAAATCTATGTCCAGGTAACGACCTACCTGGTGCAGTACAGTTTCCAGATCCTGGGCGCGTTGATCATCGTCGCGCTCGGCTATTTCGTCGCGCGCCGCGCCGGCCTGATGGTCGAGGGCTTCATGGTGCGCAACCACGTCGATGTGACGCTGAGCCGTTTCACCGGCGCCGGCATCAAGATGCTGCTGATCGTGATGGTCGCGATCATCGCGATGGGCAAGCTCGGCATCAGCGTAACGCCGTTCGTTGCCGCCGTCGGTGCCCTGTCCCTGGGTGCAGGGCTCGCATTGCAGGGCCTGCTGTCCAACTACAGTTCCGGCATCAGCATCATCGTCACGCGGCCCTTTGTCGTCGGTGACACGATTACCGTGCAGGGCGTCACCGGCGTCGTGAAGATCGTGCAGCTCGGCACCACCGTGCTGACGAACGAGGACGGCGTGCAGATATCGATCCCGAACAAGTACATCGTCGGCGAGATCATCCAGAATTCCTTCACCTACAGCATCGTCGAATCCTCGGTGCACATCTCGTATAGCAGCGATCCGCTGCGGGCGATCGCGCTGATCCGCGAGGTGCTGGCCGGCGTGCACGGTGTCGATCCGAAGCGCATACCGCAGGTGGGCATCGACGGCTTCGGCACGCACGCGATCACGCTCGGCATCCGCTTCTGGGCCAGGACTGAATTGCTGTTCCAGGCGCGCTACCAGGCGCATGCCGAGATCTTCCGCGTGTTACGCGACAACCACATCGACATCCCGCTGCCGCAGCACGAAGTACGCCTGCTGCAGGACAGCGCCTCGTGAGGGAAGTCGCGATGTTCTACGCCGCGGTGCTGGCCGGCGGCAAGTCGTCGCGGATGGGCCAGGACAAGTCGCGACTCGTACTCGGCGAGCGCACGCTGCTGGAACGCGCCGTGGCACTGCTGCACGACACCGGTGCCGAGCTCGTGCTGGTCGGCGGCGGGAAGGGGGCCAATGCGGTGCCGGACCTGCTGCCGCACAGCGGGCCGCCGGGCGGCCTCTATTCGCTGCTCGACCACATCAGGCTGCATTACGGCCTCGATGGCTCGCCGCTGCTGCTGATACCGGTCGACATGCCATTGTTGACCGTGCCGACGCTGCAGCGCCTGCTAGGTGCGTCCGTGAATGCCTCGTGCTGCCATTTCGAGGACGAGATATTTCCCTGTGTCATAAAGGCGACGCCAGACCTTTATACACACCTGCGCGACCTGTTCAACGACGGTACAGAACTCGGCGGCAGCCGCTCGATGCACGGCGTGTTCAGTTATCTCGGTGCGAAGGTGGTCGGCGTGGAAGGCATCTCACCGGACGAATTCCGCAACACGAATACGCCGGAAGACTGGCAGCGCGTGCTGGAGACACAACACGCAGGCGAAAAAAAAGGCCGCTAAGCTAGCGGCCTCTTCATGAACTGGCTCTTGCGGCACCTGCCAGCGCCACGGCGAGCTTGCCGTGGCGTGGCTTCGAGCGCCGCAGGCGCCTTTCGTCACTTCATCATGTCTTCGAGCTTGCGACGGCTCTCGTTGAAGTCGTAGTACTGCTTCTGCCATTCGGAGATCGACTTCGTCGGCGCCACCTGCACGGCCGTGACCTTGTACTCGGGGCAGTTGGTCGCCCAGTCGCTGTACTCGGTCGTCACGACGTTTGCGCCGCAGGCGGGCGTATGGAAGGTCGTATAGACGACACCCGGCTGCATGCGATCGGAAATCTTCGCGTGCAGCGTGGTTTCGCCCTTGCGGCTACGGATCGACACGAGGTCGCCGTCCTTGATGTTGCGCTCCGCTGCGTCTTCCGGATGGATCTCAAGCACGTCTTCGTCATGCCACACCGTGTTGGCGGTACGACGCGTCTGCGCGCCGACGTTGTACTGGCTCAGGATGCGGCCAGTCGTCAGGATCAGCGGGAACTTCGGCGTGACGCGTTCTTCGGTCGGCACGAATTCAGTCTTGATGAACAGGCCCTTGCCGCGCACGAAGCCGTCGATGTGCATGATCGGCGTGCCCATCGGCGCGCTGTCCGTCACCGGCCACTGCATGCTGCCTTCGTTGTCGAGGCGATCGAAGCTCACGAGCGCGAAAGTCGGCGTCAGCGCGGCGATCTCTTCCATGATCTCGGCGGCATTGTTGTAGTGCATCGGGTAGCCCATCGCCGTGGCGATTTCGCACGGGATTTCCCATTCGTGCTTGCCGACTTTCGGCGGCATGACCGGACGCACGCGGCCGAGGCGGCGTTCGGCGTTCGTGAACGTGCCGTCCTTCTCGAGGAAGGAAGTGCCGGGCAGGAACACGTGTGCGAACTTCGCAGTTTCGTTCAGGAACAGGTCGCACACCACGAGGCACTCGAGATTGCTCAGCGCTGCCTCGACGTGGTGGGTGTTGGGGTCGGACTGCGCGATGTCTTCACCCTGCACGAACATGCCGCGGTAGTCGCCCTTGATGGCCGCATCGAACATGTTCGGAATACGGTAGCCGGGCTCCGGATCCTGCTCGACGCCCCAGGCGTCGGAGAACTGCTTGCGCACGGCGTCGTCGCTGACGTGGCGGTAGCCGGAGAACTCGTGCGGGAAGGAACCCATGTCGCACGAACCCTGCACGTTGTTCTGGCCGCGCAGCGGGTTCACGCCGGCGCCGTTCATGCCGATGTTGCCGGTCAGCATGGCGAGGTTCGCCATGCCGATGACCATCGTCGAACCCTGCGAGTGTTCGGTCACGCCGAGGCCGTAGTAGATCGACGCGCGCGGCGCCTTGGCGTAGCGGCGGGCCGCTTCACGCACCTTGTTCGGATCGCCGCCCAGCAGGTGGGCGACGGCTTCGGGCGCGTTTTTCGGATCCTTGATGAAGGTGAGCCACTCCTCGAAGGCCTGCATGTCACAGCGTTCACGTACGTAATCCCAGTCGGCGAGGTTTTCCTCGACGATGGTGTAGGCAAAGGCGTTGATCAACGCGACGTTGGAGCCGGGCATCAGCGGCAGGTGGATGCTCGCGTGGACGTGCGGCGAATCGACGAGGTCGATGCGGCGCGGATCGCACACGATGATCTCGGCGCCTTCGCGGATGCGTTTCTTCATGCGTGAAGCGAATACCGGGTGCGCGTCGGTCGGGTTCGCGCCGATCAGCAGGATCAGGTCGGTTTCTTCAACAGACGCGAAATCCTGCGTGCCGGCCGAGGTGCCGAGCGTGTTCTTCAAGCCGTAACCGGTCGGCGAGTGGCAGACGCGTGCGCAGGTGTCCGTGTTGTTGTTGCGGAAGGCGGCGCGAATCATTTTCTGCACGGCCCATACTTCTTCGTTCGTCGTGCGCGACGACGTGATGCCGCCGATCGACTTGCGGCCGTACTTCGCCTGGATTTCGAGGAAGCGTTTCGCGGTGTACTGGATGGCTTCGTCCCAGCCTACCTTGCGCCATGGATCGGTCGGGTTTTCGCGGATCATCGGGCTCAGCATGCGTTCCTTGCTCGTCGCGTAGCCCCATGCGAAGCGGCCCTTGACGCACGAGTGGCCTTCGTTGGCCTTGCCGGCCTTCGCAGGCACCATGCGCACGACTTCACCACCTTTCATTTCGGCGTTGAAGGTGCAGCCGACGCCGCAGTACGCGCAGGTCGTTTCGACGGCGTAGTCGGGCGTGCCCATTTCGATGACGGATTTTTCGTTCAGCGTCGCAGTCGGGCAGGCCTGTACGCAGGCACCGCACGACACGCATTCGGATTTCAGGAAGCCTTCGTCGATACCGGCGCTGACTTTCGAGCGGAAGCCGTTGCCCTGGATCGTCAATGCAAACGTGCCCTGTACTTCTTCGCAGGCGCGTACGCAGCGCGAGCACACGATGCACTTGCTGGCTTCGAACGTGAAGTAAGGATTGCTTTCATCGTTCGGTGCGTCGAGGTGGTTTTCGCCGGCGTAGCCGTAGCGCACTTCACGCAGGCCTACCGCGCCGGACATGTCCTGCAGTTCGCAGTCGCCGTTCGCCGAGCAGCTGAGGCAGTGCAGCGGGTGGTCGGAGATGTACAGTTCCATCACGCCCTTGCGCAGCTTGGCGAGCTTGCCATTCTGCGTCGTGACCTTCAGGCCCGGTTCGACGGGCGTCGTGCACGACGCAGGCGTGCCGCGGCGGCCTTCGATTTCGACGACACACAGGCGGCACGAGCCGAAGGCTTCGAGCGAGTCGGTGGCGCAGAGTTTCGGAATCGTGATGCCGAGTTCTTTCGCGGCGCGCATGATGCTCGTGCCTTTCGGAACGGTGATTTCATGGCCGTCGATCTGCAGCGTGACGAGCTCGGTGCTCGTGCTTTCCGGCGTGCCGTAATCGACTTCAGGTTCGGCGAGTTGCGGATCGAAGAGGATCGGAGCGTTGACGATCGAATTCATTGGAAGTCCCCCTTGAAATGTTTCACTGCGCTCATCACCGGCATCGGCGTCAAACCGCCCATGGCACACAGCGATGCGGATTCCATCGTTTCGCACAAGTCCTTCAGAATGATGTGCTGGCGTTCGCGTTCGACTTCGTTCGGCGCCGCGACGATGCGGTCGATCGTTTCCTTGCCACGCACCGAGCCGATACGGCATGGGGTGCATTTGCCACAGGATTCCACCGAGCAGAACTCCATCGAGAAGCGCGCCATCTTGGCCATGTTCACCGACGTGTCGAACACGACGACGCCGCCATGGCCGAGCATGCCGCCGGCTTTCGCAAAATCTTCGTAGTCGAGTGGCGTGTCGAGCAGCTCAGCCGGGAAATAAGCGCCCAGCGGGCCGCCGACCTGCACGGCACGCACCGGTTTACCGGTCGCGGTGCCGCCGCCGAAATCGTCGATCAACTGTCTTAATGTGAGGCCAAAGGCCTTTTCGACAAGGCCACCCTGCTTGATGTTGCCGCCGAGCTGGAACGGCATCGTGCCGAGCGAACGGCCGCGGCCGAACGTTGCATAATGCTTCGCGCCTTTCTCGAGAATCACTGGCACCGTTGCCAGCGAGATCACGTTGTTGACGACGGTCGGCTTGCCGAACAGGCCCTTCAAGGCAGGCAGTGGGGGCTTTGGACGGATTTCGCCGCGCTTGCCTTCGAGCGAATTGAGCAGGGAGGTTTCCTCGCCACAGATGTACGCACCCGCGCCCATGCGGACTTCGATGTCGAAGGCCTTGCCGCTGCCGGCGACGTTGCTGCCGAGGTAGCCGGCGGCGCGCGCGTTCGCGAGCGCTTCTTCGATGATCACCTGCGTCAGCGGATATTCCGAACGCAGGTAGATATAGCCTTTCGTTGCGCCGACGGCGATGCCGGCGATCGTCATGCCTTCGACGAGCGAAAGCGGATCGCCTTCCATGATCATGCGGTCGGAGAACGTGCCGCTGTCGCCTTCGTCGGCGTTGCAGACGATGTATTTCTGCGTGTCCTGTGCATCCATCACCGTCTTCCACTTGATGCCGGTGGGGAAGGCGGCGCCGCCGCGGCCGCGCAGGCCGGAGTCGAGTACGTCCTTCACGACGTCGGCAGCAGGTTTCTGCAGCGCGTTCTGCAGGCCGATGTATCCGCCTAGCGATTTATATTCTTCGACAGACGTAGCGGCGATCAGGCCGCAGCGTGCGAAGGTCAGGCGTTCCTGGTTCTTGAACCACGGCAGTTCGGACGCATTGCCGTGCGACAGCTTGTGCCAGCCGCCGTTGAGGAAGTCGGCATCGAAGAGCTCATGCACTTCGTCGGCTGTAACGGGACCGTAGGCGACGCGGCCATTGGGCGTCTCGACTTCGACGAGGGGCTCGAGGAAGCAGGCGCCGCGCGAACCGTTGCGTACGATGGTGACGTCGAGCTTGCGGTACTGCGCTTCAGTGGCGATCGCTTCGGCTACCTGTTCGGCACCGAGCGAGGAGGCGGTGGTTTCGCGTGGAACGTAAATCTTGATGCTCATGGCTTATTTGCTCCCCGTGACTTTCGCGGCGAGCGCGGACGTAAGTGCCTTGAACGACTTGTCACTGACACGACCGTAAGTCTGCTTGTCGACCATGATGCTCGGTGCGCAGGCGCAGTTGCCGAGGCAGTACACCGGCTCGAGCGTGAACATGCCGTCCTGCGTCGTCTCGTGGAAACCGCAGCCGAGCTGCTGCTTGACGCTGGCGGTCAGCTGCTCGGATCCCATCGCCTGGCAGGCTTCGGCCTGGCAGACCTTGATCGTGTAGTGGCCAGGCTTGCTGCGGCGGAAGTCGTGGTAAAAGCTCGTAACGCCGTGTACTTCGGCGCGCGAGAGGTTGAAGAGTTTGGCGAGCATCGGCATCGCGGCTTCGTCGACGTAGCCGAAGGTCTCCTGCAGCTTGTGCAGTGCAACGATCAGCGCGCCGGGCTGGCCACGGAATTGTTCGACGACTTCGGTGGCCTGTTCCAGTGTGAAATCCTGGAACGGGCCCTGACTTGCTAGCTGCATCATGATCTGCCCTTCGTTACATCAATGAGGGGACGTTGGAGCGGAATTCCTTTCGGGTCCCGTTATGTTCTACTTTGTGAAAAAAATAAGGAAAACCCTACTCTAATCAAGGTCTTAGAGTAGCGAACCATCCGGTTCGGCGCGGATTCTACCACGAGGTTCCGGTTATCGCTATTACGGCGGCAAGTGTAGCCCTGTCGCTAGCCCCGAACCATGCATTTCCGTAGCCGTTGCCGCGAGGCGGCAAGGTCCCTGGCCGAGAAAAAGCCGGACCAGACAGGCTGGCCCGGCGGGTCGAAGCGGAGTGTCAGAAGTTGACGGTGGCCGATACCGTGTAGGTCCTGCCGACGGTGTCGTACAGCGCGGCATTCGGTCCGGCGGTGCCGCCGACGAAGCCGGGGTTACCCGGAGTCTGCGGAGGCGCGCGGTCGAACAGGTTCGTCGCGTTGGCGGAGAAGCGCCAGCTTTGTTCGCCGATGCCCATTTCGTAACTCAGCGTGAGGTCCGCGTACGTCACGGATGGCACCGTGTTGTCGTCGATGTTGACGCCTTCCACCCACAGGCGATTCAGCGTACGTCCGTCGAAGTAGCGCCCCTGCAGGAAGGCGCGGAACGGACCGCGCGAATACGTCAGTGCCGGCAGCAGGCGCCATTCGGGTTGCTCGAGACCAACGTTGTCACGTGGCGCACCCGGCAGCTGGTTGTAGAACTCGCGCACCTGGCTGGCGTACAGCCGGAAGCCGAGTTGCTCGCCACCGCCGAAAAGCTCGATGTCTCGCTGGTAATTCAGCTCGATGTCGATGCCGGTGAGCACCTGCTGGCTGAGGTTGATGAACAGGCTGTCGACGCGAGTGATCTGCTGCGTGACCGGATCGCGATGCACGTACTGGCACAGGTCGGTGGCGCCCTGGAAGCAGCCGTTCACGATGTTCTGGAACGTCAGTTGCCCGAGCGCATCCTTCACGTCGATGTCGAACCAGTCTACCGACAGGCCCAGTCCGTCGAGCATGCCTTCCGGCTGCCACACGAAGCCCACGGTGACCGTGTCTGCCTTTTCCGGTTCGACCAGCGGGTTGCCGCCCGTACGGCTCGCCGTACCGATCACGGCGTTGTTGAACAGCGGATCGTTGACGTTCGCGCCGCCGGCCGTGGCATCGAAACGCTCCCGGATGTTTGCAGCGCGCACGTCGCGCGAGCGCGTGGCACGGATGCGGAATTCCTCGGTCAGGCGCCAGCTGAGTCCGTACTTCCACGAGTCGATGCCGCCTGAGCCCGTGTAGTCGGCGTAGCGGTACGCCATGTTCAGGTCGAGGTTCGCGGCGAGCGGACGATCAGCCAGCAGCGGCACCTCGAGTTCGCCAAATGCTTCCTTCACCGAGAAGCCGCCTGCGAGCACCGTGTCAGGCGTCTGATACGAACCGGTGAACAGCACGTTCGACAGGCTCGCGTTGCCCGTGAAGCCCGGAGGCACGCTGCCGGCGCGCACGCCAGGCATGCCGTTCGGCAGGTTCTCGGGAATCAGGCCACGGAAGCCGGTGTTCACGCCGTTGAGGTAAACGAACTCGTCGCGCAGGTCTTCCTTCCACTGCCGCAGTTCGTCTTTACGATACGACGCGCCGAGCGCCATCATGATCGGGCCTGCACCGATGCCATCGTGCACGCGGCCGTTCATCACGGCTTCGGCGACGGTCTGTTCGGAGTCGGACGCGACGACGGCTTTTTCATCGAGCAGGTAACTCGCCGCCTGCGGCGATACGCTCTCGACGCCGCCGAAGAGGTTCACTGGCACGCAGTCGCCGAAGGTGCCCGGGTTCACGAGCGCCGCGCGGCATACCGGCGATCCGCTCGCGGGATCGCGCACGACGTCGAGCGACAGCGGCAGGCGGCCCATGATGAGGCCGTCGCGGAAAATCATTTCCTGCCCGCTGTCGGAAAACTGTGCGTAGGCATTGAGGTTCCAGTCTTCGAGCCAGCCGGCGCCGAAGTCGTAGTCGAAGCCGACGGTGCCGGAATAAAGCTCGTCGTTCTGTTCGATGCTGTACGAACCGAGTGGCGTGTCGCGGTCTAGCGGTGCAAGCCCGCTGTATCCCATGTTGAAGCGATCGCGGCCTTCGCGTGCCATGACGTCGCGCACGTTCTGCGGCAGGAACGGGTTCTCCGCGAAGATCGTCGCCTGCCATGGACCGGTCAGCACGACGGAGTTGAACCACGGGCCCTTCACGCCGGCGAATCCGTAGATGCCCTGTGCGAACAGCGTGAGGCTCTCGTTCACGTCGAAGTCGTAGTAACCGAACAGGCTGTGGCGATAGTTGGCCTGCTGCACGGCGTTGTCCGCGTCCATGCCCCAGCTTTTGTCGCGTTCAGTTTCGGCGAAGCAGTTGCAGCCGCCGTTCAGCACGCCGACGCCGTTGAACTTCAGCGGCTGCGTGACGATCTGGTCGCCGCTCCGGACGAACTCCAGCTTGTCGAGTGCCGAGCCGGGCTGGTTGATGATGCCGCCGGTCGACATGTTGGTCTGGCGCACGAAATCGCGCGTGATGAACGTGGGGCCGCCGGGCGTCGGGTTCGTCACCCACGCGCGCTGGCGGAACCACGGGCGTGACTGCAGTGCATCGAGCGACTGGATGATTTCCTGGTCATACCAGTCTGCCGACAACAGCAGGTGGCCGCGGTCGCCTACCGCCGTGCCGTACGTGGCGCTCGCGCCATGGTTGTCGCCGTCGCGTCGCGACGTCGTGCCTGCCTGCACGTTTGCGGTAAAACCCTCGTACGATGTGTTCAGCACGAAGTTGACGACGCCCGCGACCGCATCGGTGCCGTATGCGGCCGAGGCGCCACCCGTGACGATTTCGACGTTGCTGATGGCGGCCTGCGGCAGCGAACTGACATTGACCACGCCGTACCGGTTACCGCTCGGCATGCGGCGGCCGTTCAGCAACACGAGCGTGCGGCTCGAACCGGCCCCGCGCAGGTTGAGGTTGGAGCCGCCGGTGGTAAGGCCGCCGGTGGTCTGTGGCCGCTGGTTGTTCAGGAACTGCGGCAGCTGGCTGAGGCCTTCAACCATCTGGCGCGGGTTCATGTCTGCGAGGTTGCTGAGTGAAACCGCCGTCACGGGCGTCGGCGTTTCGAGGCCGTTC
>DASWWP010000006.1:0-28287 GCA_036405915.1 Pseudomonadales bacterium
GCATTCAAGACGCCGTCGCTCCGCAACTGGCGTGGTACCGAACCGTTCATGCACGACGGCCGCTTTTCGTCGATGCAGGACGTGATCGCGTTCTACAGCGATCCGCCGGAACCCGAGGTCGGCGAATCCGAGCTCGACCCGCTCGGCTTCAGCGCTCGCGACCAGGCAGATCTGCTCGCGTTCATGGACGCGCTGAACGGCGCGTGGCCCGATCTGGGCCGTTATCAGGCGGCATGGAACGCACTGCAACAGCCTTGACCCCCATCCACGCTGTTCCGCATTTGCCGCGGCCTTCGCTGTATTTGCGGCCGCGCAGCCGCTAGTCTGCGCGCGCGGCGCATTGCACCCTCTCTCGCACTCTTTACCTCTAATCGAAAGGAGCACACATGACAGTAAACAAGCTGATTCTGGCCGCGGCCTGCGCGGCATTCGCCGTAACGGCCAATGCGCAGGAAGAACCGGTGACAGCCAGCATCGCGCTCGGTTATGTCGGCACGACCGGCAACACCGACACCACGACGTTCAACACCGAGATGCTGTTGACGCTGCGCACGGAGAACTGGACGCACAATGGCAGGTTCCAGGGGCTTGGCGCGCAGGAGAATGACGTAACGACTGCCGAGAGGTATTACCTCGAAGAGAAGTCCGACTACAACATCGACGACATCCAGTACGTTTACGGCAAAGGCACGTACACGGATGACCGCTTCAGCGGCTTCGATTACCAGGCCATGCTTGGCGCCGGTTACGGCCGTCACCTGATTCGTCGCGACGATTTCGAGCTGCAGGCCTTCGGCGGCCTGGGCTACCGCGAGAACGCAATCCGCAACGGCGACAATGTCGGCGAGGGCGTGGTATCCCTTGGCGAGAGCCTCACGTGGCGCATCAGTGACAACGCCGCCGTCACGCAGAGCGTCACGACCGACATCGGTGAGGAGCTGACCGTCAGCAAGTTCGACATCGGCCTCGAAACGAACATCGTCGGCAACATCACGACGAAGATCGCATTCCAGGCGCGGCATATCTCCGAGGTACCGCTTGGCACCGAGAAGACCGACACGATGACGTCGGTTAGCCTCGTTTACACCTTCTAGGAAGCATCGATCGGCGCCGTCCGTCCCGCGCACGCGGGAACACCGGCCGGCGCCGGGGAAGGGCGGTTAGCGAGCCGGCAGTGGTTCTTTCGGCGTGCCGTTGCGGATCGCGTCGAGCATCTCGGGGCTGTCCCATTCGAACGCACCTGCCCACGTAACGACAAGATTGCCGTTTTCGTCGTACAGTTCCGAACTCGGCACGGCATTGATGCCCCAGGCACCGAAGAACTTGTTCAGCTTGATGAAGGTGCCCTCGAACTCGCGCTCGACAAGGAAGTCACCGATCGTGTCGAGGGCTTCGTCGGAGGCCAGCAGGAACACGTAACCTTCGTCCTCGAGCTCGGCGCTGGCGCGTGCGATCGACGGGATTTCGCGGATGCACGGCGCGCACCACGTGGCCCAGTAGTTCAGGAACACCTTCTTGCCGGCATATGCCGACAGCTCAACCGCCTGTCCCTGCAGATCGACGAACTTGGCATTCGTGTCGATGGCCTGCGGTGCCGCTGCCTCGGTGGACGGCGTGGAGGCAGTCGTGGCGGCGGACTCGGCGGCATCGTTACCGCAGCCCTGCAACAGTGCAAGTGCGAGCAGCGAAAGGGCGGGGATTCGGGATTTCATCGGAAAGCTCCGTCAATGACATGCCGGCATCATAGGTAGCGCGCGCGGCAGAGGCAAATCACGCAAGGACCGCCGGCTTGCGCGCAGCATTCCGCTGCGGAACAGACTACGGAAAAGCCGTATTTTTGCCGCGCGGCTGTGTGTTTTCCCGCCGTGTCCGGTCATTGCTCGTGCATGGGCAAGTGCCTATGATGGGCGCCAGTTTCGCCACCACCTACCTAGAGAGAACACCATGAAAAAGACTCTTCTGACCTCGCTTGCCGCCGCGCTCGTTGCGATCCCGGCTTACGCTGCTCTCGAAGTCGGCGCCGATGCGCCGAAGTTCAAGGCCCAGGCCTCGCTGAATGGTGAGGAATTCACGTACTCGCTCGAGGAAAGCCTCGCGCAGGGACCGACCGTAGTTTACTTCTACCCGTCGGCGTTCACGCAGGGCTGCAACATCCAGGCACATACCTTCGCGATCAACATGGACAAGTTCAAGGCAGCAGGTGCCAGCGTCGTTGGTGTATCGCTCGACAGCATCGAGCGCCTTAACGACTTCTCGGCCGATCCTGAATACTGCGCAGGCCAGCTGCCCGTTGCCTCCGACACCGACGGCAGCATCGCGGCGTCGTACGACCTGAACGTGCGCGAAGGCCGCGCCGGCATGACCGACACGCGCGGTGTCGAGATCGATCACGGCTTCGCCGAGCGCACGACCTTCATCGTCGGCACCGACGGCAAGATCGTCGCGACGGTTGGTGGCCAGGACGTATCGCCCGAGCAGAACGTACTGAAGTCGCTCGAGATCATCGAGTCGCTGTAAGCATCACGAGCGAGAAACCACGTTGGACATAAAGGCGGCTTCGGCCGCCTTTTTCACATCTGGGTTATCGCCAACGTCAGTTGCCACGCTGGAGTTCCCGGCGACCGGCAAGCCGGTCGATTTTCCGCGTCCATCGGCTAACGAGTGGGCCGCCGTGCGCCTTTCTGTTAAGGTGCGGGCGTCCTCACGAGACCGGATTCCATGCCGCCGTTATCGCTGCTCCAGTCCTTCCGCCAGCTCCTCGATCGCCGCTTCCTGTACATCTTCGTGCTGGGTTTCGCCAGCGGTTTCCCGTGGGTGCTGCACGGCTCCGTACTGACGTTGTGGATGCAGAGCGAAGGCCGCACACGTTCGGCCATTGGTTACATCGGGATCGTCACGGCCATCTATGCCTTCAAGTGGGCATGGTCGCCGCTCGTCGACCTCGTGCGCATTCCGCTGCTCGCGAAGCGCGTCGGACACTACCGCGCATGGATCATGCTGATGCAGTTGCTGCTCGCCGGTTGCACGCTGCTGCTCGGCGCAGCGGACCCGGGCGGCAGCCTGTTCATCCTCGGCCTTGCCGCGCTCGGCGTGGCGGCCACCTCGGCCACGCTCGACATCGCGATCGACGCGTATCGCATCCTGATCTTCCGCGCCGACGAGATCGACACGAAGCAACCCTATGGCTCCGCCATCATCACGGCCGGGTGGTGGGCGGGCTACGGCTTCATCGGCGGTGCGATCGCGCTGTGGCTCGGTGGCGAAACGATGGGCTTCAGCTGGCCGGCGGTCTACAGCGTTGCGGCTGCTACCTATATCGGCCTGATTTTCCTCGTCGCGTTGATGCCCGAGCCGGCGCGTACGCCGGCCGCGGTACCGCGCGCCGAAAGCCTGTCGTTCAAGGGCTGGTTCGCGCGAGATGTCGCAGCGCCGTTCACCGAGTTTTTCAGGCGCTGCGGCGTGCAGCTGGGCGTCACGATACTGCTGTTCCTTGTCACGTTCCGTTTCGGGGAGGCCATACTCGGCGACATGTCGCTCGTGTTCTACCGCGAGATCGGTTTCACGACCGAGCAGATCGCGTTTTACAACCGCTTCCTCGGCGGCCTGTCGATCGTCGCGTTCTCGCTGATCGGCGCGGCCGTGAACGTGCGCTTCGGCGCGCTGCGCGGGCTGCTGGTCGGCGGCATCGCGATGGCGAGCGCGAACCTGCTATATGCCATGATGGCGCAGGTCGGACCGCTGCCGTGGCTGTTCGTCGTGACCCTGCTGATTGACAACTTTTGCCAGGCCTTCGCGACAGTGGCCGTGCTGACCTTCATGACCTACTTCACGTCACGCACGTACACCGGTACGCAGTTTGCCCTGATGAGCGCAATTTCCAATTTCGGACGCACGACGCTTGCCGCGAGCAGCGGTGCGATCATCGACGGCATGGGCGGCAACTGGACCTTGTTCTTCATCTTTACGACGCTGGCAGTCATTCCCTCGCTGCTGCTGTTGATCTGGATGAACAAGCTGCTCGAGCGCCACAACTCAGTCGCAAGCCCGTAGCCTCGACGAAGGCGGGCAGCACGTAGACTCAAAGGCAGGCTAGCCACGCCGATGCCTGCAGGGCGAAAGTGCGAGCCTACTGCTCCAGCAACCACTCCACACCAGCAGCGCCGCCGAAGATATAAAGAGCCGAGATCACACCCTCGCCGATCGACACGCCGACAAAGGCCTTGATCGGCCTGATCCGCAGCACGCTGCATACGTACACGATCAGGTCCGTCGGCAGCACCAGCGCAAAACTCCACAGCACGATCACCGGGAATTCACGGTTGCGCAGCAGCTGCGACAGCTTGCCTATCTGCAGCGGGTAGCGCGTGTCGAAATAGCGGTCGAAGTGTAGCCGGCGGGACAGGAAGTAGATGATCGCGACAGTCCCGTTGACGCCGAGCAGGTTCGCGAAGAACAGCGGCAGCGGCGGGAAGACGAGTATCCCCGTCACGAGCAGTGGCGTATGCGGAATCAACGTGAACGCGCGCACGCAAAACAGCGCGACGTAGATCAGCAGCCCGAGGTAAAGGTTGTCGCCGAACCAGCCGCGGATGTTGTCCGGTTCGAAGAAGGTAGGGTTCAGGTAGTAAAGCCACAGGCAAATGACGACAAACGCGGCCCAGAAGTACAGGCCGAGATAGCTGTCGGTGCCGGCGGGTTTCGTCACGACCTTACTTGGTCATGCGGTAAACGAATGCAGGAAGGATGTTCAGCGGTACGAAGGTGATTTCGTCCATGGCCTTGCCGAAGATCCTTTCGATGTCGGATTTGTTGCTGAGGAAGTACTGGTACTGCAGGTACAGCCCACCATCGCGCAGGCCATGCTTCAGGGCTTCGATCATGCTGTGCAGGAAGGCATTGCTGTCGCTGCGGTTCTCGAAATTCTTCAACGGCAGCGATGACACGATCACGTCGTACGATTCGCTGTTGCACAAAAGTTTCTTCACGCAGTCGTTGTACAGTTTCACCTGCTTGTCGGGACTCTCGCTGATCAGGCGTTCAATCCACGGATTGTATTCGCGCTTGATTTCGGAGACGTCGAGCGTGGAGCGGGGCGACATGCGGCGGATGATTTCGCGCGTGAATGCGCCCTTGCCGCTGCCGATTTCAAGAATGCGCAGGTCCTGCGAAAAGTCCACGCGATCGAGCATCGTGCGCACGAGGAATGCGGAACTGCCGACGATCATGCCGTCTTCGACGATGTTCCGTTTGATGTTGCGATAGAGACTGAAAGGCAAGCGTGAAACCTCTGCTGTTCGTGATTGCGTACAACGGGTGGCCTCGACTGGGCGCGATTGTACAGGTTTTTTATTTCAGGTGACCGGACTTTACCCATAGCAATGCGTCGTCGAGCGCGACAGGGACGTGTGCCGAGCCGGGTGCCTGCCGTAGCCAGGTGCCGGCCGGATAGGTGCCGTATTCATCGCGCAGCGTGCCGGAGATCACGAAAATTTCCTCGCCGCCGGGATGCGCATGCGGGATACCCGGCGCGCTGGCCGGCAGTCGTACCAGGACGACCTGTTCGGCGTTGTGCCGGTGCAGCGGCAGTACCTCGATGCCGTGGTCGTAGCGATGCCACTCGGCATGTTGCGTGTCGATCGCAAGGCGCGCGGTATCATCGGGTTCGAACTGGTGCAGCTTCACGAGTATCGTGCAGCCCTGGCGGCTGAAGGGCGCATGGATGAAGCCCGGCGGGTTACGGAAGTACGTGCCGGCGCCGAAGTCGCCGGTCTCGTCCGAGAACGTGCCGTCGAGCACGAGGATCTCTTCGCCAAGCGGATGATTGTGTCCGCGGAAGTTCGCGCCGGCCTCGTATCGGACGATGCTCGTCGCATGTCCGCGCTCGGCATCTTCGCGCGCAAGCGGTTTGCGCCACACGCCGGCTGCCGGGCTGGGAACCCAGGGCAGGGTTGTGGTGTCGATAACCACAGTCTTCGAGAAATCCATGTTCAACATGCAGTGACCTTCTTATCAACGGCTCGCGGCGATCGAACGGTCGCGCTTGAGCCGGCCAATCGGGCGCCATGTTGCCATAAGTTTGCCATTTTCCAGTCGCAGCGCTGCCCGCTTCGCCTGTTTCAATGCCCGTAGTGGAGGAGCATTCATGAGCGCCATTTTCAAAAACCGTAAAGTCCCACGCCACCTCGTCATCGATCCTGAAGTACCCAGTGTCCGCCGCAAGCGCCGCTGGCACATTCCGCGGCTGCTGCTCGTCGTCACGCTGCTGCTTGTCGGCACGTGGGCCATGTTCCAGGTGGGCTGACGTGGCGTTGACGCGCAAATGATAATAGTTATCATTTGATTCGATGCCTCGTCACCCGCCGCGGTGAGGGCCGAAGCGGAGGTCGTATGCGCGTATCCGGAATCCTTCTCGTTGCCCTGTCGTTGGCGGGCGGCTTCGCCGTGTCCGCGACGGCGGCGGATGCCCCGGCGACCGAATGCCCGCAAAGCCTGCGCTATACCTTCAGCTGGTCGCTGGCGAACGACTGCGGCAAGGAGTTCGCGCCGCGCGGCGGCACGAGCAAGGGCGCAGCATTGACGCTCGATCCCGATCCGCATCCCGGCTGGCTCGCGCTGCGCGAGCCAGGGCTCAGCAAGCACGAACGCGATCGCCGCGCGATCCTCGCAATGGCTGGTCCGTATCGCACGAGTTTCGAATTCCTCGAAACGGTGGGCTATACGCCAGATTTCGAGCGCTCGCGTCCGTACCAGTCGTGGGGCACGGAATACATTTACGTCGTCGAGGAACGCGAGGACTTCATCCAGCTGCAGCACATCATGGTCATGTTCGTCGCGATGGACGACGGCGAGGTCATGGGCCCGATCGTGCAGAAGCACTGGCGCCAGGACTGGCATTACGAAAAGCCGGAGCTGCTGGCCTACGCCGGAAACGAAGAGTGGGAGCATGTAAAGGTCGACCCCGCGCAGGCGGAAGGGTCATGGGCGCAGTCGGTGTACCAGGTCGACGATTCGCCGCGCTACGAGGCGCACGGGCGGTGGGAACATTACCCCGACTTCTCGACGTGGATCAGCGCCACGACATGGCGTCCGCTGCCGCGCCGCGAAAGCAGCGTGCGCGACGACTACGACGTGCTCGAAGGCACGAACCGCCACACGATCCTGCACAACGGCTGGGTGCACGAGGAAGAGAATTACAAGGTCGTCCTCGACAGCAGCGGTGAACGTGCCGCCGAACGTCCGTATCTCGCGAAGGAACTCGGCGTGAACCGCTACGAGCGCATCAAGGATTTCGACTGGTCGGCAGGCGATGCGTACTGGACGCGGACCGGTCCCTTCTGGACCGACGTGCGCGAGGTATGGCAGGACTACTTCGACGCGCAGCCTTCACTCAGGATCGTCGAGGAAGCCGATGGCGTGCCGCTGTTCGCCGCACTGTTCGAGCAGGCCGAAACGCTGACGGCGAACGGTGTTTACGACAGCGCTGCCGCGCGCGAAACGGTGCGCGGGATACTCGACGATTACATCGAATGATCAGATCTGCAACACCTGGCCCGGATACGGCACCTCCGACCTCAGCTTGTTATCCATCCACAGTTTTCCCGACAGCACGTTCAGCGTCTCCGCTTCGCCGTGCACGAGCAGCACGCGCGGCTGCGGGTGGTAGTGCGTGATCCAGTCGATTAGATCGGTTTGATCCGCGTGCGCCGAAAACCCGCCGAGGGTTTCGATGCGCGCGCGCACGGCGAACTCGTCCCCGAACATCGAAACCTTCTTCGCGCCGTCGACGAGGATGCGCCCCAGCGTGCCGCGCGCCTGAAAACCGCAGAAGATGATCGTATTGCGCTGGTTCCAGATGCGCTGCTTGAAATGGTGGCGTATGCGGCCGCCAGTGCACATGCCGCTGCCGGCGATGACCAGCGCGCCATGGTCGATGCGGTTGATTGCGCGTGATTCGTCCTGCGTGCGCGTGAAATGCAGGCCCGGCAGGAATTTCTTCATCGACGGGCCTAGCGTTTCGCGCAGGCGGCAGCCTTCGGCTTCGTCGAGCAGGTCGGCGCAATCCTCGTAGAGGCCGGTGATGTCGATCGCCATCGGGCTGTCGACGAAGACCTGCCACGGGTCAAGCTTGCCGGCCGCGTGCAGCGTGCTGAGGTGGAACAGGAGCTCCTGCGTACGCCCGACGGCGAAGGCCGGGATCATCACGTTGCCTTTCGTCTCCCACGTTTCGTGCAGGATCGCTTCGAACTGCTCGAGTGTCTTGCCCATCGGGCGGTGGTCACGATTGCCGTACGTGCCTTCCATCATCACGACGTCGGCGTGGTCCAGTTTCGTCGGCGGATTCATCAACACCGACTTGCTCTTGCCGAGGTCGCCGGAGAACACGAACGTGCGCTCGCGGCCCTGCTCATGGTATTTCACTTCGACGATTGCCGAGCCGAGGATGTGGCCGGCATCGTGGAAGCATACGCTCGCGCCATTGCCAAGCGGCAGGCACTCCTCGTAGCGGATCGGCTTGCAGAGCTTCAGGACCTTCGCGACGTCGCGCTTCGTATAAGCGGGTTTCAGCGGCTCCTGGCCGCGGCGCTGGCGGCGGATGTTGTCCCATTCGAGATCCTTTTCGTACAGGAACTGCGCGTCGTTCAGCATCACTTCGAGCATGCGTGCCGTGGCCTTCGTGCAGTGGATCGGGCGGTCGAAGCCCTGTGCGACGAGCACCGGCAGCATGCCGCTGTGATCGAGATGCGCGTGCGACAGGATGACGCCATCGAGCGTCTTCGGCCCGAACGCGAGGCGCGTGTTGAGGTCCTGCTCGCCACGCGCGTCGTTCCCCTGGTGCAGTCCGCAGTCGAGCAGCACGCGGCCGAGGCCGGGCGCGTCGAGCAGGTAGCATGAGCCGGTAACTTCCTGCGCGGCGCCGAGGAAGGTCAATGTCGCCATGGTCGTCTCCTTGAAGTGATCGAGGCATTAAACAAAACCGCAAGTGGCCTTGGCAAATGCCCGCCGGCTTGATGTCCATCAACATCCGCAGTGCGAGCCATTGTTACGATCCGCGCCGAATTTCGCAGCAATAGACTCATGCAAGGCAGCCTTCCGTTTTCAATAATTTTCGACCCCGCGGGGATCCTTCGCGCGCTGGCCCGATCCGATTCGGCAGTCACGGCTTCAGTGCGCGCATGGCTTCCGCTCCTGCTGCTGCTGCCTCCGGCAAGCGCTGCCATCGGCGGTATCCTCTTCGGCTGGCGGCTTGGCACCGCGGAGCCGCTGTACCTCGATTTCACGCAGAGCATCACGATCAGCCTGTTCTACCTGCTCGCACTGTGCTTCGGTTTCTTCAGCACCGCGATGCTCGCGCGCTGGATGGCGCAGACGTACGGCGCGAATGCCTCGCTCCAAACCTGCGCGGCACTGCTGACTGTCGTCAGCGCGCCGCTGGCGGTTGCCGGCCTGTCGCATCTTTATCCGCATGTATTCCTCAACGTGCTGGTGCTGATCCCGGCCGTGATCTGGTCGATGACGCTGTTGTATCGCGGCCTGCCGGTGGCACTCGGCATTCCACCGGAGAGGGGCATGCTGATGTCCTCGGCACTCGTCGGGTGGCTGCTCGTCGCGGCCGTGAGTCTGCTCGGCATCAGCGCCGGGCTGTGGACTGCGGGGCTCGGTCCCGCAATCC
Source organism: Pseudomonadales bacterium (assembly GCA_036405915.1). Lineage (GTDB taxonomy): Bacteria > Pseudomonadota > Gammaproteobacteria > Pseudomonadales > Pseudohongiellaceae > CAILUG01. The sequence goes on from DASWWP010000006.1 coordinate 9,671, forward strand.
GTATCTGAAAGGTTTTCCATGACAAGTGTGCATAACGCGGGTTATTACCACGATGACGTGGTGCTGCGGCTGATCCAGTGTTCCGTGGTCTGGGCCGTGGCGGCCATGGGCGTGGGTGTCTACATGGCCGCGGAATTCCTGTGGCCGACGCTCGACTTCGGCCAGCCGTGGCTGTCGTTCGGCCGCATCCGCCCGCTGCACACCAACGGCGTGATTTTCGGCTTCGGCGTGTCTGCCTTGATGGCGACGGCTTTTTACAGCGTGCAGCGCACGTCACACGTGCCGCTGTTCGCGCCGAAGCTCGCCTGGTTCTGCTGCTGGGCCTGGCAACTCATCGTGCTGCTCGGCGGCCTGTCTCTGCTCGCCGGCTGGACGTCGACGAAGGAATACGCCGAACTCGAGTGGCCTTTCGATATCGCGATCACCGTCGTATGGCTCTGCTTCGCCGTCGTGTTCTTCGGCACGATCGCGCGGCGGCGCATCCGGCCGATATACATTTCGAACTGGTTCTACGGCGCGTTGATCATCGTGATCGCGATGCTGCACGTCGTGAACAACCTCGCGGTGCCGGTGACCTTCGACAAGTCCTACTCGCTGTATGCCGGCGCACAGGATGCGATCGTGCAGTGGTGGTATGGCCATAATGCAGTCGGCTTCCTGCTCACCGGCGGCTTCCTCGGCATGCTGTATTACTTCCTGCCGAAGCATGCCGAACAGCCGATCTGGAGCTATCGCCTGTCGATCGTCGCATTCTGGGCCTTTACGTACAGCTACATCTGGGCCGGCCCACACCACCTGCACTACAGCGCGATTCCGGAATGGGTACAGTCGCTCGGCATGGTGATGAGCCTCGTGCTGCTCGCGCCATCGTGGGCAACGATGGTCAACGGCATCATGACCGTCAGCAAGGCCTGGACGAAACTGAAACAGGATCCGGCGCTGAAGTTCATCGTGCTGTCGCTGGCCTTCTACGGACTCGCGACCTTCGAAGGGCCGATGATGGCCATCCGCAGCGTCAACGTGATCAGCCACTTCACCGACTGGACGATCGGGCATGTGCATTCGGGCGCGCTCGGCTGGAATGCCATGATCACGTACGGCACGTTCTACTTCCTCGTGCCGCGGCTCGTCGGCGCGGAGCTGTACAGCACGCGGCTTGCGAACTGGCACTTCGTGTTCGCGCTTGCCGGCACGCTGCTGTACATCATCTCGATGTGGGCAGCAGGCGTGTCGCAGGGCCTGCTGTGGCTGAGCGTCGACGGCAACGGCGAACTGGCTTTCGCGTTCCGCGACATCATGGCCGGCATGCAGCCGTACTACGCACTGCGCTTCTGCGCAGGATTCATCTTCCTCGGCGGCACGGTGCTGATGGCCTGGAACCTCGCGATGACCTTGCGCGGTCGCAGCGTGCTGAAGGTCGTGCCGCCGCCCGTTCCGGAACAGTGGCAGCAGCCCGGTGACTGGGGCGTAACGGTTCCTGCAGGAGCACAGGCATGAACGCACTCGACCTGCACAAGAAGCTCGAAGAAAACGCCGGCCTGCTGATTTTCGGCATCCTGTTCGTGTCCGCAATCGGCGGGCTCGTGCAGGTCCTGCCTGCGCTGTACCAGGATTCGCTGAGCACCGTCGCGATGAATACGCGCGTGTACGATGCCGTGGAGCTCACGGGCCGCGACGTGTACATCCGCGAAGGCTGCCACGTGTGCCATTCACAGCAGATCCGGCCGCTCGTTGCCGAGGTCGAGCGTTACGGGCCTTACTCGCGCTCGGGCGAATTCGTCTACGACCGGCCGTTCCTGTGGGGATCGAAGCGCACGGGTCCCGACCTGCATCGCATCGGCGGCAAATACAGCGACGACTGGCATGAGGCGCACCTGCTCGATCCGCGCAGCGTCGTACCCGAATCGATCATGCCCGCGTATCCATGGCTCGCAGAACGCGCGGCCGCGGACCTCGGCGACATCCAGGCGAAGCTCGAGGTACTGCGCGGCCTCGGCCATCCGTACACCGACGAAGACATCGACGGTGCACCGGCGCGGCTCGAAGGCCTGCGCGAAATCGACGCGTTGGTCGCGTACCTGCAGATGCTCGGCACGGGCTTCGATCCGGCAGCGGCCGATGACGAACACGGAGGACACTGACATGGCCTGGTTCCTGTTTGCTGGCGACATGCTGGTGATGCTGTTCATGACGGTGCTTGTCGTCTGGCTCTCGCTGCGCGGCAAAGCCTCCGCTCACGATTTCAGTGCCCTGATTCCGCTGCATGACGACAGGCAGCAGCGAGGCGAAGGGCAGGGCACCGGGAGCGAGCGCCATGGCTGACCTGCCGCAGGGGTTCTGGAGCGGCTGGATCGCCGTCATCACGTTGACGAGCCTCGCGGGACTCGCGTGGCTCGTGCTGAGCATCTATTCACGCCCCGCAGGACAACATGGGTCAGAGGATGATCCCGTGTGGGACGGCAACCTGCGCGAAGGCAGCAGCCCGGCGCCGCTGTGGTGGTTCTGGCTGATCCTTGCCGCGATGGTCTTCAGCGTCGTGTATCTCATGCTGTATCCGGGACTCGGCTCCTGGGCAGGTGCGTTCCGCTGGTCGCAGGGCGCCCAGCTCGCGGAGCATACCGGCGATTACCTCGAGGAATTCGCCGCTGCGCGCCGTGAACTCGCTGCCGTCTCGCTCGCCGACCTTGCTGCGAATCCGGACGCGATGCGCACCGCCGGGCGCCTGTTCCTCGACAACTGCTCGGCCTGCCACGGCCGCGACGCGCGCGGACAGGCACAGCTCTTTCCCGACCTGCGCGACGAGGACTGGCAGTGGGGCGGCAGTGTGGAACAACTCGAGCTGACGATACGCAATGGCCGCAAGGCCGTGATGATTCCGTGGCAACAGGTGCTCGGCGACGAGGGCGTCGCCAATGTTGCCGGCTACGTGCGTGCGTTGCAGGCCGGCGGCGCAACGGGACATGCCGGTGAAGCGCAGTACCAGCAGCTGTGCGTGGCCTGTCATGGCCCCGGTGGTGATGGCAATGCCGCCCTCGGCGCGCCGCGGCTGAACGATGCCGCGTGGCTCTATGGTGGAGACGAGGGTAGCGTCGAAGCGTCGATTGCGAACGGCCGCAATGGCGAGATGCCGGCCTTCGGCGGCAAGCTCGACGACCTGCAGGTCAAGCTGCTGATCGCGTGGTTGATGGCGCCGCCCGCAGCTCCGTGAGCCGCCGGCAGACCATGATGCCCGCCGCAGCTACGTGATGAGCTGCGACGGCGCTGGATGTCACTTCTCCTTGCGGTACGTATCGAGGCCGGGCTTCAGCTTCTTGTCGTCGAGGAAGGCCTTCATCGCGCCACCGCGGAATTCGCCGCCGCTGCGCTGGTAGGCGGCATCGGTCTTCGAATAGATGTAGTCGTTTGCCGTTTCCCAGTCCATGAAGCGCACGCGCTTGAATACTTCCTTCGCGGCGCGCAGCACGACCGGATCTTTCTCCATCAGCGTTTTCGCCAGTTCACGCACGCGCGCCCCGAGTTTGTCGCGCGGCACGGATTCGTTGATGAGGCCCATTTCGGCGGCTTTCTTACCGTCGAAGGTTTCACCAGTCATGATGTAGTACAGCGCGTTGCGCTGGCCCATCGTGTCGGCCACGGCTTTAGTGACGTTGCCGCCCGGAATGATGCCCCAGTTGATTTCGGACAGGCCGAACTTCGCGTCGTCGGCGGCGATCGCGAGGTCGCACGACACCAGCGGCGTGAACGCGCCGCCGAACACCCAGCCGTTCACCATCGCGATCGTCGGTTTCGCGTGGTAGCGCAGTTTGAATTGCTGCCACGCGGCGGATTCCTCGCGGATGCGCATCTTGACCGCATCGCCTTGGTTGTCGGTTTCGCGGAAGTATTCCTTCAGGTCCATGCCGGCGGACCAGGCCGCGCCCCTGCCGGTCAGCACGACGACCTTGCAGCGGTCGTCGAGTTCGAGCGCGTGCAGCGTCGCGTACATTTCGCGGTTCAGCGTCGGGCTCATGCAGTTCTTCTTGTCCGGACGGTTGAAGTAGACGAACGCGATGTCGGCGGAGAATTCGACGTCGACGGTATCTCCCCAGGGATCGTTGGCCTTGCTCATGGTGTGGCTACCTTTGCTTTGCGGAGTCTTGTGCTGTGCAGAGTCTTGCTGGGCGGGAATGGCGACAGGCAGGGCGGGGGCGCCCTGCCTTGGCGTGCGGTGCGGAAAACTAGTTCCGGAATTCGCGGCCGTCTTCGAGGATGATCGAGCGCAGGAAGAACTTGCTATCGTCTTCGATCAGCGGGGAGCCGATGCCGGTGACCTTCGTGCCTTTTTTCAGCATGTCAGGCTTGAGGCCCTGGCGCGCCAGCATGTTGGCCGGAGCGCCTTCGATGAAGTGGACGATCTTTTCGTTGCCCTGTTCGTCTACGGTTTTCAGCGTCATTTCGATGTGGGGATTGCGGAATTTCAGCGTTTCGACCGTGCCTTCGAACGGGATCTGCGTCTGGAAGTCGAAGATCGCGAATGAATGGTGTGCGAACAGGCTCGCCGGCAGGATTGCGCAGGCAAGGACGAGGACGGCATTACGGATCGTGCGGGTGAGTGAGTGCGTCATAGGAGTACCTGATCTTGTTGTAATTTTCGGGCGACTATAGCACACGGTTTTGCGCAGCCACTACGGCTGCCGCTCGCGAAATTTTGCGCAAAGCGGAATCCTGAACTATGTTCGGGAAAGCTGTTTGGGGACAGTTGTTCGGGCAGCCGATACGGAGAGTCCCTTGCAGCGCGACACTACGTTAAAGGCACGGATGCCGATGAACCAGCCACTTCCGCTTTTCCGCCTGCAGGCGCAGCAGCATCGCGACAGTCAGCGCCTGCGCGGCGCGCTGATCCTCAGCCAGCCCCTGTCCCAGTGGCTATTCACCGTGTTCCTGACCGGCCTCGTCATGATTGCCGCGACATTCCTCGTGCGGCACGACTATGCGCGCAAGCAAAGCGTCACCGGTACGCTCGTGCCCGATCGCGGCCTGATCGAACTGCGCGCGCCCGCCGCGGGCAGCATTGCGCGCATGCACGTTGCCGCCGATGCGGTCGTCGAAGCCGGCGAACCGCTGTTCACCGTGCGCTTCGACCACACGCTTGCCGGCGAAGCTGCGCTGACCGAGCGCCTGCTCGACGAACTGCGCGTGCAGGAAACCGCGTTGCAGCAGCAGATGCGCGAACTCGAACGGCTGGTCGCCAACGAACGCCGGTTGCTGAACGTGAAAGCCAATGCGCTTGCACGCGCGGAAACGCTGCGTGGACGCGGGATGCTGGCGGCCGCCGACTACGAAGCGGTATATGCGCAGCTGCTGCAGCAACAGGGCGCCGTCGGCAGGCTCGTGCTGCAGCAGGGCGACATGCGTGCGCAGGCTGCCGAACTGCAGAAGCAACAACTGCGCATGACGGCCGAGCAGGACACGATCGTCGCCGCTCCGACGCGCGGGCGTGTCGCGATGGTGCTGCGGCAACCGGGCATGAGCGTCGTCGCGCAGGAACCAGTGATGATGCTGTTGCCCGACGGCGCGTTGTTGCAGGCGGAACTCTGGCTGCCGAGCAGTGCGTCTGGCTTCGTTGCGCGAGGGCAGGGCGTGAACCTTCGATATGAAGCTTTCCCATACCAGAAGTTCGGCGTGCAGCACGCTCGCATCGACGCGATCGCAGAAAGCGCCGTGCAGGTCCAGCAGAATGCGCCGCCGCTGTTCCGGGCCCTGGCGACGCTCGACGCGCAGCACATCGTCGCCTTCGGCAGTCCGCGGCCACTGCGGCCAGGCATGGCGCTCAGCGCGGACATCGTCGTCGACAGGCGCAGCCTCTTCGAATGGCTGCTGGAACCGCTGTTCAGCATCAGCGGCAGGGCTGGCAGAGGCGAGGAGACGGCAACCGATGCGACATCGATATCCGGCACAGGGAGTGTGGTGGAATGAACTTCGTGCACCTCGCCGGCGGCCGCCGGCTGCCCGTGATCCTGCAGGCCGAACAGAGCGAATGCGGCCTTGCCTGCCTTGCGATGGTGCTGAATTTCCATGGACATCGCATCGACATCAACACGTTGCGCGCGCGGCTCGGAGCGTCACAGCAGGGCGTGACGCTGAAGGCTCTGATGCTACTGGCTGATCGCCTCGCGCTCGGCGCACGGCCGTTGCGGCTCGAGCCCGAGGAACTCGGCAAGCTGCAACTGCCGGCGATCCTGCACTGGGACATGAGCCATTTCGTCGTGCTGAAGGCATGGCGCCGCGGACACGCGATCGTGCACGACCCGGCACTCGGGGAAGTGAGCCACGATGTGAAGGCCATCGCGGAGCACTTCACCGGCGTTGCGCTGGAATTGCGACCGAGCCCGGCATTCGAGCAAAAACAGGAAAGCCGCAGCCTGCGGCTGCGCGACCTGTGGTCGTACAGCGAAGGCTTCGGCCGCAGTTTCGTGCAGCTGCTCGTGCTGTCCATACTGCTGCAGCTGTTTGCGCTCGCGCTGCCGTTCTACACGCAGCTGTTCATCGACGACGTGCTCGTGAACCAGGACTTCAACCTGCTCGAAGTGATGGCGCTCGGCTTCTTCCTCGTCACGCTAGTGCGATCGCTGACGGAGCTGCTGCGCACGCATGTGGTCCTGCACCTGAGCAACCAGATGAGTTTCCAGTTCGCGACGAACGTGTGCCGACACCTGTTGCACCTGCCGCTCGCGTGGTTCGCACGCCGGCATCCTGGCGACATCCTGTCGAGATTCGGGGCGTTGCATCACGTGAAGGACTTCCTGTGCTCCGGCATCGTCGAAGTGCTGATCGACGGCCTGATGGTGGCGGGCACGCTGGCGCTGATGTTCGTCTACAGCCCGGCGCTGACGTGGGTGGCGCTTGTCGCCGTCGTCATCTACGGCGCATTGCGCTTCGGGCTGTACGGAGCCTTCCGCCGTCGCAACGAGGAGCTATTGCACAGCGGCGCGCTGGAGAGCAGCAACTTCCTGGAGAACCTCCGCGCAATGCAGGGCATCCGGTTATTCGGCAAGGAGGCCGATCGGCTCGCCGGCTGGCAGAACCTGTACGCGGATGTGCTGAACGCGGGCTGGCGCGTGCAGCGGCTCGGCATTTCGGTGAGATTCGCGCATGGCCTGCTGCTCGGTACCGAAAACATCGTGCTGATGCTGATGGGCGGCTACGCCGTGCTGAACAACGAAATATCGATCGGCATGATCATGGCCTACATCGCGTTCAAGGATCAGTTTTATGGCCGGGTGTTCGCGCTGATCGACAAGCTGTTCGAATTCCGCCTGCTCGAACTGCACCTGAGCCGGCTTGCAGACATCGCGCTGCACGAGCAGGAGCCGCACCAGCATGGCATCGGGGCACCGCCGCCGCAGGTGTGTCTCGTCGGCGGCCTGCAAACGAGAGGCCTTGGTTTCCGCTACGACGAACAGGCGCCGTGGCTTTTTCGCCACGTGGACCTGGACGTCGGAAACGAGGAGGTCGTCGCGATCATCGGGCCGACAGGCTGCGGCAAGTCGACGCTGCTCAAAGTGGTGATGAGCCTGCTGCAGCCTGAAGCGGGTGTCGTCAGCCTGCATGGCGTGCCGATCAACGTCATGGGCCTCGAGGCCTTCCGCGAGCGCGTGGCGGGCGTCATGCAGGACGACGCGCTGCTGTCGGGCAGCATTGCCGACAACATCAGCTTCTTCGACCAGGCCCCCGACCGCGAGCGCATCGAATATGCCGCGAACCTGGCCGCGATCGCCGACGACATCCGCGTGCTCCCGATGCAGTACAACACGCTCGTCGGCAGCATGGGTGCGGCGCTGTCCGGCGGGCAGGTACAGCGCATCCTGCTGGCGCGCGCGCTATACAAGCGGCCGCGCCTGCTCGTGCTCGACGAAGCCACGAGCCACCTCGACGTGAACACGGAGAAGGCCGTCAACCGGGCGATACGGCAGATGAAGATCGCGCGGTTGATCGTTGCGCACCGGCCCGACACGATACTGCTCGCCGACCGCATCCTCGAGCTGACGCCTGAAGGGCTGCGGCCTGTCGCGCATGCGGAAGTCGTCGAACGCAGCCGCGCGGCGCGTGCAGCAGCGTGAAGCGGGTGGTGCGCCGCGACGAGGCAGCGCAGGATGGATCGTCGCAGTGGTGTCCGGCGTTAAGGCGCGATCAGTCGTTGCGCGGCGGCGTCAGCATGTCGACCAGCGCGTGCGCATGCTCGCAGGTCTGCTGGCCTAGCGGCGTCAGGTAGCCGCCATCGGGCAGCGTGATCATGCCCTTCGCGAACAGGCGCTTGCCGGCGGCGATTTTTTCCGGCGTCGCATCGTGGTGGATCTTGATGCCCTGCTGCGTCGTATTCAGCGTGAACATGTTCAGCAGTTCGAGTTCTTCGAGCAGGTCGGGGGTCAGCGGCATATGGTTCCTCGATGATGGCGTTGGACGGCGGTCCCGGTCGATGATCGCATCGGAGCGACGGGCCGTACTATGCGCCGGAATCGCCGCCGCCGCCACCCGCGTCGTCCGGCGACCCGGCATCGGCGAGCAGCTTCGTCAGCGTCGCGACGTCGATCGGCTTGACGACGTGCGCATCGAAACCCGATTCCGCGGAGCGGCGCCGGTCCTCCTCCTGGCCCCAGCCGGTCAGCGCGACGATCGTCAGGTTCTTGTGGCCCTGTTCGCGGATCCAGCTCACGGCCTCGTATCCATTGAGCCGCGGCATGCCGATGTCGAGCAGGATCAGGTCGGCCTTGAACGTCACGGCTTTCTTGACGGCTTCCACGCCGTCGTGTGCGGTGTCGGCATCGTGACCCATGAGTGTCAGCAGCGTCGCGAGGCTGTTCGCCGAATCGCGGTTGTCATCGACCACGAGCACGCGGCGGCGTGGTGGCGGGGCATCGGCTGGATCGCTGCTCGCTTCCGCATTCGAGGGCATCAGGTTCGTCAGCAGCGGCAGGCGCACGACGAATTCGCTGCCGGGAGTCGCGTCTTCGCTGCGCGCGCTGACCGTGCCGCCGTGCAGCGAAACGAGCTGGTGTACCAGTGCGAGGCCGAGGCCGAGGCCGCCACGAGCCTGGCCAGGCTGCTCGCCCTGCACGAACAGTTCGAAGATGCGGTCGTGTTCGCCGGCCGGGACGCCGATGCCGTTGTCGCGCACGCGAACGAGGGCTTCGTCGCCTTCCTGTTCCACCGTCAGCCAGATGCGTCCGCCGCGGTTCGTGAACTTCGCCGCGTTGTTCAGCAGGTTGCCAATGACTTGTGCGAGGCGTACGGGATCGCCAAGTACGTACAGCGGCGTCGGCGGTAACGTGACGTTCAGTTCGTGATGCGCGGCTTCGATCAATGCGCGCGTCGATTCGAGTGCATCGCTCGCAACCTTGCCGAGGCTGATGCATTCCTTGCGCAACTCGATCCTGCCGCGGCTGATACGACTCATGTCGAGCAGGTCGTCGACCTGTCGCACCATGTGGCCAACCTGGCGGTTCAGCATGTCAGCCGTCGCACGCAGAGTCTTCGTGTCGCATTCCGTGCGTTGCAGCACGTGGCCTGCGTTGCTGATCGCTGCAAGCGGATTGCGCAGTTCGTGCGCGAGCATCGCGAGGAATTCGTCCTTGCGGCGGTCCGCATCGCGCAATGCCCGCTCGGCCCGCGCACGCTCGATCGCCGACCATGTGCGCTCGGCGACATCTTCGACCAGCGCTATCTCGGCGACGGTCCACATGCGTGGCGTGCGGGTCGACACGCTCATTGCCCAGATCGGGTGGCGATCGCCGCGCCGCACCGTGGCGCTGACCAGTGCGCCGACGCCGTGTACCGCGAGGGACTCGCGATCGAGGGTTGTCAGTGCCGGGTCCTGGTCCACGTCGTTGCAGACGAAGGTGCGTTCGAGGCTGTGCTGCAGTGGTGTCGGGAAGTCCGACAGCTTTACCGTGAGCGGTAGGGGCGATGTGTCGGTGCCGCCGAGGCGGTGCGTGATCGTTGCTGCGTCGGCTGGCACGTCGATGGCCACGAGATGGCACGCATCGACGTGCAGGACATCGACGAGCAATTTCATCGCGAAGTCGCACACCGACTGCTCGTCGGGCTGCACACGCAAGGTATCGCTGAACTGCAACAGGAATGCCTGCAGCTTTTCGCTGCTACGCAGCGCCTTCTGCCCCGCGACCAGCTTCGTGCTCTCGTAGAAGTAGCAGGCCACGCCGCACCGGCCCTCGGGCAGCTCGATGCGATGCAGTTCCCACTCATAGGATTCGGTCGCGCCGATGTCGGCGCGTGTCTGCACGTATTCCAGCGACTGGTAACTGCGGCCGGTGTCGAGCGTGCGGCGGAATTCAGCCACGATGGTGCTGGCGACCTCCTCGGGCCATATCACGCGCATGGCCTCGGCGAGGTCGCGTCCTACGGCTGGCGCCACATTGCGGAATACGTGCTGTTGCGCGGCGGCGTTGATCAGCGCGAAACGCAGTTCGTCGTCGACGACATAGATGCCGAACGGAGCATGTTCGAGCACCGCATGCAGCGCCTGCCAGCTCAGCGGTGGCCGAGCGGGCGCATCGGCCTCACGTTCAGGTCGCATCAGTTTGCCTGTACCAGCATTGTCAAATATCCCAGGAGCCCGCGTAATGCACGCGAGGGCGCAGACTAGCGACTTTTTCCTCTGCCGAGATTCAGTCATTCACCCGAAATGCTTGCCGATAAACGCGCGCAGAGTAGTCGCGCTCGACCCTCCGTCCATCGCTGTGTACAGTTGCGCCATCTCCGAGGACTTCATTATGAATTTGCAACGGCTACGCAACTGGTGTGGCGCGCTCGTCATGCTCGCGCTTGGCAACCAGGCTGCGGCGCAGGCTCCCATGTGCGCCGATCCCGGCAGCTCTATGCTGTGGGAAGTCAGCGGTCCCGGCATCGGGGCCGACGCCGTAACGATGCATCTGTTCGGCTCGATCCATCTTGGAAAGCCGGAGTTCTATCCGCTGCACCCGACGATCGAAAAGCTGTTCCGCGCGGCCGATACGCTCGTGTTCGAGATCGACCCGTTGGCCGCGTCTGATCCGCAGGTGGCGATGCGCCTGCAACTGCGCGGCATGTTGCCGGCAGGGCAGACACTCGACGAGGTCGTGTCGCCCGAGGCGCTCGCGAACCTCGAACAGGTGCTGGCCGGCTTCGGCATTCCGCTCGCCAACTTCATGACGATGAAACCCTGGCTTCTGACGCTGATGCTCGCGAACGTGCAGGCGAGCGCCCTCGGCTACAGCGCTCAACATGGACTCGAGAGCTATTTCCTCGCGCAGAAGGCGCCCGACGCCGGCATCGAGGAACTCGAAAGCCTGGACCAGCAGGTCGACATGCTCGATCGCCTCGATCCCGAGCTGCTGCTAGGTTATTCATTGCAGGATTTCGACGACAGCGCCGGAGAGATGGAAGCATTGATCGCCGCATGGCGCTGCGCGGACAAGCCCGCGCTCGCGGAGCAATTGTTCAGCGAAATACTGAAAACCGCGCAGGGCGACGGCGATGCACGCGCCGGCATGGATGACCTGTACCGGAAGCTGTATACCGACCGCAACAAGGTGATGGCCGACGGCATCGAAGACTTCATCTCGAGCGGCAGCGGTACGTGGTTCGTCGTCGTCGGCTCTGCGCACTTGCTCGGTGCCGGCAGCGTCGTCGAACTGCTCGAACAACGCGGCTATACGGTGAGTCCAGTCAGGCTGGAGCGCTGACGCGCCGTTATCGCGAAATGCCTTGCCCGATCAGGGAGGCAAACGGATAATGCGCCGCTTTCCGGCCAGGGTTCCCCTGATCCCGGAAGACGTAATACCATCCTTTTTGTCATGGTATCTCTTGTCGGTCCCCCCGCAATGACAGGCTGTGAACCCCGTCAGGCCCGGAAGGGAGCAGCGGTAGCGGCTGATGCATGTGCCGGGGTGTGGCTGGCAGGAGGTACCTCCAAACTTTTAGACCCGAGCGCCGCGCGCTCGGGGGCTGAAGGCTCCGGGGGTTGGACCCGAGCGCAGGGCGCTCGGGCTGAAGGCTCCGGGTTTGGACCCGAGCACAGTGCGCTCGGGGGCTGAAGGCTCCGGGGGTTAGACCCGAGCGCAGGGCGCTCGGGCGCGAGCAATTCTGGCTGTAAGTTCCCCCGAGTCGAAGCAGAGAAGCAACCAGGCGCAGTGAAGCACGCATGAGCTATCAGGTTCTCGCCCGTAAATGGCGCCCGCGCACCTTCAGTGAAATGGCGGGCCAGGGCCACGTGCTGAAGACGCTGATCAACGCGCTCGACAACCAGCGCCTGCACCATGCCTACCTGTTCACCGGCACGCGCGGCGTCGGCAAGACGACGATCGCGCGCATCCTCGCGCGTTGCCTGAACTGCGAGAAGGGCATCACCTCGACGCCGTGTGGCGAATGCAGCGCATGTCGTGAGATCAGTGAAGGACGCTTCCTCGACCTGATCGAAGTCGACGCTGCCTCGCGCACGAAGGTCGAAGACACGCGCGAGCTGCTCGAGAACGTGCAGTACGCGCCAAGCCGCGGCCGGTTCAAGGTCTACCTGATCGACGAAGTGCACATGCTGTCGACGCACAGCTTCAACGCACTGCTGAAGACGCTCGAAGAACCACCGCCGCACGTGAAGTTCCTGCTCGCGACGACGGATCCGCAGAAGCTTCCGGTCACCGTCCTGTCGCGCTGCCTGCAGTTCAACCTGAAGAACCTGAGCCCCGAGCGGCTCGTCGAACACATTCGCCACATCCTGCGCGCCGAAAACATCGACTTCGAAGATGGCGCACTGTGGCAGCTTGGCCGTGCCGCGCAGGGCAGCGCACGCGATTGCCTGACGCTGCTCGACCAGGCGATCGGGTACTGCGAAGGCAAACTGACGGAGCAGGGTGTCAGTGAATTCCTCGGCAACATCGACCGCGCAGTGATAGCGCAGCTCGTCGATGCGCTGATCGCCGAAGACGCCGCGGCATTGCTGCGCGTGATCGCGCAGGTGGCGGAGTATTCCCCGGACTTCGCCGTGATCCTGCAGGAACTGCTGTCATGGCTGCATCGCGTCGCGATCGCGCAGGTCGTACCCGACGGCATCGACAACAGCCACGGAGACCGCGATCGCATCCTCGCACAGGCCGCGGCGCTGCCGGCCGAAACCGTGCAGCTGTATTACCAGATCGCGCTGAAGGGCCGTGAAGACCTGCCATTCGCGCCCGATGCACGCAGTGCGCTCGAAATGACGTTGCTGCGCATGCTGGCCTTCACGCCGGCCGGCATTCCCAAGGTGCCGCAGGCAACTCTCGCGGCGCAGTCGGCAGGCACGCCGTCCGCTCCGGCCCCGGCGGTGGCCGGCGAGGCAAAAAAGTCCTAGTTCCGCCTGCGCCGGCAATGTCGGCTTCGGCGGAACAGGTCCGCGAGGCGAGAGCGGTACCGTCGCCCGTCGCTGTTGCGACGACGGAGGCGCCCTCCCTGAGCCCAGCCGCACGAACCGCACTCGCCGAACTCAAGCCCGCGCACTGGATCGACCTGTTCCGGCAATTGCCGTTGAGCGGCGTGGCCCGCAACATCGCGGCGAACAGTGCGTTGCAGGACGTCAGTGGCAATCGCATCGTCCTGATGCTCGAGGAGAACAAGGCGACGCTGTACAACGACGAGCACCGCAAGCGTATCGAGGCCGTGCTGTGCGACTACTTCGGCACGGCTGTGCAGTTGCGCGTCGATGTCGGCGCGGTCGCGATGGAAACGCCGGCCGCGTGGCGCCTGCGGCGCGCGGCGGAACGCCGTGAAGCCGCGCACAGGAGCTTCGTCGAAGACCCCCTCGTGCGCGCGCTCGTCGAGCGCTTCGGCGCCGAAATCCAGTATGATTCGATCACGTCGACCAAACCCGACGAACTCCTTTGAACCCTCGCAACGATTCGATACGAACAACAGCGCAACAGGACTCACCATGACCGACTTGAACCATCTGATGCAGCAAGCCAGGAAGATGCAGGAGCAACTGCAGAAAGTTCAGGAAGAGCAGGCCAAACAGCTCGTGACGGGCGAATCCGGGGCCGGCCTCGTGAAAGTGACGATGAACGGTCACCACGACGTGAAGAAAGTGGAACTCGATCCCTCGCTGATGAGTGAAGAGCGCGAAGTGGTCGAAGACCTGATCGCCGCTGCGATCAACGCGACCGTGCGCAAGATCGCCGACAACAACAAGAGCTCGATGGCCGGCATGGCCGCGGGAATGGGCCTGCCGCCGGGCTTCAAGATGCCGTTCTGATACGGCGGACCAATGCAGCAATACAGTCCCCTCATCCAGCAACTCATCGACGCGTTCCGGCGTTTGCCCGGCGTCGGCGGCAAGTCGGCGCAGCGCATGGTGCTGCACTTCCTCGAACGCGATCGCGAAGGCGGACGCAAGCTCGCCGCGGCGCTGACCGCGGCGATGGACGGCGTCGGCCAGTGCGACATGTGCCGCACGCTCGCCGAAGCGGAGCTCTGCCACATCTGCGCGAACGCCGCGCGCGACCAGGCGACGATCTGCGTCGTCGAAACGCCTGCCGACGTGTTCGCCGTCGAAGCCACGGCCTCGTATCGCGGCGTGTACCACGTGCTGATGGGCCATCTTTCGCCGATCGACGGGATCGGCCCCGAGACGCTCGGCATCGGCCGGCTCGTCAACCGCGTGAAGGACACGCCGGTGCGCGAAGTGATCCTCGCGACGAATCCGACCGTAGAAGGTGAAGCCACTGCCTGGTACATCGCCGAGCAGCTGAAGACTGACGTGCTGAAACAGCGCGGCCTGCGCGTGAGCCGCATTGCGCACGGCGTGCCGGTGGGCGGCGAACTCGAATACATCGACGGCGGCACGCTGATGCACTCGCTTGCCGGCCGGCAGCTGATGGGAACCGAATAAGTGGATATGACAACGATGGAAGCGGGAGCTGACGCACCCGCCGTACCGGCAGTACACGTCGACTGGACGCTGGTCGACGACGATGCCGCGCTCGCTGCCTGCTGCCGCCGCTGGGCGCAGTGCGACGCGCTCGCTCTCGACACCGAATTCATGCGCGTGTCGACGTTCTACCCGAAGATCGCGCTGATCCAGGTTGCTGACGGCACGAGCATCACGCTGATCGATCCGCTGCGCATCGGGGACTGGTCCGCCTTCGCCGCGCTGATGACGAACGCTGCCATCACGAAGGTGATGCATTCGTGCTCTGAAGACATGCTCGTGTTCCATACCTTCCTGAACGTGCTGCCGACCCCTGTGTTCGACACGCAGATCGCCACGGCACTGCTGAACGAAGGCGTCGGCATCAGCTACCAGAACCTCGTCAAACTGCGCTTCGGCATCGAGCTTCCGAAGGGCGAAACGCGCTCCGACTGGTTGCAGCGCCCGTTGACCGCGCAGCAGCTCGAATACGCGGCGCTCGACGTGGCCTACCTGCCCCAGTGCTGGCAGGCGCAACGAACCGCGCTGCGTGAACTCGGCCGCGAAGCGTGGCTGCAGGAAGACAGCACGCGCCAGGTGCAGCAATACGCCTCCGACCTCGTGAGCGACTTCAGCGATCACTACCGCAACTTCAAGGCAGCGTGGCAATTGCGCCCGCAACAGCTCGCGGCATTGCAAAAGCTTGCTGCGTGGCGCGAGCAGCGCGCCCGCAAACGCGACAAGCCGCGCAGCTGGATCGTCAAGGACACGGCCTTGTTCGCCTTCGCACAGAACCTGCCGACGAACAAGGCGCAGCTCGCCGCAATGGAGGATGTCAGCGACAACTTCGTGCGCTTCGAAGGCGATGAAGTGCTGGCACTGATCCGCGCCGCGCGTGAACTGCCGGAAGCAGACTGCCCGCCGCCGCTGCCGAAACCGCTGACGCAGGGGCAGAAGGGCCGGTTGCGCAAGGCGCAGGAATTCGTCGAGGCGAAGGGCCTCGAGCTGCGCGTGCCGCCCGAAGTGCTCGGCCGCAAGCGCACGCTGCAGGGTTTGCAGCAGGCCTTGCTCGATGCGGCGAAGCAGGGTGGCGCACCGGTCATCCCCGACGAGCTACTCGGCTGGCGTCGGCCTTTCCTGCTGGAACCGCTGATGGACATCCTGAAACCATGACGCTGATCTGCACGATATACAAGGGCCCACGCGAACCGGAGATGTACCTGTACGTGGATCGCATCGAGGGACTCGCACGTGTACCGGAGGAACTGCTGGCGCGCTTCGGCACGCTGAGCGAAGTCATGACGATCAAGCTGACGCCGACGCGCAAGCTCTCACGCGCGAATGCCGGACAGGTGCTCGCTGCGATTGCCGAGAAGGGCTACTACCTGCAGCTGCCGCCGAACATCCACACGCCGCACGTCACGTACGGAGGCTGAGCATGATCGCCACCGACAGACCGTTCTGGGAAGCGAAGACGCTGGCGGAAATGACCCGCGCCGAGTGGGAGTCGCTGTGCGACGGCTGCGCGAAATGCTGCATGCACAAGCTCGAGGACGAAGACACCGGCATGATCCACTTTACCGGTGTCGTGTGCCGCTACCTCGACCAGAAGAAATGCAGTTGCACCGTGTACGACAAACGCCGCAAGCTCGTGCCGACCTGCCTGCAGCTCGAACCCGGCGAGCTCGACGAGCTGCACTGGATGCCGTCCACCTGTGCTTACAAATTGCTGAATGCCGGCAAGCCGCTGCCGATCTGGCATCCGCTCATTGCCGGCGATCGCAAGGCGATGATCGCGTCGGGCAACACGGTGACGAACAAGGTCATATCGGAAGCATTCGTGACGGAAGAAGATTTCCAGGAGCACATCATGCACTGGGTGCAGCCCTGAACGCCTGGGCTGCGTCGAGCTGCCAAACGGGGATCGTCGGCTCCTGCAGCTGGCGAACGACAGACGACGAACTGATGGAAGCGAACGATGGAACAAGGTGACTACATCGCGGCGTGGACCGCGTACCTGATCGCGGCGCTCGTATTCAGCGTGCTGGCCTGGCGCGTGCTGCGCAAGCTGCCGTGGCGCGAGCTGGCTTACCTGCTCGAATGCTGGCTGCTCGCGCTGCTGTTCACACCCTGGTACGTGCTCGACGGGCAGGACATCCTCGCGCCTGCACTGATGGTGCTCGCACTCGACGTGTTGACGGTAGAACCCGCGGCCGGCATACGCGCGCTCGTCCCGCTCGTGCTCGCGCTGGCGCTCGCGATGATCGTCACCGGCCTGTTGAGCGTCTGGCATCGCGTGCGGCTGCGCAAGGCGCGCGCCGCGGCAACGCCGTCTCCCTAAACCTGCCGTCCCACCGCGCCGATCGGCGTGCCAGGAAGCATGTAGTACCGATAACGGCCGCGACCGGCTTTCTTCGATCCATACATCGCCTGGTCGGCATTCCGCAGCAGTCCTTCCGCATCGCTCGCATCGGCAGGAAACAGCGTGATGCCGATGCTGCCCGATACGTGCGACGGCTGGTCGCCGAGCATGAACGGTTCGGCAAGCTTCGCCAGGATTTTCTGCGCAATCGTGCCGGCGCAGGCCCCATCGTTCAGACTGCCGAGAATCAGCGTGAACTCGTCGCCGCCGAGGCGCGCGATCGTATCCGATTCGCGTACGCATTCACGCAGGCGCTCGGCCACCTGGCGCAGCAGCGCATCGCCCATGTCGTGGCCGAGCGAATCGTTCACGCGCTTGAAGTGGTCGACGTCGAGAAACAGCAGCGCCATGGGCCGGCCTGAGCGCCGCGATTTCTTGATTTCTTCGCCGAGGCGGTCGAGGAACATGCGGCGATTCGGCAGGCCCGTCAGCTGGTCGAAGTTGGCCTGGCGCCAGATCAGCTGCTCGGCATCTTTCTTATCCGTGATGTCCGAGAACTGCGCGACCCAGCTCTGCACCCGGCCCTTGCTGTCGTATACGGCATTGATCGACAGCCAGGCTGGATACAGCGATCCGTCCTTGCGCTTGTCGATGACTTCGCCGCTCCAGTGTCCCTCCGTCGACAGCTGTTCCCACATCGCCGCGTAGAACTCCGGCGAGTGCTGGCCCGACTGCAGCATGCGCGGATTGTTGCCGAGCACTTCGTGCATCGAGTACCCGGTGATGCGAGTGAACGTCGGATTGATCGCGACGATCAGGCCGCTGGCGTCGGTCACCATCATCGCCTCGCGGCTGTTCTGGTACACCATCGCGGCAAGCTTGAGCGAATTTTCGGTTTGCTTGCGTTCGGTGATGTCGCGGCCGATCGCGAATACGAGCTTGCGGCCGTTGATGATCGCGGCATTCGTGCTGAGCTCGACGTCGATCACGCTTCCGTCCTTGCGCGTGTGCCGCGTTTCGAATTGGCGGCCGCGTTCGTCGAGCGTGCGGAACATGTCCTCGACAGTCGCCTGCGGGAAGTTGTGCTCCCAGTCCCACACGGACATTTTCATCAGCTCGTCCTGCGTGTAGCCCAGCATGTCGGCGAATGCGCGGTTCACCTCGTACACCTTGCCGCTTTCTTCCATCACGACGATGCCGTCGCGCGACTGGTCCACGAGTATCTGCCGCCGATGCGTTTCCTCGCGCAGCGAGCGCTCGAGGCGGCGGCGCTCGCTGATGTTGCGGGCTATGCCGATGACGTAGTCCTGCTGCAGGCGCATATAGCGCAGTTTCACTTCGACA
>DASWWP010000007.1:0-18360 GCA_036405915.1 Pseudomonadales bacterium
AGCGCCCGGACGCTTCATCAGTTTCAGGATGCGCGGGCTCGCGTGCTGGAACGGGATGTCGAGGTACGGCAGGATCAGGTTGCCCGCCATCAGCGGCATCAGCTTGTCGACGTGCGGATAAGGATACACGTAGTGCAGGCGCACCCACACGCCGAGATCGGCGAGCGCTTCGCACAGGCCCTGCATACTGCCTTTCACTGGACGGCCGTTCCAGAAGCCGGTTTGATATTTCATGTCGACACCGTACGCGCTCGTATCCTGCGAGATCACGAGCAGCTCGCGCACGCCGGCATTGACGAGGCGCTCGGCCTCGACGAGCACGTCGCCTACCGGACGGCTCACGAGGTCGCCGCGCAAGGACGGAATGATGCAGAAGCTGCAGCGATGGTTGCAGCCTTCGGAAATCTTCAGGTAGGCGTAGTGCCGTGGCGTCAACTTGATGCCCTGCGGCGGCACGAGGTCCGTGAACGGGTTGTGGTCCGTGAAAATCGGTTTCGGGATCACCTCGTGCACGGCGCTGACGACTTCTTCGTACGCGTGCGGGCCGGTGACGCTCAGCACGCCCGGATGCACGCGCGTGATCTCATCGGCGTTCTTGCCCATGCAACCCGTGACGATCACGCGGCCGTTTTCCCGGATGGCTTCGCCGATCGCATCGAGCGATTCCTGCTTGGCGCTGTCGATGAAGCCGCAGGTGTTGACGACGACGACATCGGCTCCGTCGTAATCCGCCACGATGTCGTAACCTTCCAGGCGCAGCTGCGTCAGGATGCGTTCGGAATCCACCAGTGCCTTCGGGCAGCCGAGGGAAACGAAACCTACTTTCTTTGAACTGGCCTTGCTTGAATTCATGGTCATAAGAATGAATTTGGGGACAGCCCCGGCGGAGCTGTCCCCATCAGTGTGAAATTGCGCGTCGGACGACTTGCGTCATCCTGCCGCGTCAAGCGCTCGCTTCGGCGAGCTTGTCCTTGCGGATCTTCTCGAGCGCGGCCGGCAGCTTGCTGCCGAACTTGCCGAACTGGTTCGCCTGGTCTTCGAACTCGCGCTTCGCGATCGCGTTGTCGACGGCAACGACGCTTTCGAACGCGGCTTTCGAATAATCGATGCCTTTCCAGTTCAGGTCCTCGTAATCCGGGATGTCGCCGAGGATCGTATGGTGCGCATGTGCCTTGCCGTTCACGCGCTTGACGACCCACTCGAGCACGCGCATGTTCTGGCCGAAGCCCGGCCACATCCATTTGCCTTCCGGCGTCTTGCGGAACCAGTTCACGCGGAAGATCTTCGGCAACTGCTGGACCTTGCCTTCCATGCCCAGCCAGTGCTGCCAGTAGTCGGCCATGTTGTAACCGCAAAACGGCAGCATCGCCATCGGATCGCGGCGAATCGCGGCCTGGTTGTCGGCGGCGGCAGTCGCTTCGGAGCCGAGCGTTGCGGCCATGTACACACCTTCGGCCCAGTTGCGGCTCTGGTACACGAGCGGGAAGTTGCTGCTGAGGCGGCCGCCGAAGATGAACGCGCTGATCGGCACGCCCTTCGGATTTTCCCAGTCGGGGTCGGCACTCGGGCACTGGCTCGCCGGCGCCGTGAATCGCGCATTCGGATGCGCGGCGGGCGTCTTGCTGTCCGGCGTCCAGTCCATGCCGCGCCAGTCGATCAGGTGCGAGGGTTTCGGACCGTCGATGCCTTCCCACCACACGTCGCCATCGTCGGTCAGTGCGACGTTCGTGAAGATCGTGTTCTTCGCGATCGTCTTCATCGCGTTCGGGTTCGTTTCCATCGAGGTGCCTGGTGCCACACCGAAGTAGCCGGCTTCAGGGTTGATTGCGTACAGGCGGCCATCGGCGCCGGGCTTGATCCACGCGATGTCGTCGCCGATCGTCGTGACCTTCCAGCCTTCGTAAGCGGCCGGCGGGATCAGCATCGCGAGGTTGGTCTTGCCGCAGGCGCTCGGGAACGCGCCGGCGATGTAGGTTTTTTCACCGCCAGGAGACTGCACGCCGAGAATCATCATGTGTTCGGCGAGCCAGCCTTCGTCGCGCGCCATCACCGAGGCGATTCGCAGCGCGACGCACTTCTTGCCGAGCAGCGCGTTGCCACCGTAGCCCGAGCCATACGAAATGACTTCGCGCGTTTCCGGGAAGTGCACGATGTAGCGGTTCTCGGGATCGCAGGGCCACAGAACGTCTTTCTTGCCGTCGGCCAGCGGATAGCCGATCGAATGCAGGCACTTGATGAACGGCTTGTTGCCGAGCACGTCGAGCACCTTGCTGCCGATGCGCGCCATGATCTTCATGTTGACGACGGCATACGGCGAGTCGGTGATCTGCACGCCGATCTGCGCGATGTCGCTGCCGAGCGGGCCCATGCTGAACGGAATGACGTACATCGTGCGGCCTTCCATGCAGCCGCGGAACAGGCCGTTCAGGCGATTGCGCATCGCGACGGGCTCTTCCCAGTTGTTCGTCGGGCCGGCGTCGTCTTTCGTGGTGCTGCAGATGAAGGTGCGGTCTTCGACGCGCGCGACGTCGCGTGGATCGGAACGGGCGAGGAAGCAGCCCGGGCGGAGTTTTTCGTTCAGCTTGATGAAGGTGCCTGCATCGACGAGTTCCTGGCACAGGCGGTCGTATTCTTCCTGGCTGCCATCGCACCAGTAAACGCTGGCGGGCTGGCACAATGCTTCGATTTCCTTGACCCATTCCTTGAGTGCGGTATTCGTAGTCAGCTCTTTACCACTAACAGAGTGAGAGGCATTCATTCGGCTTACTCCAATTGCGTGAGTTTCCCCACGGCCTTAACAAAATTGCGGCATTTTACTTCACGCGTCGGCCTTCCGGCCAGACTGGGCAGATGCTACATTTGCGCCCTTTTTTAGCGGACCCCGGAAAAAATCATGCGGAATTACAAGATTGCACTGCTTGACGGCGACGGCATTGGCCCCGAAATCATGCGCGAGGCCGTTAAAATCCTTCACATCGTCGCCGAACGCAACAAGGTTTCATTCGAGCTGAACCACGCACCGTTCGGCGCGAGCGCCTGGTTTTCCGATGGCAGCGCGTTCCCGGAAAAGACGAAAGCGGTATGTGACGCCGCCGACGCGATTCTCAAGGGCCCGATCGGCCTCAGCCACGAAGAATCGAAAAAGATCCCGGTGGACGAGCAGCCCGAACGCGGCGCGCTGCTGCCGCTGCGCCGCCGCTACAACACCTACGCGAACTTCCGCCCGGTATTCCTGCCGAAGGGCCTCGCGCACTTCTCGCCGCTGAAGCCTGAAATCATCGGCGACGGCATCGACATCATGATCATCCGCGAACTCGTCGGCGGCCTGTACTTCGGCAAGAAGGAAACCGGCGTGAACGCCGCCGGCAAACGCTATGTGAACGAAGTGCTCGAATACGACGAGGACCAGATCCGCGCGATCATCAAGGTGGCGTTCGACACGGCGATGAAGCGCAAGAAAGTCCTGCACAACATCCACAAGTCCAACGTGCTGAAGTCGAGCGTACTGTGGAACGAGATTGTGGAGGAAATGGGCAAACAATATCCACAGGTGCAGATCGTGCACATTCTCGTCGACGCTGCGGCGACGTACCTGTGCCTGAAGCCGACGATGTTCGACGTGATGGTGATGGAGAACATGTTCGGCGACATCCTGTCGGACCAGGGCGGCGGCATTCTCGGCTCGCTCGGCCTGATGCCGTCCGCGTGCATCGGTCCGCAGAAAGCCTATTACGAACCGTCACACGGCTCGGCGCCGGACATCGCTGGCAAGAACATCGCGAACCCGTACTCGATGATCGGCTCCGTCGCGATGATGCTCGAGTACAGCTTCGGCATGGACAGGGAAGCGAAGAATCTCTGGCAGGCAATGCAGAGCGTGTTCGCGCAGGGCTATTCGACGACTGATTTGTCGAAACCCGGCAGTGGCGTGAAGATGGTCAGCACGAGCGAGTTCGGCGACCTCGTCGCGAAAGAGCTTAGGGCGCTGCCGCTTTAGTCACCGTTCAAGGGGATCTGTTCCAGGACAGATCCCCGTTTCGCGGCTCAGACACTCGCGCTACTCAGAACCGCTGGATCGGAATTTCACCTGGTTCCGCGGCGTCATCGCGCGCCGGCGCTTCCGTTTCGTCGTCCTCCTGCTGTTCCACCGTTGCACCGGCCTTGCGCGCCAGCACGTCTTCGGGTGCCGTGCTGCGGATGTCGACGTAGTCTTCCGGGTAGTAATCGAGTCCTCGCAGGTGCATGCCTTCCACTTCCGGACTCACGAGTCGCTCGCCTTCGATGCGGTCAATGTCGTGCACGGACACGGCGTATTCGGTTGGCGTATTGAAATACGCAGTTGCGTCTACGATGACATACGCCTCCTGATCGACGATGCGCTTGCGCAGGTCCAGCACCGGGCCGACTTCGACGGCAGTGACACCATCGTCGAGCACCAGCGTCTTGCCGATGAAGCGTTCGGGCTCACGCCCGGCGAGCGCGATCAGTTCGGCGGGTGCGGCCCTGCCTGCGTGTGTGTCCGGTTCGCCCGGCTCGTCGAGCGGCGCATCGATGCCGGTGTGCTCTTCGCTAAGCACTTCCGTCGCTGCCTGCTCGGCGATTTCGCGCTCCTCGACGATGCGCTCCTCGAGGGTCGGCGGCTCCGCGAGGCCGTCCTGCCCGATTACGTCCGGTTCGGGATGCTGTTGCGCTACGGCAAGTGCGTGCGGCAACAGCGCAAGAATGAACAAACTGGATACGGCGCCGGCGCGCCTGGCGTGACGTACGTGACTGCGAACGATGGCCGACATGGTCTTCCTCCTGCCGGATTTCCTGCAACACCGTGTAAATCTTACGCGTCAGCGCGACGCGAGCACGGCCATTGCCGCCAATCCGGCGTTAATGTTG
This sequence comes from Pseudomonadales bacterium, assembly GCA_036405915.1. Classification (GTDB taxonomy): domain Bacteria; phylum Pseudomonadota; class Gammaproteobacteria; order Pseudomonadales; family Pseudohongiellaceae; genus CAILUG01. Next base: position 4,888 of record DASWWP010000007.1, read on the forward strand.
AGTGTCAGCAGGAACGCAGCAAGGCCTGTGCCAGTGCGGCTCGAAGGTTTCATCGACGAACATACGACTGCGCCAGGCCGTGCGACAGTGTTGGCCTCAATTCTGCGCGAACAGGGCCACGTCCGGTGTCGTCGCAAACGGAAACAGCTGCGTGACGGCCGCGGTGTCGATACCGAGCAGCCGGCGCAGCGCCTTGTGCACGTGGGCCGGATGCAACGTAATACCGTTCGTTGCGTCCTCGTGCAGCGTGACGGGATCTATCTTCGACGCATTGTGCTCCGCATCGGTGAGCCCGACGACGCGATTCGTGAACGGCGAATTGCGGCGCATCACGAGCATGCTGCCGATAGGCCAGTGGTCCTTGCCGCCGCCGGCGTTGTAGTGCGGCGTGCGTCCGAAATCGCTGCCGATGACAAGCACGATGCGATCCGCGAGTCCCAGGTCGGCCGCATGGCTCCAGAAGTAGTCGACTGCATCGGTGACGTTTGCAAGCGCGAGTGCATGGCGTACGTCGTGATCGTCATGCGTGTCGAAGCCGGGTTCGAACACGTCGGCCGTCAGCGCGAGACCGGCCTTGAATGCGAGCAACGCTACCTGCAATTGCTGATGAAGAGTCGACGTGTGGTTGCCCACACTGCGCGCGCGTTGCACTTCGCTCATCGGCGGTAACACGCCGGCGAAGGCCTCGATCGCTTCCGAGCGCGCGAGTGCATCGGCATAGGCCTGCTGCTGCAGTGCGGAGGCTTCGAGCGTGGTCGGTGCCGCGCTGCGTGCCGCAAGCCCGGCGCGATGCATCGCCGCGATGCGCTCCCAGTCGCCATCTTCCACGTAGCGGTTGCCGCTGCCCTCGGCGAGGTTCGGCTTCACGAGGTCGTGCAACACCGACATGCGGCCGATCTGCGTGACATCGACGATGCCCGACGTTGCCGCGAAGCCGCCAAAATTCAGGTATGGCATCGGCAGGTCACGCTGGTTGGCGGCTGCGAACAGCGCCGTCAGCGTCGGGTAGCCTTCGCTGTTGCGGCCACTCCAGTTGTGCAGCACGCCGGTCGTATGCGAGTTGGTCTGCGCGTCGATGCCGTTGATGACGAGCATGTCGCGGTAATACCTGTCGAAGAACGCGGCGTTCTGCGCGAACGGCGCGTAGCGGATGTTGCCGGCCTGGCGAATGTCGGCGGCCTGCGCCCAGTTGTTGATCGGCGGCCTGCCCGCGACGTTCGTTTTCGGATCGGCAAAGCTCGTCACGTCGAGCGCGCCGACTAGCTGCAGGTTAACGAGCAAGGTGCCGCCGTACGCGGATGCAGCGATGGCGGTGCCGCCGAGTCCCGTCAGCATGCCGGCCGCGCCGGCATGGAGGAGGCTGCGCAGGACGCTGCGACGCGTGTAATTGTTCCGGTTCATGCCCTTCATTCGTGCAGGTAATCGTAGTGGCTGAGCAGGTAGGCCATCACGACGACCCAGCTCTGTTGCATGTACATCGCATCCTGCGTGCGCGGAGCAAGCCAGCGTTCGATCGCCGCGACATCGTAGCGGCCGTTCGTTTGCAGCGGCTGTCCTGGATACGGCAGCGTCGCGATGAAGCCGATGTCGTCGGCCCAGTTGCAGGCACGCGCCGTGCCGAGCAATCGCGGCGCGAAGCCCCCTGCCCTGCGCTGTTGCCAGGTTTGCAGCAGCAGGTCGTAGGAGGCGAGCAGCTCCGGCGAGTCGATCGTAAGCGTGTGGCCCAGCAGCACGTGGTGCAGCTCGACGAGCTTCTGTTTCAGTACGAGTGCGCCGCGCGTGTCTGGCGCCGCTGTATCCGACTCGATGTTCACGCCTGCAAGCACGGGATCGTCCACGCTCTGTTCTGCCGCGACGCGCGCCGTGATCGTGTACGTGCCGGCAACGTTCGCCGTGAACGGATACTGCGCGGTGCACGTGGCGTGCAACTTCAAGCTGCCATTCGCAGCAGGCGCAGCGCAGCTGCCGTGCGTCGCGCTGCTGCCGGTCATCGTCGTCACGCGCCCATCCGGCCCACGCACGCTGATGGTGCCCACGACGAGATTCTTCGCGGCCCGGCATTGCGCGGCGTTGACTGCGAAATCACAGGCATCGTTCAGCAGGTTGACGGCGACCTGCTTCGTCCCCGGCTGGAGCTGCACCGCGAGCTCCAGCGTCGTCGCATCCGCGCCCGTCCCCGGCAGCAGCTGCGTCGCCGAAGCCTCCGTCAGCGGCGTGATCCACGGAGACAGTCCGCCGAACAGCAGGCGATCTGGGTCGGGACGAATGAAGTCGCCGAGCACGACCGGGCAGGCCGCTTCGAGCGCATGCGCGGCGGCGACGTTGCTCATCAACGGCGTCAGCGTGCGTGCGCGCGTCTTCAGTGCGAAGCCGTCGATGCCGCCATAAAACATGCCGTAGTCGCTTTCGAGCCCGCCCTTGATGCGCGACGTCACCGGATCGATGGCGGCGTTCCAGTTATAGCCCGTCAATGCGCGCGTCTTGCGTGCAAGCTGCTCCGGTGTCAGCAGCTTCTCGCCCGTCAGGTGCGCAACGCTGCGCGCGGGTCCCTGCGCAGCCTGCGTCGTGCTGCTGTCGAGACCCTCGGTGCGGAACCAGCGGCTCAGCACCATGTCGGCGAGCAGCGGTTTCAGTGCAAGTTGCGACCTCACGAAGCGCTCGGTCAACGCTTCGATTTCCGCCTGCTGCGCCGAGTAGGCCGCGAGCCTTGCGGCGTAATCGGCATCGCCCTGCACTTCCGGTGCTTTCAGCAGCTCGGCGCCCATCACGGCCGGCCACCAGAAGCGCACGGTGGCCGTGGCGAAGCGGCGATCCTGCGCGATGCGCCCGGCAAGCCAGCGCAGCGTGTTCCCCTGTTCCGCCGGCGTGCCGTCGAAGCCAGGCTCGCGCATGTCCGCGTACCAGGTATCCCCGGGACGATACAGGCTGCCAGCGGCCGTCTTGTACACGCGATCGAGCGAATCGCTGCCGTTCCATCCCGTGCGATAGCCGCCGCTGTCGCCGTAATCCTGGAAGGCGCCGGCGAGTGGATCGAGGACGCTGTGGCACACGGCACAGGCGGGGTTGTTCATCGTCGGATTGCGCGCGTCGGCCAGTGCTACGGGATCGGTCGTGCGCGCGGCCAGCGCTTCGACGTCGACGCCGAGGAAGTGGAACCACGTCCAGCGTGCCCGCGCGCGGTTGCGGTTCGTCGCCGTCGTCGGATAACGGCTCAGGAACGACTTGCTGTTCAGCACGCCTACGTGTGGGTAATCGATGCGCATGCTGCCGGGATCGATGATGCGCGGCACAGGGGCGCCCGGCACGATCTCCACATCCATGGCGGGATCGCGCAGGTAATAGCCGCGAACCCGGCCCGGACGGAAATCGACCGGCCCGGCATCCGGCGGAAATACCGCGGTTCCGCCGAGCGCGGCGTTCGACAGCGGCGTCAGCATGTCGTAATCCGCCGTGAGGATCTCCGAATACGGACGATCGTGCTCGACGACGTACGCGATGAGTTCGAGCGGCGCTTCGACGAGGCTGTACGTCAGCCGCCGCACCCACTCCATCAGCGTACGCCGGTCGGCCGCCGAGCCCGAGCGTTCGTACGCTTCCTGCAAACGCCAGTACTCGGCGTTCAGCGCGGGGAAGCACGTGCCGCAGTCGTCGGCGAGGTTACCGTCGGCGTTGCCGCGCAGGAACAGGCGGTCGTTTGCAGCGTCTTTCAGGAAGTCGTGGAAGCGCGGCCCCTGCATCAGGTGCAACAGCACGGCCTTCAGGTCTGTATCGTCGCCGTTCGCGACGCGGGACGTTTCGTCAGGCGTCGGCAGCCGCCCTGCGAACAGCAGGGCCGCATCGCGCAGCGTATCGACCGCTCTCTGGTCGCGCACGCCGTCGAACAGCTGCATGCCGCTCGGCGCAGTGCCCGGATTCGTTCCGTCGAGGAGTGCCAGCAGCGCCGCGAGTTTCTGGTAGTCCGCGCTGCCGCGGGGCAGTTGCATGCCTCCGCCGTGCGCATTGCCTCCACTGACCTTCCCGAGCACGTAGTCGTAGGCATCGGCCTGCTCGTAATAGAACGCAGCGAATATGTCGAAGTTCTGCCCGGCACCGGCCTCGCGGCGGAAATGCAGGTCGCTCTGGCCGGCAACGCCGCCTTCCGCATGGCACAGCGCGCAACGCGGCTTCACGATGGTGTCGAAGATCTGCTGCGTGAACCAGGCTCTCGCGTCGGCGGTCACCGAATGCACGTCGAACGTTGCACCATTGGCGCTGTAGACGATCGTCGTGGCGTTGGCCGGCATGTAGCCGATATACAGCTGGTGCCTGCCGGCGGCGGCGATGCTGCCTTCATACAGCGTCAGCTCGTGCCGCGCGGTGAGTTGCACGTCGTCGCGCGCAGGCTGCAGGTCGGCGATGCGCCCAGTCCACGGCTGCCACGTACCATCGGCCGCCAGCATCGACAGGCGGCCGGCATACCATTCGACGACGAAGATGTCGCCCATCGTGCCGACATGCGCCGCCGCGGGTTCGACGCTGCCCCGGATCAGCACCGGCTGCTTCAGGTTCGCGGATTGCTGCCAGCTGATGCCGGCATCGATCGTCAGGCCGAGCGCGAAGCGCGCCTCATATGTGCCGCCGTCCGTCGCGGCCGCCTGCAGCGGCGGCATGGGTGCGGCACTCGCTTCGGGCGCAGCAAGTACGCGTTCGGTCGATGGCAGCACCGCAAACGCGGCGAACAGCAACAGAGGACGCACCCTGGACCTGCGCATTCACACCCCGAAGTAACCGTCTAGCGGAACTCGGCACCGCACCCGGGCCGGACTGCTTCCAGACACGGCGAAACCACCGCGCTCGTCGAATCTTGCTTTTATTGTGCCCGGCAGCGGCTGGTCGTTATGTAGCCTTTTTGTAAACGCGCCATCATGCCTGCTCTGGCGCGGAAACGGGATTGCCTGCCGGCTCCGATGGTACGTGACTCAGTTGCCCCTGTAGAAGCCCCGAATAGCGGCGGCCGTGGCCAGCACGCTTTCGCGGCTTACGTCGAGATGGGTGACCATGCGGAATACCGGGCCGGCATCCACGAGGATGTCCTGCCGGCGCAGGTGTTCGGCAAGGGCCGGGCCGGTTCCCGCTTCCGGTGCCATGAACACCATGTTGGTCTGCACGCGTTTCATGTCGAGCGTAATGCCCTTGACGTCCACCAGCTCGCGCGCCAGCAGCGCCGCGTTGTCGTGGTCTTCGGACAGTCGCGCGACGTTGTGCTTCAGCGCATAGATTCCCGCCGCGGCGATGATGCCCGCCTGGCGCATGCCGCCGCCGAGCATCTTGCGCCAGCGGCGCCCTTCGCGGATGAAGTCCCGATGCCCGCACAGCACAGAACCCACCGGCGCTCCCAGGCCCTTCGACAGGCATATCGACACCGAATCGAAATGCCGCGCGATCTCGCGCACGTCGATGCCAAGTTTCACGGCGGCATTGAACACGCGCGCGCCGTCGAGGTGCCGGCCCAGCCGGTGCGTCACGGCGAGTTCCGATGCGGCACGGATGTAATCCATCGGCAGCACGCGGCCGGCCGAGGTGTTTTCGAGGCACAGCAACTGCGTGCGCGCGAAGTGGAAGTCGTTGGGCTTGATCGCGCCGAGAATAAGTGCGAGTGGAATCGTGCCGTCGTCGGCCATCGCGAGCGGCTGCGGCTGGATGCTGCCGAGCACGGCGCCGCCGCCTCCTTCGTATTTATACGTGTGCGCGTCCTGGCCGACGAGGTATTCGTCGCCGCGCTGGCAGTGGCTCATCAGCGCGATCAGGTTCGACTGCGTGCCGCTCGGCACGTACATCGCGGCTTCCATGCCGAGCATGCCGGCGGCGAGTTCCTCGAGCTGCGACACCGTCGGATCGTCGCCCCACACGTCGTCGCCGACGGGCGCTTCGGCCATCGCCTTGCGCATCGCAGGCGACGGGCGCGTGACGGTGTCGCTGCGCAGGTCGATCATTGCTGCATCCCATGCAGTTTCGTGTTGACCATGCGCAGCGTCGCAAGCACCGCCGCGTACACCTGGTTCGCGTGCACGCCGCGCGTGCGCAGGTTGCGCGGCTGGCCCGACCACGTGATCGTACATTCCGTCAGCGCGCCCGGCTTGCCGCCTTTCGGGATGCGCACGGCGTAGTCGACGAGGTCCGGAAGCGTGAAGCCGATGCCCGAGAGAATCGTGCGCAAGGCGTCGGTGAAGGCGTCGTAACCGCCGTTACCCTGCCCGTTCTCAGCGTACTCGTTCCCGTTGATCTCGACTTTCAGCTGCACGGTCGACGTCCCGGTCAGGTTGCTGTGGATGTCGCAGTCGAGCAGGCGGATGTGCTGGTAGTCGTTGCTCTCCAGCACGTCGGCGATGATGAACGGCAGGTCGTCGGCCGTGATCGTCTCCTTCGAGTCGCCCAGCGTGACGACGCGCTGCAATACTTTCTTCAGGTTGTCCGGCGACAGCGTGATGCCTAGCTCCTCGATGTTCTTCAGCACCGAGGCCTTGCCGCTCAATTTGCCGAGCGCGTACGTGCGCTTGCGATCGAAGCGTTCGGGACTCAGCTGCGTTTCGTACAGGCCGCCCTTCACGTCGCCGTCGGCATGGATGCCGGCCGTCTGCGTGAATACATCGGCACCGAGGATCGGCTGGTTCGCGGCAACCCACTTGCCGGAAAAACGCTCGACCATCTTGCTGACGGCCGCAAGGTTCGATTCGACGATCGCCGTGCGGATGCCCATCTTGTCCTTCAGCACGACGGCGAGTTCGGCGAGCGATACGTTGCCGGCGCGCTCGCCAAGGCAGTTCATCGTGCAATGCAGCGTCGTGATGCCTGCTTCGACCGCCGCCATGCAGTTCGCGGTCGCGAGGCCATAGTCGTTGTGCGGATGGAAGTCGAACTGCTGGTGCTGGAACTGAGTGCGCATCTCGTGCAGCGCTACGTACACTTCAGCCGGGCTCATGACGCCGAGCGTGTCGGGCAGCATGAAGTGCTCGATGCCGCAGTCGCCGATCTGCTGCATCAGGCCGAACACGTAATCCTTGTTGTCGCGGAAGCCGTTCGACCAGTCTTCGAGGTAGGCATTCACGCGCAGGCCCCGGCTTTTCGCGTAGGCCACGGTCCTGCGCACGTCCATGGCATGTTCGGCGAGCGTCTTGCCGAGCTGGCTGCGGCAATGTTTCTCACTGCCCTTCGTCAGCAGGTTCAGCACCTTGCCTCCGGCAGCCACGATCCAGTCGACGCTGTGCATGCCGTCGACGAAACCCAGCACCTCGATGCGCTCGAGGTAGCCATGCTCCTGCGCCCAGGTCGTGATCGCGCGCACGGCTTCCTGTTCGCCGGCCGATACGCGCGCGGAGGCTACCTCGATGCGATCGACGTTCAGCGATTCGAGCAGCGCCTGCGCAATGCTGAGCTTTTCGGCGGCGGCGAAGGACACGCCCTGCGTCTGCTCGCCGTCGCGCAATGTCGTGTCCATCAGGGCGACGTACGACGGCAGCTGGTCGGCATCGACGCCCGTATTGATCGCGGAATGACTCATAGTGCTCTCGGAAAAGGGACTGTCATAAAAAAAGCATAAAAAAACCCGCCGTTCGGCGGGTTTCACATCTGTTCACACGTGCACAGGCAACCCGCCGTTCAGAATCGGATAATGCCTTTGATAATAAAAGTCTGCTTGGTTGCGGCGTGTTTCATGGCCGCGCAGTTTTGTGGATTTGCCCAATAAAGTCAAGGCTGTAGAATGCGGCACCAGCATTCCAGCCGCAGATTTCCCCATGAGTTCTTCGAATCCGTCCGGCGCTTCGGCGTCACTGCCGCCCGCGCCGTTGTGGCGTCGACTCGCCGCGATGCTCTATGACAGCTTCCTCGTGTTCGCGATCTGGATCGTCGTCGGTTTCGCCGTGCTGTACGCGCTCGGCGTCAACAACGCGCGCGAGACGTCCGGCGAGCTCGCGCAGCTGACACCGCTGCAGAACAATGTCCTGTTCGCCGCGATGTTCATCAGCGCCTACCTGTTCTTCGGCTTCTTCTGGACGCACAGCGGCCAGACACTCGGCATGCAGGCCTGGCGCATCCGCGTGCAGAACGCCGACGGCTCGGCGATTTCCTGGGGCCAGTCGCTGCAACGTTTCTGCACGGCGCCATTCGCGCTGCTCGCCCTCGGTATTGGTTACCTGTGGATGCTGTTCGACAGGCAGCGCCGCACGGTGCCTGACATCGTGTCGCGCAGCCAGGTCGTGAAAATCTGACGACGGCAACGTGCTGAACGCATTGCGCACACGCACACGCACAGACGAATAACAGGAACGATCGGCAATAATTACAACGACAAGGGGACTCCATGAACGCACGCACATCCTTCTCGCTGCTCGCGCTCGCCTGCGCGTTCGGCACCGCGGCACAGGCCCAGACCGACGCCGACCTCGCGAACGCCGCCACGAGCACCGACTGGCTTACGTACGGGCATGACTACGCCGAAACAAGATTCAGCACGCTGACGCAGGTCAACGCCGACAACGTCGATGAACTTGGCGTCGCATGGACCTTCGACACCGATTCGTTCCGCGGCCTCGAAGCAACGCCGCTCGTGAAGGACGGCGTGCTGTACGCGACGCGTCCGTGGAGCAGCGTGTTCGCGCTCGATGCGCGCACCGGCGAGAAACTGTGGGATTACGATCCGAAAGTGGACAAAAGCATCGGCTGGAAAGCCTGCTGCGACGTCGTGAACCGTGGCGTTGCGCTGTTCGAGGACAAGGTCTACGTCGGCGCGATCGACGGCCGCCTGATCGCGCTCGATGCGAAGACGGGCCAGGAAGTGTGGTCCGTGCAGACGACCGATCCCGAGAGACCGTACACGATCACCGGTGCGCCACGCATCGCCGACGGCAAGGTCATCATCGGCAACGGCGGCTCGGAACTCGGCGTGCGCGGTTACGTGACGGCCTATGACGCGAACACCGGTGAACAGGCCTGGCGCTTCTGGGTCGTTCCCGGCAACCCGGCCGACGGCTTCGAGAATCCCGACATGGAATTCGCCGCGACGACCTGGGCCGGTAACTGGTGGGAAGTCGGCGGAGGCGGCACGTCGTGGGATTCGATCATTTACGATCCGGAAGCACGGCTCGTGTACGTCGGCACGGGCAACGGTTCGCCGTGGTCGCACGAAGTGCGCAGCAATGGCGAGGGCGACAACCTGTTCCTGTCGTCGATCGTCGCATTGAACGTCGACACGGGACGCGTGGCCTGGCACTACCAGACGACGCCTGCCGACAACTGGGACTACACCGCGGTGCAGGGCCTGATGCAGGCCGAGCTCGTCATCGACGGCGTCGAACGCAAGGTCATCATGCAGGCGCCGAAAAACGGCTTCTTCTACGTGCTCGATCGCCTGACGGGCGAACTGTTGTCCGCGCAGCCGTATGCCGAAGTCACGTGGGCCAGCGGTGTCAGCATGGAAACCGGGCGCCCGATCGAAACGCCGCAGGCGCGTTACCAGGATGCGATCTCGATCATCTCGCCCGGCCCGGGCGGCGCGCACAACTGGCATCCGATGTCGTTCTCGCCGCTGACCGGCCTCGTGTACCTGCCGAGCCAGCAGGGCAGCCGCTTCAACTACGTCGTCGATCCGAACTACGAATACAAGCCGGGCACGTGGAACACTGGCCTGCCGTTCGGGAGCACCGAGGGGATCCCGCAGCGTCCGGAAGATGCCTACGCCGCGGGCACGGGCCCCGCGCCGGAAACGCCGGGAGCGCTGCTCGCGTGGGATCCGCTGACGAACGCACCGCGCTGGCAGGTGAACTATCCGATCGCGTCGCTCGGCGGCACGCTCGCCACGGCCGGCAACCTCGTGTTCCAGGGCGATGGTTCGGGCCACCTGTACGCGTATCGCGCAGACGACGGCGAACGCGTGTGGGACGTCGACCTCGGCGTGGCCATCATGGCACCGCCGATCACGTACGAACTGGACGGCATGCAGTACATATCGGTGCTCGCCGGCTGGGGCGGTGCCACGGCGCTGTTCGGCGCGAACTTCACCGGCGAATACAAACCGGAAGGCCGCCTGTGGACCTTCGTGCTCGGCGGCGACACGAACATCGTGCCGGTGTCGGGCCAGCCGCTGCCGGAGCTAACGGCGATTCCCTTCGACGACAGCGCGGATGTCCAGGCCCTCGGCGCCGACCTGTACGGCCAGCGCTGCGCGATGTGCCATGGCCGCAATGCCGCCGGCGGCGGCGCGCTCGCCGACCTGCGCTACGCCGCGCCGGCAACGTACGACATTTTCCACGGCATCGTGCGCGAAGGCGCCTACACCGGGCTCGGCATGCCGAACCTCGGCGCCTTCCTCGACGAAGCGGAAGCCGAGGCCATCAAGCAGTACATCCTCGGCAGGCGCGCCGCGTTGATGGAATGAGCGCATGAGCGCGGCGATCTATTTCCAGCCCGAGGCCTTCGACACGAGCGGGCCGAAAGTCATGGGCCGGAATGCCGCGGGTGCGTCGTTCCTGCGCGGCTACGCGGCGCACAGCCGGCCTGGCGAACTGTGGACGCTGGTCGGCAAGCGCGCGCATGCCCAGGCCTTTGCGCAAACGCTGCGCGACTGTGGCCGCAACGACGTCGTGAAGGTCGTCGATCGCCGCAACCTCGATGCCCTTGTGCAGCCGGGAGTCGTGTACTACCCCGCACCGACACTCAGTCCTCTCGCGCTGCAACGCGCTGCGTTCGGCCATGGCGCATGGAGCCTGTGCGGCATCACGCACACGATATGTTCGGCCGCCGCGATGGATGCACTAACTGCGCTGCTCGTCGCCCCGATCCAGCCGTGGGACGCACTGATCTGCACGTCCACGGCCGTCAAGGACGCCGTGACACGCCTGTTCGATGCACAGGCGGACTACCTGCGCGATCGCTTCGGTGCATCGCGCGTCGTCCAGCCGCAGCTGCCCGTGATTCCGCTCGGCATCAACACGGCCGATTTCGTCACGACTCCGGAGCAGCGCGCCGCCGCGCGCGCGATGCTCGGTGTCGATGATTCGACGATCGTCGTGCTCTTCCTGGGCCGGCTGTCATTCCACGCGAAGGCCCATCCGCTGCCGCAGTACCTCGCGCTCGAAAAGGCCGCGCGTGCGAGCGGGCGCAAGGTCGTGCTCGTCGAATGCGGCTGGCATGCGTCGCCGCAGATTGCCGCGGCCTTTAGAGAGGCAGCGCAGCAGGCCTGCCCGGGCGTGCGCGTCGTCACGCTCGACAGCGCCGCGCAACCGCACCAGCGCCCGGCCGCATGGGCTGCGGCCGACATCTTCAGCTCGCTGTCGGACAACCTGCAGGAAAGTTTCGGCATCACGCCGCTCGAAGGCATGGCTGCGGGCCTGCCGCTCGTCGTAACCGACTGGAACGGCTATCGCGACACCGTGCGTGACGGCATCGACGGCTTCCGCGTGCCCACGCTGATGCCGCAGGCCGGGCTCGGCGCCGACCTCGCGCTGCGGCATGCGCTCGAGATCGACAGCTACGATGCGTACTGCGGCAACACGAGCCTGCTGATCGCCGCCGACGTCGACGCAACGGCGGCTGCGTTCACGCGCCTGATACAGGATGCCGGACTGCGCGCACGCATGGGCGCCGCCGGACGCGAGCACGTGCGCGCGAATTACGACTGGTCCGTCATCGTGCCGCGCTACGAAGCGCTCTGGGACGAGTTGCGCGCCTTGCGCACGGAGCAGGCACCGAAGGCCGCGACTCTCGCGCATCCATGGCCCGCGCGCCTCGAGCCCTTTCACCATTTCGCGGCTTATCCAACGCACACGCTGACGGCGAAAACGCGGCTGCAGCTGGCCGACGGCCTCGATGCCGATACGGCCTTCACGCAGGCAGTCACGCTGCGCCAGCTGAAAATGGTGGAGTTCGGCAAACGCATGCTGCCTTCGGACGACGAACTACGCGCCGTGCTTGCCGCCGCGCAGTCGGGCCCTGCTGCCGCGGGTGAACTGCTGCGCGGGATACCAAAACACCGCCGGGTCGCGGTATTTCGCAGCCTTACATGGCTCGTGAAGATCGGCGCATTGCGCCCTGGCCGCTGAGCGCCCGTCGTTCAGGCCGCGCGGCGAAACAGCATGAGCCCGAGCAGTGCGCAGCCGAGCAGCGGCAGCACGACGGCGACGAGCGGCTCGAAGCGGTAAACCAGGCTCAGCGTGTGCAGCAGGTTCTGCAGGATCGTGAACGTGAGCCCGAAGCAGATGGCCGTGAACAGGCGCAGGCCCATAGTCGTCTGCCGCAGCGGGCCGAAGATGAACGAGATCGCGAGCAGCACGAGCACGAGCGTCGTCACCGGCTGCAGCGCCTTCTTCCAGAATGCGAGGTAGTACGCATCGGCGTCCTGGCCCTGCCGCTCGAAGCGCTGCGCGTAGCGGTACAGATCCGAGATAGCCATCCTGTCGGGATCGACGATCAGCACCTGCAGCAGGTCCGGCGTCAGGTCGAGTTCCCAGCGCTGCGTGTCGAAGTCGCTGCGCGTTCCGGAAACACCGTTCGCGCCGTGCGTGAACGCGAACTCGGTGCCGTTCTCAAGCCGCCAGTCGGCACCGGCATATACCGCGCGCTCCGCGCTGACCGTGCGCACCATGCGCTGCCGCGCGTCGAACACGAACAGGTTCACGCCATACAGCACGCCGTCGGGCTCTATCGCGTTGAAGTGCATGAAGGCTTCGCCGTCACGCTCCCAGTGTCCGTAGCGTGAAAGCGCCACCTGCTCGCCGCTCGCGAGCGCCTTGCCGGTTTCACCACGTACTTCGAGCCTCGGCGCGACGTATTCGCCCAGCACGAGGCCGGCGAGGATCACGAGCAGCGTCGGCTGCAGCACGGCGCCGACGATGCGCATGCGCGTGATGCCGGCGGCCTGCAGCGCGACGAGCTCGTTGCCGGCGGCAAGCATGCCAAGGCCCACGAGCGCGCCGATCAGCGCCGTCATCGGCAATAACTCATATACGTGGCGCGGGAACGTGAACAGCACATAGCGCAGCGCCGCCGCCGTGTCGTAGCTTCCTTCCGTGTCGCCGAGTTCCTCGAACACGGTGAACAGGAAGTCGAGCCCGCCGAGCGCAAGCAGTACGACCGTCATCGCGAGCAGCACGCTCCTGCCGACATAGCGATCGAGCTTACGCATGGCGCCTCCGCCACGGCAGCGTGAGGCGGCCGGTGAACAGTGCCCAGCCGCCGGCCAGGAACAGCAGGTGGATCCACCACAGGCCGACGACCGGCGGCAGCTCGCCATCCGCAAGGCGGTCGCGCGCGGCCAGCAGCAGCGCGAAATACGCGATGTAGACCAGGATGGCCGGCACGATGCGCGCGAAACGCCCTTCGCGCGGACTCACGCGGCTCAGCGGCACGGCAAGCAGGGCCAGCACCGGGATCAGCACGACGAGCGACAGGCGCCACTGCAATTCCGCAACCTGCGCCGGCTCAGAGGCGCGCAGCAAGGCC
>DASWWP010000008.1:0-4103 GCA_036405915.1 Pseudomonadales bacterium
TGCGACGTGGGCAGCGAGGATATCGACAGGAAACCCATGAAAACCATCATCAGCGACAGCATGATCGCCATGACGGGACGTTTGATGAATACACTGAACATGGCCGGTCACCTCATTCCGCGTAAAGGTCGAGGTCGGCCAATACTTCGGCCGGCTCTTCGAAGTCGGGTTCGATTTCGTCACCGGTCTGCACGCGGCGCAGGCCCTCGAGCAGCACCGTGTCGTCTTCGTCGAGGCCGTCGCTGACGATGAATACGTGCGGCTGTTCGGCTGCGATCGTGACCAGGCGCTGCTCGAGCCGGTTCTCCCCGTTCACGACGTATACGTAGGTCTTGTCGAGGATCTCGAACGTGGCCTTTTGCGGGATCACCAGCGCGGCGGGATACGGCACGTCCATCAGGATGTTGCCGGTCTGGCCGTGGCGCAGTATCTGGCCGGGGTTCGGGAACGTGGCGCGGAACTCTATGTTGCCGGTGGTGTTGTCGAAGTCGGCTTCGATCGTTTCGATCGTGCCCGGCTGGTCGAACACCATGCCGTTCGCGAGTTTCAGCCGGACGTTCGGCGAATCCATGCCGTTGAGCTTGTAGTCGAGGTATTCCGCTTCCGGCACGTTGAAGTAGACCCACATCCTGCTCAGGTCCGCGAGCGTCGTCAGCAGTTCGCCTTCGTCGACCATGCTGCCCTTGCGCACTTCGAGGTGGTCCATCATGCCCGTGAACGGCGCATTGACGCTCGTGAAGTCGAGATGCGTCTGCGCGAGGTTGACCTCGGCTTCCGCCTTGTCGAGCGTCGCGGCGGCAACGGCGAGCTCGTTCTGCGACACGATGTTCTTTTCCGCCAGCGCCTTCGTGTTTTCGTACTCGATGCGTGCAACGTTGGCCTCGGCCTTCGCCTTCGCGAGTTCGGCCTGGTAGACGTTCGGCATGATCTTGAACATCGGCTGGCCCTGCTCGACGACCTGGCCTTCGTCGACGAAGCTGTCCTGCAGGTAGCCTTTTTCGAGCGCGCGCAGCTCGATGTGCTGGTAGGCGTGGATCTGGCTGACGTATTCCTTCGTCAGCGTGACATCCTTGCGCAGCGGGGTCGTCACGTCGAGTTCCGGTACTTCGTCGCGTTCGGCATGCTCGTCGCGCGAGCAGCCGCCGAGCGCGGCCAGCAGGCCGAGCGCCAGCAGAGTCTTGTACATCATGTGCGTTTTCTTCCTGTGTATGGGGCATGTGCAGCCACGGACGGCCACTGCCGAAGCAGGCCGTCAGGCATGGACATGCAAAGCTATGCAAGCAAACAGGAACGAGCGTCCGCGGACCGGGTCCGCGCACCGTTGAAACCAGCGAAAGAAGCTCGCTCGCTCCGACTACGTCAGGCGAAACGAAGCTGCGGCGGCGCGCGCGACGGCGCGATGATGAAGGCGACTAGATAGGCCGCGCTCATGAAGAACGCGGTGGAGAACGGAAGCGGCGGACGCGGCGAGACCGACAGGTCGTCGGGCGGCAGCGCAGGGCCGACATCGTCGGCGGCAAGTAGCTTGACGGCGTCGTCGGCATCGCCTTCCTTGACGACGAGCATGTTGCCGCCGAGGCCGGTGTTGCCGATGTCAGGAACGGAATATTGCGCAGTCAGTACGCAGACAAGCGACAGCATGAACGCCGCTGCGACGATCCACTTCCACTGGTGTGGCAAACGCCTGACTACTGCCATGAGGTGCCGTACTTGGATTACTGCGGAAGCCTTTTTACCGAAGGGTACGAAAGGCGCGCGAATTGTATGAGCCTGCGAGACAACAATTCAAGCGCCCTGTCGCGTCGTGGCGGGACGAGCATCGAGCAGGCCGCGCCTGCGGAACCACAGTTCGAGCGGAAACGTGACGAGCGGCGGTATCGCGGCGATCAACGCCATCACGCCGCACCACCATGGCCATCGCAGGCGGATGGCAGCGACGATCGATACGACGAAATAGATGATGAATGCAGCACCGTGCAGGCGGCCGAAAAGCCATACGCCTGCATCGCCGAGTTCGAGCTGGTATTTGACGAACATGCCAAGCAGCAAGCCTGCCCACGTGAAAGCTTCGAAGCGGGCGGCGGTGCCGAAAACGTTTGCGATGGACAAGAGCGTTTACCGGAACAGGCGCCGCGGCAAGGGGCCGCGGCGGCGGGTCGGACTATGCAAGAAAGCCGGCGCCAATGAAAGCGCCGGAGGGCAACGACGTGCGCGACGCGCGTGTGCATCGCATTACGCGGTGGCGTGCGCGTCAATACGGACTGCGCCGGCGAGTCGTATCCGGTTCGCTTACCTCCTGCTTGATGCCGGCGTCGGGATTCTGCCTGTCGACGATCGAGCGTTCGGGATCGGTGTCGTTCAGTGCGTCTTCCGGTGCGTTGGCCTCTATGAAATCCGGCGGATCATCGACGTCCGCCGGGCCCGGTGGTTTCATGCTGTCGCGTTGCGTCATCGCAGCTCTCCTGTGCGGTGGGTTCACTCCATGTGCTGCAACGGCCGTACCAACCGCCGGCTACGCGCGTCTCGCCACAAGATGCGCAGGGCCTGGCAACGGTCGAGTAAGTTTTACGCGCGGCGACGACGCGTTTACAGGATTGCGCGGCGATTGACCTGGTTGACGTCGCACGTCTGCGGTTTCGACCTGAAGTATGGCAACCCGATTGCGCAGGGTTCGCAGGGCAAACCGATGAAGAGCGGCTAGCCGCGAGCGCGTGCCGGCCTTCCGCCGGTGATACTGGAAGCACATGCCGCCTGAAACGAAAACCCCCGCAGTGCGGGGGTTTTGTCTAAAGCTGGAAACGGATCACAGCGTCTGTGCAGGCTGCGCTCCGGATGCGACGGGCGGCACTCCAAGCGCCTTCGCGATCAGTTCCGCCGCCTGCTGCCGGCCTTCTGCCGACGGAGGCGGTGCGCCGCCGCCAGCCGGACGCGGCGGCACCAGTGCGGCGTCCAACGCATTCATGCCGGTCGCATCCTTGATGGACGGATCGGCGCCCTTCGCGAGCAGGTGCTCGACGACGCGCACCCAACCCTGTTCAGCTGCACCGAAGAGCGCGGTGCGGCCTTCCTGGTCGCGGCCCTGCACGTACGCGACGAGGGTCGCGGTCTTGGTATGGCTGTCCGTGATCTGCGCGTTGATGTCGGCGCCGTGCGCGAGCAACACGTCGATCGCCGCGATGACTTTCGGCTGCACGTCGCCCTGCAGGCTGTTGTTCGGACGCCCGGTTCCGCTGAGCCCGGCTACCGCCATCAGCGGCGTGATCTGGAAGACGTTCGGCAGGTCGACTTCCGCGCCGTGTTCAAGCAGCAGCTGCATCGCGTCGGCGTCGTAGCTCAGCGCCGCCGTCAGCAGCGCGCTCGTGCCGCCGCGCATCATGTAGTCGGCGAAGCGGCCGCGGCCAGGTCCGTTCGGACGCATGCGCGTGAGTTCATGGTTCGGATCGACGCCCATGTCGAGCAGGCGCTTCGCGACGTCGAGCGGGCGCACGGCAGCCTGGTTACCGGAGGCGGCCTGCATGCCGAGCGCACTGCCACCGACACCGCCGAAGTTCACGCCGGCGCCGCCGCCACCAAAGCCACCGCGCGGATTGAAAGAGTTCATGTCGATCGCGACGTACAGCGGCGTGCGGCCGCTCATGTCCCAGACGTCCGGACGCGCGCCGTTGTCGAGCAGGTACATCGCGATGTCGAACGCGCGGTTGTCGAGCGCATTGATCAGAGGGGTGACGCCGTCGGGATTCGGCTGGTCGACATCGGCACCGGCTTCGACGAGTGCAACGGCACAGCGATAACAGCCGGCGCGCGTCGCATACAGCAGCGCCGTCAGGCCGCCGGTGTTGCGGAACTGCGCGCGCGGTTCGGAAGTCATCTGGCGTTCCCAGTCGTCGCTCTTCGCACGCAGCGCGACATCGGCACCGGCGCCGTGCTCGAGCAGCAGGTCGACGATGTCCGGATGGTTGTTCGCCGCGGCCCACATCAGGGCGTTCTGGTTGCGGAAGGTTTCGATCGCGCGCACGTCCGCGCCCTTGTCGACCAGCATCTGCGCGATCTCGAGCGAGCCCAGCTGCGCGGCGAGCATCAGCGCTGTCTGGTTGTCCTGGTTC
>DASWWP010000009.1:0-11004 GCA_036405915.1 Pseudomonadales bacterium
CAAGGCGCTCGCCGATGCGGCGCTTGTGCACCCACGATACGGCATACAGATCGGCGTCCTTGCTTCTCTCGAGCAGCCATTCGTCGCTGGTTTCTAGCCCGTCGATCAACCCTTTCGGCAGTGCCTGCGCGCCGGTCCACACTTCGCCGGTCGCGACTTCGGCGATGTCGAGCGTGGGCCGGTATTCGACGATGAAGCTCTTGAAAAGCGCATGCATCTCGTCGACGTCTTCCTGCACCTTCGCGCGATCTTTCGCGGTGTTTTCGCCGAAAGTGGTCAGCGTGCGCTTGTATTCGCCGGCCGTGATCATCTCGAAGTCGATCTTGTTGTCCTTCAAGAGGCGGTGCACGTTCGGCAGCTGCACGAGCACGCCGATCGAACCGATGTACGAAAATGGCGCTGCCAGCAGGCGGTTCGCGATGCAGGCCATCATGTAACCGCCGCTCGCGGCGACCTTGTCGACGCAGATTGTCAGCGGAATATGGTGCTTGCGCAGGCGCGTCAGCTGCGAGGCAGCCAGCCCGTAGCCATGCACCATGCCGCCGGGGCTTTCGAGACGGAGCAGCACTTCGTCGACTTCGGGACGCGCGAAGCTCAGGATGGCCGTGATCGTGTGGCGCAGTTCCTCGACCTGACTGGCCTGCGTGTCGCCGTCGAAATCGAGCACGAAGATGCGTTTGCGCTCCGGTTCGGCCGCCGCGCCACCACGCGCCTTGCGTTCCGCCTTGGCCTTCTTGCGTTCGGCCTTTTCCTTTTTGCGCTCGGCCTGTTCCTCTTCCTTCAGCAGGTCGTGGTCAAGGATCTCGCCGCGCAGTTCGTCTTTCATGCGCTCGATTTCATCGTTCAGGTGCAGGACGTGGATGGAACCCTTGTCCTTCGACTCGCCGCGATTACGCACGGCGATTGCGGCAATCGCCACGATGATGACGAGCACGATGGCGGCCAGCGTGAGGGTTTTGGCAAGGAACAGGCCGTAGGCAGCCAGGAAGTCCATGGATTCTCCGATGATGGTGAGCGCGATGTGGAGGCGGGTCAGTTCACGGCGGTCGATTCGAGCGCGAGCCACAGCGCCTTGTTGCCGCTGCTCTTGTGGATCTGCTGCATGCGGCGGCCGTGCGCGGCGAGCTCGTCATCGCCTGCACGGATGACCTGCAGCGGCGGGCGCTCCATCGACAGTTTCTCGACGATGATGAGATTCGCGGCTTCGTCCTGGCCTTCGTAGCCGAGCACGAGCGACGACTGGCCGCCGGTCATCAGCAGGTAGACATCCGCAAGGATCTCGGCGTCCTTCAGTGCGCCATGCAGTTCGCGCTGGCTGTTGTCGACTTCATAGCGCTTGCACAGCGCGTCGAGGTTGTTTTTCTGGCCGGGGTGCTTCTTCCGAGCCATCGCCAGCGTATCGAGCACGCCGCAGTACTCGTGCATCCTGCGGTGGTTCATCTTCAGCGCGGCCAGCTCGTGGTCGAGGAACGCGAGGTCGAACGGCGCGTTATGGATGATCAGCTCGGCACCCGAGACGAATTCGAGAAACTTGTCGGCGATCGCGCTGAACAGCGGCTTGTCGGCGAGGAATTCATTCGTGATGCCGTGCACTTCGAGTGCGCCGGCTTCCACTTCGCGCTCGGGGTTGATGTAGAAATGCAGGTGGCGGCCCGTCAGTTTGCGGTTGACGAGCTCGACGCAGCCGAGTTCGATGATGCGGTGGCCCTGCAGGGGATCGAGGCCGGTGGTTTCGGTATCGAGGACGATCTGGCGCATGCACGTTCCGTTCAGGTGTTCTTCAATTCATCTATGCCGAGATTCGCGAGGCGATCGGCTTCTTCGTTGCCGGGATGGCCGCTGTGCCCCTTGACCCACTGCCAGTCGACCGTATGGCGGGCTGCCTCCAGGTCGAGCGCCTGCCACAGGTCGGCGTTCAGCACGGGCTTCTTCGCTGCGGTCTTCCAGCCACGCTGCTTCCAGTTCGGCAGCCACTGCGTGATGCCGTTCAGCACGTACTGTGAGTCGCTGTAAAGCGTAACACGGCATGGCCGTTTCAGCGCCGCCAGCGCGCGAATGACCGCGGTCAATTCCATGCGGTTGTTCGTCGTCAGCGTTTCGCCGCCGTGCAGCGTCTTGCGCGTGCCGGCTGCTTCGAGCACCGCGCCCCAGCCGCCGGGACCGGGATTGCCGCGGCAGGCGCCGTCCGTGTGGATCGTTACGTGCGACTGCATCAGGGCATGCGATCTTCGTTGCTGGCCGTGATCATGGTGCGCGCGACCTGCCCCACCTTGTCCGGCATCGGCAGTCCGAGGCCGGGTACCGGCATGGTGCGCCACTTCGTCTGCACGAGAGTCAGCGGCAGCACCTGCTTGCGTGCGGAGATCGCATATACGCCGCCTGTAGGCCAGTTCAGATGCGCCGCGAGCGGATCGAGCAGGCCGGAGTAACGGATGACGCTCTCGGAGTTCACAGGCAGCGAGTACATGCCGTACCGCAGTTGCTCGACCTGGAAATCGAGCAGTTTCAGCCAGTCGATCAGGCGCGCCGTGCCGAGCATCGACGCATGCCATGGTGCCTTGCGGCGAAATAGTTGCAACCGGCGGCGCAAGCCCCAGCTGCTCAGCGGATTGAAACCAACGATCACGAGGTGGCCCCCGGCAATCAGTACACGCTCAACTTCGCGCAGCAGCTGGTGCTGGTATGGCGAGAAATCGAGTGCGTGGTGCAGTAACACGAGGTCGACTGATTCGCTCGCGAGCGGGATCGCTTCCATGTCGGCGACCGCCACGTGGCCTGCACCGCCATGCTCCGTTTCCGGCCCGCTGCCGGACGTTGCGCACGGCCATGGACGAAACGAGAATTTGTGGCCCATCGGGCTCTTGTCGTGCAGTTGCAGGTCGGCACAGCCGAGCTGCAACAGGTGGTATCCGAATCGGCGCGCGAGCATGCGGTCGATAAGCTTGCGTTCCGCGGCAAGCAAGTGCTGGCCGAGCGACGAGTCGAACCACGCCGTCATCTCGGCGTAAGCCTCCGGCGTAAACGGCGTCTTGTGTTCGGCTACTGGCTTCATGGATTCCGGCGCGGTGGAGCTGGGCGCAATGGTAACCCGCAGCCTACGCGCGCGTGAACGGATTCAGCCGCATTTGCGTCGTCCGGCGCTGCTTTGCGAAGATGCCGACACGCGAATTTCGAGGAATTGCCATGCTGAACATCGAGCCCGTGAAGGCCTTCAACGACAACTATCTGTGGGTAATTCACGAACCCGGCAGCAATCAGGCCTGCGTGGTCGATCCCGGCGATGCCGCGCCTGTGCTGGAGTGGCTCGACCGTAACGGCATGCGTCTCGCCGCGATCCTCGTTACGCACCACCACGGTGACCACATCGGCGGGATCGACAAGCTGCTGGCACGCGCCCGCGTGCCGGTGTACGGTCCAGCTACGCCACGTATTCCGCAGGTGACGAATGCCGTTGCCGAGGGCGACCGCATCACCGTGCTGAACCACGAATTCTCCGTGCTCGCGGTGCCGGGACACACGCTCGAACACATCGCCTATGTCAGCACCGCGCGCGTGACCGACGCGGGCCCCGTGCTGTTCTGCGGCGACACGCTGTTTGCCGCCGGCTGCGGCCGCATGTTCGAAGGCACGCCGCCGATGATGCACGACTCGCTGCGCAAGCTCGCGGATCTCGCGCCTGACACGCAGGTGTACTGTGCGCACGAATACACCTTGAGCAATCTTCGGTTCGCGGCGGCCGTCATGCCGGACAATGCGGACGTACAGGCACGCATCGCGCTCGACAGCGCCACACGCGAACGCGGCCAGCCGACGGTTCCGAGCAGCATCGGGGTCGAACGGCGCACGAATCCGTTCCTGCGCGCGGCGGAGCCGGCGGTCATCGCGGCGGCTCAGCGCCACCAGCCGGGCAGCGCGAACGATCCAGCTACCGTCTTCGGCGTGCTGCGGCGCTGGAAGGACGGCTTCTGATCAGTACTGCAGCGAGCGGCCCGGTATCGAACCGAGCAAGGCTCGTGTATAGGCCTGCTGCGGTGCATTGAACAGCTGCTGCGCGGTGCCGCTTTCGACGAGTCTGCCGTCCTTCATGACGACGATGCGATCCGACAGGTAGCGCACGACGGCGAGGTCGTGCGACACGAACAGCATCGTCAGGTTGAAACGCGCGACGAGGTCGAGCAGCAGGTCGAGAATCTGTGCCTGGATCGTCACGTCCAGGGCCGACACCGGCTCGTCGGCCACGATAAACTCGGGCTTCGTGCCGATCGCGCGGCCAATCGCAATGCGCTGGCGCTGCCCGCCCGAAAACTCGTGCGGATACCGCAGCACGCTGCTGCGCGCGAGGCCGACCGAATCCATCAGCCGGAACACTTCCGCATCGAGGCCGCGGCGGTCGGTGATCTTGTGCAATAGCAGCGGCTCGGCCAGCGTGTCGTACACGGTCATGCGCGGATTCAGGCTCGAATACGGATCCTGGAAGATCATCTGCATGCGGCGGCGCAGCGGCTTCAGTTCCGCCGCGGAGAGTCCGATGAGTTCCTGCCCGTCGAAGCGGATGCTGCCGCTCGTAGGCGTCAACAGGCGCAGGATGCTGCGCCCGAGCGTCGACTTGCCCGATCCCGATTCACCGACCAGACCGAGTATCTCGCGCCGGTTTATCTGCAACGATACACCGTCCACCGCGCGCACCGGCGCTTCGCCGCGCTTGCCGTGGAACTGCGTGACGAGGTTCGTGACTTCGATCAGCGGCTGTGGCGCCTCGCCGGATGGCACTTTCTCGGTGTTCGGCACGGCCGCCAGCAGCTTGCGCGTGTAGTCGTGTTGCGGGCGGCGGAAGATGTCGTCACGCGTGCCCTGCTCGACGAAACGGCCGTTCTGCATCACGCACAGTGTGTCGGCAATGTCGGCGACGACGCTGAGGTCGTGGCTGATGAAGATCACGCCTATGTCGCGGCGCTGTTGCAGCTCCCGAATGAGCTTGAGGATCTGTGCCTGTACGGTTACGTCGAGCGCCGTCGTCGGTTCGTCGGCGATGATGATGCGCGGCTCTGTGACGAGCGCCATTGCAATGACGACGCGCTGGCGCATGCCGCCGGAAAATTCGAACGGATACGCATGCATCCTCCGCTCGGCGTTCTGGATGCCGACTTCCTCGAGCGTCTGGATACCTTTCTTCCAGGCCTCTGCGCGGCTCATGCCGAAATGCAGCTGCAACGGTTCGATGAGCTGCGCGCCGATTTTCAGGAAGGGATTCAGCGAGGTCATCGGATCCTGGAAGATGATCGAGATGCCCTTCCCACGCATCTTTCGCAGTTCGGCTTCGCTGAGCCGCAGCAGATCGCGACCGTCGAACGTCGCCGTACCGCCCTCGATGCGCCCAGGCGGTTTCGGGATCAGGCCAAGCAGGCTGTAGCAGGCCACGGATTTGCCGGAGCCGGATTCGCCGATGATCGCGAGCGTCTTGCCCGGTTCGACCTTGAAGCTGATGCCTTCGACGGCCTTTACGACGCCGTTGCGCGTGTGGAAGTGCACTTTCAGGTCGTTGACGTCGAGCAGCGTGCTGGCCATGGGGTCAGTCCTTCGATGCGCGCACGTCGAGCGCGTCGCGCAGTCCGTCGCCGAGGAAGTTCAGCGCGAACAAGGTCAGCGTGAGCGCAAGGCCCGGGAATACCAATAGCCACGGATACTCTTCCATCGTCTCGACACCGGAAGAAATCAGCAGGCCCCACGACGAGGCTGGCGGTTGTACGCCGAGGCCGAGGAAGCTCAGGAAGGCTTCGAGCAGCATGACGTTCGGGATCGTCAGCGTCGTATATACGATCACCGGCCCGAGCGCGTTTGGAATCAGGTGCTTCCAGATGATTGCAGCCGGCCCGAGACCGAGCGACAGGGCCGCCTCGACGAACTCCTGCTGGCGCAAGGCCTGGATCTGGCCACGCACGATGCGCGCCATCGTCAGCCATTCAACCGCACCGATCGCGAGGAACAGCAACAGCAGGTTACGGCCGAATACGACCATCAGCAGGATGATGAAGATCATGACCGGCAACGCATAGAGGATGTCGACGAAGCGCATCATCGCGTTGTCGACGCGGCCGCCGGCGTAACCCGCGATAGCGCCGTATGTCACGCCAATGACGAGTGCAACTGCCGTCGCGATGAAACCGACGGCGAGTGACATGCGGCCGCCGTACAGGATGCGCGTCAGCAGATCGCGGCCAAAGGTATCGGTGCCGAGCCAGTGCTCCGCGGACGGCGGACTCGCGCCAAGCCGCAGGTCCTGTTCCTCGTAACCGTACGGCGTGATCCATGGCGTGACGAGGCACAGCACGACGATCAGCGCAAGAAACACGAGTCCGCACATCGCGAGCCGGTTCCTGCGCAGGCGCACCCAGGCGTCCTGCCACAGCGATACGCCGTGCGGTGCGTCCTGTACTGTCGTTGCCATCGTCACGGCCTGCTCCGCCCTATTTCCTGAACTGGTATCGCAGGCGCGGGTTCAACCACGTCGCGACGATGTCGGACAGCAGGTTGAACACGACGATCAGCACCGCAAGGAAGATGGTCGTGCCGAGGATCATCGTGTAATCGCGGTTGAACGCGGCCTGTACGTAGAAGCGGCCGAGGCCCGGAATCTGGAAGATCGTCTCGACGACGAACGAGCCGCTCAACATGTGTGCGAACGCGGGACCGAGATAACTGATCACCGGCAGCAGCCCCCCGCGCAGCGCATGCTTAAGGATCACCTTGTATTCGGGCAGGCCTTTCGCGCGCGCCGTGCGCAGGTAATCCTGTGACAACACGTCGAGCATGCCCGAGCGGCTCAGGCGCGCGATATAACCGGCATACATCGCGCCGAGCGTGATGCTGGGAAGGATCTTGTCGCCCGGCGACGCGCCCCATCCTGACACCGGCAGCCATTGCAGCCAGATCCCGAAGATCAGCACGAGCAGCGGACCGAGCAGGAAAGACGGCATGCAGATGCCGACCATTGCCGCGCTCATCGGCACATAGTCCTGAGCTGTATTCGGACGCAGCGACGCGACGACGCCCGCGGATACACCGAGGAGCACGGCGACGATCATCGCGTAAAGGCCGAGTTCGGCGGTGATCGGCAGTCCGTCGAGTATCAGCTCATCGACGGTGCGTCCCGGGTAGCGAAATGTCGGGCCCAGGTCGCCGCGGACGAGGTCTCCGAGATAGGAGACGTACTGCTGCAGCATCGGCTGATCCAGCCGATAGCGCGCTTCGAGTGCCGCCTGCACTTGCGGCATCACCGCCTTCTCGCTCGCGAACGGACCGCCGGGCGCGGCACGTACGAGGAAGAACGTAACGGTGATCACCGTCAGGATGACGGGAATGGCCTGCAGGGTTCGAAGCGCAATGAAACGCCACATTGGCTGTTCGTCCTGCTTACTGCGCAGCTTGTGGATCGAAGTAAACGTGCTTCCAGTTGCGGGAATCCATGAGGTTGAACGGCATGCCTTTCAGGCGCGCATCGTGCAGGTGCTTGCTCTGGTAGATATAGAGCGGAATCACCGGCATTTCCGCCATCAGGATTTCCTCGGCTTCGCGATACAGCGCATAGCGCGCATCGCGGTCCTGCGTAGCGGGTGCGGCGCGCAGGATGATCTCGTCGTAACGGGCGTTCGAGAAGCCCGTATGGTTGTTGCCGCCGTCGGTGATGAACAGGTCGAGGAAGTTGTTAGGGTCGACGTAGTCGCCGATCCATCCGCGGCGCACGACGTCGTAGTCCATCAGGTTGTGCGAGTTCAGGTACACCTGCCATTCCTGGTTCTGGATCTGCACGTTGATACCGAGCTCCTGTCTCCACATCTGCTGGATAGCAACGGCAATCTTCTGGTGCTGCTCCAGCGTGTTGTACAGGATCGTGAAGCCCGGGAAGCCCTGGCCGTCGGGATAACCG
This sequence comes from Pseudomonadales bacterium, assembly GCA_036405915.1. Classification (GTDB taxonomy): domain Bacteria; phylum Pseudomonadota; class Gammaproteobacteria; order Pseudomonadales; family Pseudohongiellaceae; genus CAILUG01. The sequence continues at coordinate 7,925 of DASWWP010000009.1, forward strand.
GCTTCAGCCATCAACTGGCGCGCAGCTTCGGGATCGTAGTCGAACAGCTTCGGGGGCTCGTAGCCCATCGTGCCCGGCGGCACCACCGAGTACCCCGGCGTGTAGATGCCTTGTGTAACTGTCTCGGCGAGCAGTTCACGGTCGATCGACATCGCGAGTGCGCGGCGCACGCGCACGTCATCGAGCGGTTTGCGTGTCGTATTGATGTTGTAGAAGTACGAGCCCAGGTAGGGGCTCACATGAATCAGCTCGGGCTGCTCTGCGAGGTAAACAGGCACCTTGTCGAGCGGTACGTCATAGGTGTGGTGCAGTTGGCCATCGCGGAACATGCGCTCTTCGGTCGTCTGGCTGTCGATCGGGTAGAAGACGATCGCATTGAGCTTCGTCGTCGCAGCGTCCCAGTACGTGTCACTCTTTTCAACGCGCACATGCGAATTGATCTGCCATTCGACCAGCTTGAACGGACCATTGCCGACGTGGCTGCCGACGCGTGCCCACTGCGACAGGCGATCCGTCGGCGAGCCGAAGGCTTCGATCGTCGCGCGATGCACCGGGTACGTACTGTGATGATCCAGCAACTGCAGGAAGTATGGCGTTGGTTCGCGCAACTGCACTTCCAGCGTGTAATCGTCGACTACGCGCACACCGACCTGGCTGAAATCGGTCAACGCACCGGTCGCGAATTCCTGCGCATTGACGATCGAATAAAACATGTAGTTGTACTGGCTTCCGAGTTCCGGCGCGAGCGCGCGCTGCCACGACCAGCGAAAGTCCTCTGCCGTCAGCGGGTCGCCATTCGACCACTTCGCATCGTTGCGCAGGTGAAAGGTGTACGTACGGCCGTCGGCACTGATGTCCCACGATTCGGCGACACCGGGATCCGGCTCTAGCGTTTCAGGATTCTTGACGACGAGGCCTTCGAACAAGGACTGGATGATGTAGCTCTCGCCGAGGCCGGTCGTGATGTGTGGATCCAGCGCGGCTGGTTCGGCGGCATTGCCGACGTGTGCAACTCCAAGACGGACACCCTCGTCTACGCGACTCTCACCGCGGCTCGACCCTTCGCCATCCTCGCCGCCGCCACCGCAACCTGCGAGCAGCGACAAGGCGGCAACGAGTACGAGCGGCGTTTTCAATGCAAGGATGTTCAGGTTCATGGAGTATCCGCCAAATTCAAAATAGGGACCTGCCGGAAGATAACATGCAGCAACCGCCACCGTAAGCTGGTGGCGGGCTCAGGGGGATTTTACCGGCCCGATACGGGAAAGGACCGGAGGAGATCAGAACTCTTCTTCGGCGAATTCGGGCAGCAACGCGTCGCGGCCCTCGATATCGGCACGGGCTTCGAGGTTGCCCATGAAGCCGGCAAAATCGTTTACCGCCATTTGCTGGCTGACGAAATTGCGCAGGTTGCCTTCCTCGTTTTCGCGGAAGTCGGCGGCGGTGCCGTCAGTGACATCCTGCAGTTCGACGACGATGTAGCTTCCGTCATTCAACGTATGTCCCTGTACCACCGTGGCGCCCTCCTCCGGACGCGGCATCGTGAATACCTTGTCAGTGATTTCGGCATTCGCGCCCGCCACGTTGCGTTCGATCGCATCGACCTGCGTCCACGTGGCGTTCTGTGCAGCCAGCAGGCCGTCGATGTTCGCGCCGCTCTGCATGCTGCTGACGATCGTTTCGCCAATCTCGCGCACCTGTTCCTCGGCACGTTCGCGCTGCAGGATCACGGTGATTTCTTCGCGGACTTCGTCGAGCGGCCGCAGTTCCGGCATCTGGTGATCGACGACACGCAGCACAATGCTGCGCGAGTCATCGAGTGCGATCAGGTCGCTGTTCAGCATCTCCTCGAGTACTTCGCTGCTGAAGGCGGCATTGATCACACCGCCGAGCGCCGTGATGCCAACGCCACCGGAGCGGCCGAACGGTTCCGAGCGCTGGATGGTGAGGCCCATAGCTTCGGCTGGTTCCTGCAGGTCCACGGCCTCGAAGGCAAGGTTACTGAGTTCTTCGGAACGCGCGATGAACAGGTCGGCGGCTTTCTGCGCACGCAGGTCATTCTCCAGCAAGCCACGGCGTTGCTCGAAGGTTTCGACTTCGGTTTCGCTCTGGTCGAGCAGCTTGATCACGTGGTATCCGAATTCGGTGCGTACCGGTTCCGACACGGCGCCGACTTCGAGCGCGCGCAGCGCTTCCTCGAACGGTTCGACGAAATTGCTGCCGGTCGTGAAGCCCACGTCGCCACCGGCTTCGGCCGAGCCAGTGTCGTCCGAGAATTCGGCGGCCAGTGCGGCGAAATCCTCGCCGTTGTCTATACGTGCCTTGACGCTCGCAGCTTCTTCGGCCGCTGCCTCGTATTCTTCCTCCGTCGTCGCGGCGAACAGGATGTGGGCCGCATGGCGTTCCGTCTGCGCCTGGAACTCAGCCTGCTCTTCGGTGTAGCGCTGCTGCAGTTCTTCCTCGGTGATTTCAACCTCGGCCATCATGTCGTTGCGGTTAAGTTCGACGTATTCGATCGTCACCTGCTCTTCGAGCATGAAATCGTCCTGATGCTCGTCGTACCACGCCTGGATATCGGCATCGCTGATTTCGATGCCTTCGGTCTGGCCTTCGAGGCCCAGCGTCAGATAGCGGAAGGTGCGCTTCTGGTGTGACAGCGCCGCGAGCCGTTCCATGTCGGCCGGCGTCGCGAAACCGGTGGCGGAGTATGCGGCGAGAATCTGGTTGATCGTCTTCTCGCGCATCTGGGCGGCGCGATAGCTGGCAGGGCTATAACCGGCATTGCGCAGCAACAGCGTGGCGCGCTCGGCGTTGAAGACGCCGTCGATCTGGAAGTCAGGTGTCTGTGCGATTTCGCGGTCGAGGCTCATGGACGAAATAGTCATGTTGCTGCGCACCGCGGACTGCAGCAGCAGCTCGCGCTGGACAAGCTCGTCGATGGCGCTTTCGCGGAAAAGTGACTCGTCGAAATTCGACAGGTCTGCGTCATCGCCCAGTTGCGCGAAAAACTCCTGTGCCTTGCTGTTCGTGAGCGCATCAATTTCCGCCGCACTGATTTCGACATCGTTCACTTTCAGCGT
>DASWWP010000010.1:0-3173 GCA_036405915.1 Pseudomonadales bacterium
GACTCAGGTTAGGCGAATCGGGAGCTTGCGTATCGGGCGTCCGGTCGCCTTGAACACGGCGTTCGCAACCGCCGGCGCAATTGCCGGCGTGGAGGTTTCACCAATGCCGCCGGGCCCTTCGTTGCCTGGGACGATATGCACGTCTATCTCAGGCATCTCGTCGATGCGCAATGCATCGTAGTCATGGAAGTTGCTTTGCTGCACGCGGCCGTTCGCCAGCGTGATCTCCCCTTTCAACGCAGCGGTCAGGCCGTACACGATGCCGCCCTGCATCTGCTGCAATACCGTTGCCGGGTTCACCACCTGGCCGCAGTCTACGACGCAGGTCACCTTGTGCACGCGCACCTTGCCCCCGTCGAGCGAGATCTCGGCGATCTGTGCGTTGTGCGAACCGAAGCAGCTCACGGCAGCGACGCCGCGATAGCGACCGGCCGCCGGCGGCGAATTCCACCCTGCGCGTTCAGCGGCAATGTTCAACACGTTCAACAGGCGCGGCGAACCGGCAAGCAGGTGGCGGCGGAATTCGATGGGATCCTTGCCGGTGGCCGCGGCCATTTCGTCGATGAACGCCTCGGCAAAATACGTATTCTGCGAGCAGCCGACAGAACGCCAGAAGTTGGTCGGCACGTCGAGTTCCAGCGGAGCGTACTCGAAGCGCTGGTTCGCAATCGCGTACTCGGTGTCGGCAAGGCCCGCGACCGCTTCGCGGTCGAGGCCATCCTGCAATTCCTGGAAATGCTGGCAGCTTACGCGGCCGCGCCATGCGACGGGCCAGCCGTCGGCATCGAGAGCCGCATCCATCGCGACATACGAAGCCGGGCGGTACCGGTCCTGCCGGATGTCGTCTTCTCGGGTGTAGAGCAGGTTCACGGGGCGCCCGGCCTGCATCGCAATCTCCACGGCTTCGCTATACACGTTACCGCCCCCTCGGCTGCCGAAGCCGCCGCCGATGTACAGCGTGTTGACGGTGACCTGCGCCGGCGGCAGTCCGGATGCCGCTACCGCATTCAGATGGCAGATGCCGGGAATCTGCGTGCCGCTCCACACTTCGCAGCCAGCGGCATCGACGCGCGCCGTGGCGTTCGGCGGCTCCATCGTCGTGTGTGCCAGATACGGCGCTTCGTAGACGACAGACAAGGTCGTCGCCGCCGACGCAAACGCGGCATCGACATCACCATCGTTGCGTGCGACGGCACCGGGACTCGCGACGAGCTCACGCTGCCGTGAAGTAATGTCGGCACTCGACAGTGTCGCATTCGGTCCGTCGTTCCACGTGATCTCCAGGCGCTTGCGACCTTCGATCGCGGCCCAGTTGCTCGTTGCTAGCACGGCAACGCCGCGGCTCACCTGAACGACGTCGAGCACGCCGGGAAACGCGCGCGCTTCGCTGTCATCGACACTTGCTACCGTACCGCCGAATACCGGCGACCGCGCAAGCACGGCGAAGGCCATGTCAGGCACGCGCACGTCGATGCCGTACTGCGCGCGTCCGGTGATCTTCGCCGACGTATCGCGGCGTTTCTGCGGCTTGCCGATCAGGCGGAATTGATCAGGCGTTTTCAGCATCACCGCTTCCGGCACTGGCAGCTGCGCGGCGGCCTCGGCGAGCGCACCGTATCGCAGCGTCGCACCTGTTTGCGTATTGATGACGGCGCCCTGCTCCGCGCGACAGTTCGCCGGATCGGTGTTCCAGCGCGCGGCCGCGGCCTGGACGAGCATCGTGCGCGCCTTCGCGCCTGCCTCACGCAAGGGCTGCCACGACGTACGCACGCCGAGGCTGCCGAAGGTGCCCTGCAGCGGAAAGCCGTATTCCCGCGCCACTGGGGCGAATTCCCAGCGAAGTGCATCCCAGTCACATTCGAGTTCTTCGGCGAGTAGCATGCACATCGTCGTCGCCGCGCCCTGGCCGTTTTCCGGTTTGTGCACGATCAGCGTGACGACGTCGTCGCTGCCGATGCGAATGAAGGGATTGAATTCGAGTGCGGCTGAATCCAACTGCGCGCTTGAGGGTCCCGCGTACCCGAGCAGCATGCCGCCACCGGCGGCCGTCGTGGCCTTCAGGAACGTGCGGCGATCGAGCGAGAACGAAGCACGGCTGTTCATGCATTGGCCTCCTGCGGCGCCATCGCATCATAGGCGAGCGCCTGCTGCAGTTCGGCCGCTTTGTGCACGGCTGCGCGAATCATCTGGTAGGTGCCGCAGCGGCAGATGTTGTTGTGCAGCGCCGAGTCGATATCGGCATCGCTCGGTGCCGGGTTGTTCTTCAGCAGCGCGGCCGTCGTCATGATCTGGCCGCTCTGGCAGTAGCCGCACTGCGGTACGTCTATCTCCTGCCACGCGCGCTGGACGGGATGTGAGCCATCGGGCGACAGACCCTCGATCGTCGTCACTTCCCGTCCGGCAATGAATCCGATTTCAGTCAGGCAGGAACGCGTCGGCTGGCCGTCGATGTGGACCGTGCACGCGCCGCACAGCGCCATGCCGCATCCGTACTTCGTGCCGGTCAGCGTCAGTACGTCGCGCAGCACCCACAGCAGTGGCATCTCGGCGGGGACGTCTACCGACTGGGCCTTGCCGTTGAGCGTGAATTCGATGACTGCCATGACTCTCCCCCGAAGCTGCGTCGGGGGCGAGTATACCCGCGGGCCCGCCGATTCAGAGAGTCTGACCGGTTCGTAATGCGGCAAATTCGACGGCCCGCAGCGGCATGCTGAAGTGGTAGCCCTGGATCAGGTCGCAGCCGATGTCGCACAGGAAGTCGACCTGCCGCTGCGTCTCCACCCCTTCGGCGACGACGACGAGGCTGAGATTGTGCGCTAGCGATATCAGCGCACGGTACAGCGCCCGCGGCTTGCCGCCCTCCTCGATGGAGGCGATGAAGGCACGATCGATCTTCAGCGACGAGAAGTGCATGCTCTTCAGGTAATCCATGTTCGAATAACCGCTGCCGAAATCGTCGATCGACAAACGCAGCCCGAGCGCGCGCATCTCGGCAAGCGTGTGCAGGAACTTCTTGCGGTCGCGGGCCAGGCAGTTTTCGGTGATCTCGATCTCGAGCAGCGCCGGGTCCAGGCCATGCCTGCGCAGCGCTGCGCCGATGTTGCTAGCGAGATCTGGCTGGTTGAACTGCCGTGGCGAAATGTTGATCGACACCGGCAGCGGCGCCATGCCGG
>DASWWP010000011.1:0-9835 GCA_036405915.1 Pseudomonadales bacterium
GGCAGGTTGCGCAGCCACTGCGCGAGCTCGTCGCGATCCGGTGAATGCAGCAGGGCCTGCAGTGTCTGGAATTTGCCCTGCGTCTGCGCGCCGCTCCACGCGGCGAGGAAGTGGAGGTCGTGGTTGCCGAGTACGCCGGCCAAACTCGCACCGAGGCCTTTCAGGAAGCGCAGGGTCTCGAGCGACTGCGGACCGCGATTGACCAGGTCGCCGACGCTCCACAGGACATCGCGCATGGGGTCGAAGGACGCTTTGTCGAGCAGGCGTCGCAGCGGGTCGTAGCAACCCTGGATGTCGCCTACTGCGTAGATCGCCATGTCGAGTCCTTGCCGCCGCGGCTGGAAAGACTAGTGCAGCATGTGCGGAACGGCGAGCACGAACAGCGGAATCGGCGCATCGAACTGCGTCCCGCTCGCCGTCTGCATCGTGTAGCTGCCTTTCATGTCGCCGGTTTCGGTGTGGATCACCGCGCCGCTGGAATACTGGTAGGTCTGGCCGGGAGCAATGACGGGCTGCTGGCCGACGACGCCATTGCCGCGCACTTCTTCGACCTTGTTGTTCTGGTCGGTGATGATCCAGTGACGGCTCAGCAGCTTGACTGCTTCGTCACGCAGGTTGTGGATCGTGATCGTGTATGCGAACGCGTAGGAGCTGCGCGCAGGGTCGGACTGCTGGGTCAAATATTGCGTGCTTACTTTGATGTCGATGCCGCTCTGAGGCGCGGGACTGCTATTCACGGAAGAGCTTCGCTGTGCTGGTCGACGAGGTCCGAAAGTCTAACATAGTCTCGCAGGCCGACATTCTCGGGACGCAGGTTCAGGTCGATGCCGAGCAGTTCGAGCTTGTCGGGTGGAAGCAGCGTCTTCAACGTATTGCGCAGCGTCTTGCGGCGCTGGCTGAACGCCACGCGTACGACGCGCGCGAGCGTATCGGGATTGCGCGCGGGATGCGGCAGCGGACGCCACGGCGTCAGCTTCACGATCGCCGAGTCCACTTTCGGCTGCGGCGAGAACGCGCCCGGCGGCACCGTGAACAATTTCTCGACCTTGCAGTGGTACTGCATCATGACGCTGAGCCGGCCATAGTCGGGATGGCCTGGCTGCGCGGCGAGGCGATCGACCACTTCGAGCTGCAGCATGAACACCATGTCGCCGATGTGCTCGCGATAGTCGAGCAGGTGGAACAGCAGCGGCGTCGAAATGTTGTACGGCAGGTTGCCGAGGATGCGCAGGCTGCCCGGCGGCTGTCCCGCCGCGAGCTCGGCGAAATTCACTTTCAGCACGTCCTGTTCGATCAGCCGGAAGCCGGGGCGCGCCGCGAAGCGCGTACGCAGCGCGGCGGCGAGGTCGCGGTCGATTTCGATGGCGGTCAGCCTGTCCGCGGCCTCGAGGAGCGGCAACGTGATTGCGCCCTGGCCCGGGCCGATCTCGATCAGCGTCTGGTCCGGTTTCGGCGTCACGGCACGCACGATGCGGGCAATGACGTTCGGATCGTGCAGGAAATTCTGGCCGAAGCGTTTGCGCGCGCGATGCGCCGGCAACTCGCTCATGCGATCCAGCGCGCGTTGCTCTGCGCCATTTGCGTTGCCGTATCGATTGCCGCGAGCAGGCTGCCGGGATTCGCCTTGCCGCTGCCGGCGAGGTCGAGCGCAGTGCCGTGATCGACCGACGTGCGGATGAACGGCAGGCCGAGCGTGATGTTCACCGCGTTGCCGAAGCCTTTGTATTTCAGCACCGGCAGGCCCTGGTCGTGGTACATCGCGAGCACGGCATCGGCGTTGTTGAGGTACTTCGGCGTGAACAGCGTGTCGGCGGGAAGCGGGCCGAGCAGGGCCATGCCCTGCTTGCGAAACTCGGCGCACACGGGCTGGATCACGTCGATTTCCTCGCGGCCGAGATGGCCGCTTTCGCCGGCGTGCGGGTTCAGGCCGGCGACGAGGATACGCGGATGCGTGATGCCAAACTTGTCGCGCAGGTCGCGGTGCAGGATCGTGATGATCTCCGTCAGCAACTCGCGCGTGATCATCTTCGGGACTTCACTCAGCGGCAGGTGCGTCGTGGCGAGCGCCACGCGCAGGCCGGTAGTCGCCAGCATCATGACGACGCGTGGCGTATTGCTGCGTTCAGCCAGAAGTTCGGTGTGGCCGGTGAACGAGATGCCGGCCTCGATCAGCAGGCTCTTTTGCACAGGGCCGGTGACGAGGCCGCGGAATTCGTCGTTCAGGCAGCCGTCGACAGCGCGATCGAGCGTCGCCTTGACGTACGCGGCATTGCGCGTGTCGAGCTTGCCGGCTTCTACCGGCGCACCGAGCGGCACGGCCAGGACGAGCATTTCGCCACGCGTGAGGCGGTGGTCCGGCAGGTTGCCCCTGTATTCGATCAGTTGCAGCGGCAGGCCGAGTTGCGCGGCACGCTGTTCGAGCAACGCGGGATCGGCGACGACGACGAGCGGCACCGGAAACGTGCGCGTGTTCGCGAGCTGGATGCAGAGGTCGGGACCGACGCCGGCGGGTTCGCCAGGCGTCATTGCGAGGATGCGGGGGGCGTTGGCCATCTGATTCGAAGAGGCTGCTCAGCCTTCCTCGGTGTCCTCGTCTTCGTCGGCATCGTCCTCGGGTTCGGGCACTTTCGCTTCGGCGAACTCGGGGTCCTTGATGTCGATGTAGTGCGTGTCGCGCATTTCCGTCAGCCAGTTCTGCAGTTCGCTTTCGAACTTGCGCTCGCGCAGGATGCGTTCGGCCTGGAACCGCTTGTTCTCCTCGGTGACGTCCTGAACGCGGCGGTCGAGCACTTCGAGGATGTGCCAGCCGGTCGACGCGCGGAAGGGTTCGGTCATCGTGCCGACCGGTGTTTCCTTCACGACGTCCATGAAGTCCGGCGGCAGCATGCCGTCTGCGATCCACTCGAGGTTGCCGCCGGCAACCATCGAGTTTGCATCGTCGGTGTTCTGGCGCGCGAGGTCTTCGAAGTCTTCGCCGTCCTGGATGCGCTGGTACAGCTGGCGGATCAGCGCTTCCGCCTGCGCTTCGGTACGAATTTCATTCGGCTTGATCAGGATGTGGCGCACGCGCGCCTGTTCCTGCGCCAGGGCGGCGCCGCCGCGCATCTGTAGCACCTGCACGATGTGCTGGCCGTTCGGGCTCGAGAAAGGTTCGCTGACATCGCCGATGCCGAGCGTCGGCACGACCGGCTGGAACACCGACGGCAGCCCCTCGACCTTCGCCCAGTTCAGTTCGCCTCCGCTCACCGCGATGCCGCTGATGCGGCCCGAAGCCGCGATCTGGCGGATGTCGGCGCCGTCGACGATGCGATCGTGCAGCAACGAGGCGAGTTCCTGCTGCTGCGCGGCCGACACGTCGGCACTGTTCGGGATCAGCACGTGCGCTACGAGGTATTCCGGTGCGATCTGCGTCATGCCCGATTCGGAGCGCAGGTAGTTCTCGATTTCCTGGCGGCTGATTTCGATGCGGCGGTTCACGGCGCCGCCCTGCAGCTGGCCGATCAGCATTTCATTGCGCAGCGCGGCGCGCGTCGACTCGTACAGGCCCTGTGCGTCGAGCACCTGCTGGAACTGTTCGAAAGACATGTTGTTCTGCTGCGCGATGCGCTCGAGCTGCTGGTTCAGCAGGTTGTCGTCGACACGTACGCCGGCGCGCTCGGCGAGCTGCAGCTGGAGGTGTTCGAGGATGATCTGGTCGAGAACCTGGCGGCGCAGTTCGGTGCGCGGCGGCATCGGGCCCGTCTGCTGCGCGAGCTGCGCTTCGATCTGCGCCCAGCGTTCGTCGAATTCGCTTTTCAGCACGACGTCGTCGTCGACGACGGCCATCACGCGATCGACCTGCAGCGGCTGCGCCTGCGTGAGCGTCGCGATGAACAGCACGCCCGCCGCGGCGAGAGCCTTGAACGCCTTACCTGATCTGATTCTGTACATACTCTCGTTCCCGATAACCGGTGATGCCGTTGTTCAGGATGCCGGCGACGTTGCCGCTGAGCAGGCTGCCAAGGCCCTTCAGTTCGAATTGCACGAAGACGCCGGTGTTGTCGTCCTCGACGCCGGCGAAATACAGCGCGTCGTTGTCGATCCACTGCCGCGCGATCACGCGTACCGTCCAGCAGCAGTTGTCGTATTCGACCCCGGCGATCGTTTCGAGGTTCCGCTCGTTCTCGTGGTCGTAATTCCACCGTCCGATCACGGACCACCGGGCATTCAGCGGCCAGATGCCCGAAATGTCGGTCTGATTGATCGTGCGATCGAAGCCGGGCGAGCTGAGGTGGGCGGTGTCGTCGCGGTAACGGTAGCCGAAATTGATGATGCGATCCACATCGCGCTGGTACTGGAACTGGTAATTGCCGACCTGCAGTTCGTTGTCGTGGCTGTCCCATTCGAAGTAACTGCCGAAGCGCCAGTTGTCTGAGAGCCGGTAGTTGAATTCGCCGGCAATTGCCGAGCCGGAGCGCAGCTGTGGCTGGCCCGGGGCGTTGAACAACGTCACGCGGCGGTCTTCGAAGTGGCGGATCTGGCCGATGCTCGCGCGTGCCAGTTCGCGACCACGCGGGTCGTACAGGCGCGACGTGACGGCGAGCGTCAGCTGGTTCGCGTCGCCGACGCGGTCGCGGCCGCTGAAGCGGTCGTCGCGGAACAGCTGGCTGAAGGCGAAGGTCAGTTCGCTGCTGTCGAACACCGGGATGTCGTCCTGGTTTTCGTACTCGCTGTAGAGGTAGAACAGGCGCGGTTCGAGCGTCTGCTGGTACGAGTTGCCGCGCAGCGTCAGCGCGCGTTCGAAGATCAGGCCGCTGTCGAGGGTGGCGACGCCGACGCCGCGGCTCGGCGAGGATCCGGTGCCGGCGCGCTGGTCGTCGAGGTTCCACGTCGCGTACTTGTACTTCAGCGTCGGGGTGAGGAACGCGCCGGAGGTCGACAGCGGCAGGCTCACCTGCGGCGTGACGGCGAGACGGCTGCCGGTGACGAGTGCGCCGCGCGCGATGTCCGCGGCGCCGATGCGATTGCGATTGATGTTGCGGTCGAAGATGACGTACTCACTGTCGAAGCCGTACTCGAGGCCGGAGTCCGCGAACCAGTTGCCGTCGAGGTTGAGGCGGGGCAGCGTGCGATACGGCGCCGACAGCCTCGGCACGGCCGGGTCGATGATCTGGAAATCTTCCGTAGAGGCGGTGAAATTCCACACGGCGTCGCGGTAATCGACGCGCGCGCTGCGGTGCAGGTAGCTCTGCGTCGTGCTGCTGAGGCCGTTGCCGAAGCCGGTGCCGTCGAGGCCGCCGAAATCCTGGAAGTAGTCGCGGTCGCTGACGGCCGCGTAATCGACGAGCGCGCTCCAGCCGCGGCTGAATACGCCCTGGAAGTCGTAATTCACGAGCCAGCGGTCGGGCACCGGCGGGCTGTCGCTCGCGGCAATCGCGGCGAGAAGCGGGTCGTACAGGTCGTCGTCGGGCAGGTACTGCATGTCGAGCACCTGCCCGGTGCTGACGCCACGGTGGCGCAGCTGCGCGCCGAGCATCACGCCGCGCTCGGTCTGCAGGCGCGGCGTCAGCGTCGCATCGTAGTTCGGCGCGAGGTTCAGGTAATAGGGCGTCGCCATGTCGAAGCCACCATCGCGCGTCGAGCCGAGCACCGGCGCGAGGAAGCCAGTCATGCGGCGGTCGTCGATCGGGAAACTGATGTACGGCGTGTACAGCACCGGTACATCTTTTATGCGCAGCGTCACGTTCGTTGCGGTGCCGCGGCCGCTCGGGCGGTCGAGTTCGATCGTGTCGCCGGTGATCGCCCAGGCATCGTCTCCCGGCTCGCAGCGCGTGAACACGCCATTGTCGATCGTGACGACGCCGTTCGCGTCGCGATAGATGATCACCGAAGCCGTGCCGCGCGCAGCGGTGTCGTGCAGCAGGTAAGACGCATTGCTGATTTCACTGATGCCGGCGTTCTGGTCGACGGTGGCCGTGGTGCCCGTCATCAGCATGCCCGGCTGGCGGATCAAAATGTTGTCCTGAAGTTCGACCGTGCGATTGTTGTTGTCGTACACGGCGTGGTCCGCCCCGATCACGGCATCCCCCTGGCGCACGGCGACGTTGCCGTCGAGCGTGACGATGCCGTCGGCATTCGCGCCGAAGTCTTCGGCGTCGAGCACGACTTCGTCCGGCGCACCGGTGAGTGCGGGTAGTGGCGGTTCGACGTAACGGCCGCAGCAGGACTCGTCCATCGTGGCACGCTGTTCCGGTGTCAGCGCGTCGAGCGGCACCCAGTCGATTTCCGCGGCATCGCGTGCCTGGGCCTGGGCGAGCACGGGCAACAGCAGCAGCGGCAGCGACGCGAACGTGGCGTGGGCGGGGCGCACGCGAATGCGGCGCGGGGCAGTAGCATGGATCGGAGCGGGCGTGCGGGGACGGCGGGTCACTTCGACTTTCCGGTAGCTGTGGGCATGTAAGGGCCAGGTCAGGCGGTGCGCGGCGCGGGCGTGAGGCGAACTCACTTCAACCTCGACGGGCCCCTGGGGCATAATGCTGCGCGGATTCTATGAATTCGGCCTTTTTTAAACAAGGAACGTGTCACGTCCCGGACACCGATGACCTTAGCTCCCCTGAGTCCCGATTTTCTCCGTCAGCGCGCGGCCGATCTCGAACAATGGTTCCTCAGCTTGTTGCCCCGTCTCGATACGGGCGACGTGCGTGGCGCGCTGCGTCCGGTGAGCGGCGACGCGAGTTTTCGCCGCTACTTTCGCGGTGTCACCGAGCGGCGCACGTGGATCCTCGTGGACGCGCCCCCCGAGCGCGAAAACAGCAGGCCCTTCGTCGACGTCGCCGCGCTGCTCGCGGGCGGCGGCGTTGCCGCGCCGGCGATCGTCGCGGCCGACCTGGCCCGCGGCTTCATGTGCCTCGAGGATTTCGGCGACACGGTGCTGTGGACGCCGCTTGACGCCGCACGCCGCAATCCTGCACAGCTTCCCGGCGCGAGCCCCCTTTACCAGCTCGCATTCGATGAACTGCTGCTGATCCAGCGCTGTGCCGCCACGTCGCTGCCGGCGTACGACGACGCGCTGCTGCTTCGCGAGATGCGGCTGTTCACCGAATGGTTCTGCGGCGGGTTGATGCAGGTCACGCTCGATCCGGAGGAGCTGGCGATGCTCGAAGCCGTGTATGCCTTCCTGTCCGCGGCGGCGCGCGCGCAGCCGCAGGTGTTCGTGCATCGCGATTATCACTCGCGCAACCTGATGTATCGCGGCAGCGCGCGGCTAGGCGTGATCGACTTCCAGGACGCCGTGCGCGGTCCGCTGGCCTATGACCTCGTCTCGCTGCTGAAGGATTGCTACATCGAATGGCCGCGCACGCAGGTGAACGCGTGGGTGCTCGAGTACGCGGCGCAGGCGCAGCGCGCCGGCGTCGCCGAACGCATCGAGGCCGCCGGCTTCCTGCGTGCTTTCGACCTGATGGGCGCGCAGCGGCATTTGAAAGTGCTCGGCATCTTCAGCCGCCTGTGGCTGCGCGACGGCAAGCGCGGCTACCTGCGCGACATCCCGCTGACGATGCGTTACCTCGTCACGGTGCTGCCGGAACATGCTGAACTCGCTGCGTTCGCGCGGTGGCTAGATGAGCGCATCCTGCCGAATCTCGATGCAGCGCTAACGCGAGCGAATGCCGCTGCCGACGCCGCGGCGAAGGCCCCTGCATGAAGGCAATGCTGCTCGCCGCGGGCAAGGGCACGCGAATGCTTCCGCTGACGGCAACGACGCCGAAACCGCTGCTGAAAGCCGGCGGCCGCAGCCTAATAGAGCACCAGATATTGAAGCTGAAAGCCGCGGGCTTCAGCGAGTTCGTCGTCAACCACGCCTGGCTCGGCGCGCAGATCGAGCATGCCCTCGGCGACGGCAGCGCGCTCGGCGTCAGCATCGCGTGGTCGCGCGAAGACGAGCCGCTCGAAACTGCGGGCGGCATCCTGCGGGCCCTGCCACTGCTCGGCGGTGAGCCCTTCGCGATCGTCAACGCCGACATCTGGACCGATTATCCATTCGCGCGGCTGCAGCACGCACTCGGCACCGGAGACCTCGTGCACCTCGTGCTCGTGCCGAATCCCGAGCACCACCCGCGCGGCGACTTCGTGCTCGAGGACGGGCGTTTGCGCGATGCTGCCGACGCGGGCGCGCCGCGCCACACGTATAGCGGCATCGCCGTTTTCGATCCTGCCCTGTTCGCAGGGTTGCCCGACGGCAAGGCGCCGCTGCTGCCGCTCTTGCAGAAGGCTATCGCACAGGGCTGCGCTAGCGGCGAATATTTCACGGGCGACTGGCTCGACGTCGGTACGCCACAGCGGCTCGCGGCGCTCGATGCTCGCCTGCATCAGGTCAACGAATAGCGCTCGGTCGTACGGCGCGTCAAACGCATAGCGGGGAATCACGATGAGCACGAGAGACGATTATCGCAACCGGTACCCGGAGGGCGGTGCACCGCTGTCGCGCAGGCGAAAGCCCGGCAGCGTATTCCCGACCGCGGCGGAAGACCTGCTGAACGCTCGCGCGGAAATCGAGCAGGGCGCGCTCAGCGCACAGCTCGCGTCGTCGGCCTATCGCCTCGCATTCGACGATCCGGAGTTCCTGCTGCGCGAGGAACTGCGCGGCGTGCGGCTGATGCTCGAGCTGAACAAGCCGGAAATGATGATGAAGCAGCACGGCGTGGAAAACACCGTCGTCATGTTCGGCAGCGCGCGGACGCCGACGCCGGACATGGTGGTCGCCGAAGAGGCACAGCTGAAAATGCAAATGGACATCGCGCCGCAGAACCCGAGCGTGCTGCAGAAAAAGCAGCGGCTCGAATTCATGCGCTGGCAGAGCAAGTTCTACGAGGAGGCGCGCAAGCTGGCTGCGCTCGTCACGACCGAGTCGCAGAAGGACGACTGCCCGCCGCTGCACGTCATCACCGGCGGTGGTCCCGGCATCATGGAAGCGGCGAACCGGGGTGCGATGGATGTCGGCGGCAAGTCGATCGGCCTGAACATCGTGTTGCCGCACGAGCAATACCCGAACCCGTACATCACGCCGGAATTCTGTTTCCAGTTCCACTACTTCGCGATGCGCAAGATGCACTTCCTGATGCGCGCGCGAGCCCTCGTCGTGTTCCCCGGCGGCTTCGGCACGCTCGACGAATTGTTCGAAACGCTGACGCTCGTGCAGACACGCAAGGTGTCGCCGATGCCGATCCTCGTGTTCGGCCGCGAATTCTGGGAACGCCTGATCGACTTCAATTACATGGTGGAGCAGGGCGTGATCAGCGAGGAAGACCTGAAGCTGTTCAGCTACGTCGAAACCGCCGAGGAAGCCTGGGAGCAGATTCGCAGCGGCATCATGAGTGGCGTCAGCCGCGGCCCTGAAGTCCCTCCGCCAACGACTGCCTGAGTGGCAAAAAAAAGGGCCGGCACCCATGGATGCCGGCCCTTCGACTTCGGGTGCAGGAGCTTCGTTTAGCCGTGGCCTGCAGTTTCCAGCGCGCGAATGCGCTCGGACAGCGGCGGGTGGCTCGAGAACAGCCCGCTCATGCGGCCGGTGTTGATGCCGAAGGCGACCAGTTCGTCGGGCATCTCGGCCTTGTGCGAGGCTTCGAGCCGGCGCAGCGCGGAGATCATCTTGCCGCGGCCGGCCAGTGCGGCGCCGCCGGCGTCGGCGCGGAATTCGCGGTGGCGCGAGAACCACATCACGATCATCGACGCGAGGATGCCGAGCGCGATCTGCGCGACGATCGAGACGATCCAGAACGCCGGGCCATGCCCGCGCTCCACCTTGAACACGACGCGGTCGACGACGAAGGCGATCACGCGCGACAGGAACACGACGAAG
>DASWWP010000012.1:0-1917 GCA_036405915.1 Pseudomonadales bacterium
CTCGACACGAAGTTCCAGTAGAGGTGGCGCGGCGCGTCGAGGGCGTCGCCGCCGAGTAGCATGCAGCGCGCACCGGTGCTGGTCGTGACGAGCGCGCCACTGCCGGGTTTCAGCACCAGCATCGTGCCCTCCGCGTATTCCTTGCCGCCGAGCGTGATCGTGCCGTCGGCAACGTAAAACGCCTGTTCCTCGGCGAGTGCCGGCACGAACAGCTGCGCGCCTGCCTGCAGTCTCAGTTCGGCATAAAGCGTCTCGCTTGCCGTGACGACCGGTGAGCGCTTGCCGAACGCGCTGCCGGTGATCAATGCAATGCCGATGCCCTTGTCGTCCATGCGCGGAAACAGGTCGGCCGTATAGTGCTGGAACGACGGCGCGCACTCTTCCTGATCCTGCGGCAATGCGACCCAGGCCTGGATGCCTGATAGCACAGCTCCATTGCGCGCCCAGGCCGGCGAGCGTTCCGAATGCACGATGCCGGAGCCGGCCGTCATCCAGTTCACTTCTCCCGGCCTGATCGTGACGTCATACCCCAGGCTGTCCTTGTGCTGGATCTCGCCGCTGAACAGCCACGTGATCGTCGACAGTCCGATGTGCGGATGCGGACGCACGTCCATGCCGCGACCGGCTTCGAAGGTGACAGGGCCCATCTGGTCGAAGAAGACGAACGGTCCGATCGTGCGGGGATGGGAACCGGGCAGTGCGCGGCGCACGGCGAAGTCGCCGATGTCACGGGCGCGCGGCACGAGGACGGATGCGACGGGATCTCCCTCGCCAGCGTGATTGTCTGCGTTCAATGTCCACGTCATCGTGTCGTCCCGGTTTGCGAATGGCGAAGCGTGGAGTATAAGGCGCCGTGACCCATAACTCATGCCCACGGCCCCCAGGAGCAACGATGACCGATCCCCGCGCAGCCTTTTACGGCGCCTGGCGCCTCGAAGCCAATGTGTTTCGCGACGAGCAGGGTGTAGAGACCTGGCCTTTTGGCGAAGACTGTCGTGGCCTGCTGATGTACGACCCGAGCGGCATGATGTCAGTACAGATGATTCGCGCCGACCGGCCGCGCTTTCCAAGTGAAGACATCACCGGCCTCGACGAGTCCCTGCTGCGCGCGGCATTCGAGGGGCTCAACACCTACTTCGGTCGATTCGAGGTCGATGTCGCGGGGCAGCGCGTGATTCACCATGTCGAAGCGGCTTCATTGCCGAACCGTGCCGGCTCGCGCCAGGAGAGGCAATACGAACTCGACGGTGACAGGCTCGTGCTGCGTTCACCGCCGCGCTTGCTCGGCGGACGCCGGCTGACGGGGGAATTACGCTGGCGAAAAACAGGGAATTCCAGCCATGCGCGCATCGCCTGAGCCGTTGCATCGGCGTTAAGATGACCACGAACGCACATAATGAGGAATGCACATGAAAAGCCTGAAGCCTCTGATGGCCCTGCCACTGCTATTCCTGGAGGCGCCACTGTTTGCCCACACCGAACTCATCGAATCCAGCCCGGTCGACGGTGACGTGCTCACGACCGCGCCGGAAACTCTCGACATGACATTCTCAACCGCCGTGCGCCTGCTGAAGCTCGAGCTGGCCAATGACGCCGGCGCCGTCCAGAAAACCAATTTCGCGGCGTCGGCCGAAGCCAAACAGGCATACTCGATCCCACTGCCGCATCTCGAACCGTCGGCCTATGCCGTTTCATGGACGATACTCGGCGAGGACGGCCACCGCGTCGAAGGCAACATGAGCTTCCTTGTCGATGCCACTGCGCACGAACCCGCCGACACCCAGGGTGCGCACGACGGCGAGTGAGCAACGGCGACTGATTCGACCTTTGCGACGTCGAGCGAGCTGCGCGCGGCAGATCCGGGATAACTGATCGATGGAGATAGCCGGTTGGGAGCTCGCGGTCGTCGCGGCCAAG
>DASWWP010000013.1:0-13901 GCA_036405915.1 Pseudomonadales bacterium
TCCGCACTCCCTACCGTACTCTTTTTGAGAGAGAGTTGGGTTGGACACCTACAGAGAAGGCTCCCAATCCTTAAGCTGGATGCTCCAATTATCTAAATCCTTGAAAAATTGGTTCGGATCAGGTTCTGTTAAGTCCACCAATTTTCTAAACCCGACGATTATCCCGGCATGCGCCAGCATCCGGTTTCGCTCTTTGCTCTCCAAATTTTTCTACCTGCAGCCGATGCCCCTGTCGCAGGACGCAGTAATGAGACCCGAAAGTTAAAACCTTCGCTTATGTCTTATTTTCACTGACTTTTGTCCACAGACCCGGAAAGGTCATACGCTCTGCAATTTAGCAGAGCGATATCCATGGCCAGACCCGAACCTACGGCTATGCCCCAGTACGTTTATCCTGCCAAGAATTCGGTAGGGACGGCGGGCGGTATCCTGTTAGTGATCGTTGCGCTGTACTTCGGCCGCGAGCTCTTCATTCCTTTCACGCTGGCCATCCTGCTCGCCTTTGCGCTCTCGCCGATAGTGAATCGTCTACGGCGCTGGCACATTCCGCGCGTACCGTCCGTGCTTTCGGCTGTGGCGTTCGCGTTCACGATTATCGGTGGGCTGTCATACGTCATGACGACCCAGGCCATCAAGTTGGCTGACGAGCTACCGAGCTACCGGCAGACCATGGTCGAAAAGATCCAGTCTCTTCGTGGCTCGGACACTGCTGGTGGCGGAATAGTCGAGCGAATCAGTTCCACGATCGAGGGTGTAGAACAGGAGCTTGCCGCGTCGGAAGAAGCGGATAGCGCGCCGGCAGTGGGCAATGCTGGATTGCAGGAGGATTCGCGACCAATCCCGGTGACGATCGAGCCTGCCGAACGCTCGCCACTCGGCATGGCAGGCGCTGTTCTCGGTCCCCTGATCGAGACCCTGGCTACTGCCGGTATTGTTATCGTGTTCGTGATTTTTGTGCTGCTGGAGCGCGAGGATCTACGAGATCGATTCATCAAGCTTGTGGGTGCCGGCGATTTGCAAACCAGCACGGCGGCCCTGAGCGAAGCGGGAAGCCGTGTAAGCCGCTATCTGCTCATGCAGCTCCTGGTCAATGTGACGTACGGCTTCCCGATCGGCATCGGCCTCCATTTCATCGGCGTACCCAACGCGGTTCTGTGGGGCATGCTTGCTGCAGTGCTCCGTTTCGTGCCATTTCTTGGTCCTTTCCTGGCGGCCCTATTTCCAATATCTCTGGCCTTTGCAGTGTCGCCAGGCTGGGAAATGATGCTGTGGGTTTTGGGCTTGTTCGTTGTCATGGAGCTGTTGAGCAACAACGTCGTGGAGCCCTGGTTGTACGGTGCGAGCACTGGCCTCTCAGCCCTTGCGATCATCGCCGCTGCGATTTTCTGGACGTCGCTCTGGGGGCCGGTCGGCCTTGTTCTGTCCACGCCGCTCACGGTCTGCATCATCGTGATCGGACGTTATGTCCCGCAACTGGAATTCCTCGGCATACTGCTCGGCAGCGATCCCGTGCTCGCACCGGAAGAACAGTTATATCAACGCCTTCTGGCCGGCAATATCGAGGGCGCGATCGAAATTGCCGAGAACTACACCGACAAGCACTCGTCGCTCGAGTTCTATGATCAGGTTGCAATACCAGCACTACGCCTTGCGGAAGCCGATCGCCAGCGCAGCTCGCACGATGCTGGCTACAAACGCACGGTCGCTGAAGCCATGCTGGCTGTCATCGAGGAGGCCGACAGCCATGCACGACAGCGCGTGGTCGCGGCGGAAAAGGAGGCGGCGACCGCAGGCGTGAATCCACCGCGCGCCCTCGGGATTCCAGATCTTTGCATCGCAGGGCGGACCGATCTCGATGTCGCGGCTGCCCAGATCGTGGCGCATGCAGTCGGCGAGCGGGGTCTCGGATCACGGGTGCTGCCGCCAGTCGCGATCAGTCAGACCGGTATCGGTCAGCTGGATCTGGCGGGAGTGGAAGTCGTCTGTCTGTCGTATCTGGCGCCGGATCCACAAACTTATACGCGCTTTGCGTGCCGCCGACTGAAGCGCCGAGCGTCGAATATCAAGACTGTCGTGTGCCTCTGGAATCCCGCGCCTGCCCTACTTTCGATGGCTGACCTGAATGAATACATGGGAGCAGACGCCGTGGTGTTCTCAATAGAGGAAGCGGCCAATCAAATCGACAGCTGGGTATCACCGCATCTTGCGGACCCCATGCAACCAGCGCCCATCCCTGAAAACGAGCAGGAACGCATCGCGGCACTGCACAGCCTTGGGCTGTTGAAGAATGGAAGCAACCAGTTCAACGAAGTTGCCTCAAAACTCACCTCCGCGTTTGGAACCCCCATCGCGCTTGTATCGCTCATCGATGCTGAACATCAGCACTGGCCTGGAGCGACGGGGCTGCCGCCCAAACTGGATGCGTCCAGGATGGAGGCTCGGGATACGTCCATCTGCGGACACGTGGTGGCTGCGAATGACATCTTGGTGATCGAGGATGTGACGAAGGATCGGCGCTTCGCGAACAATCCCTTCCTGATCGAAAATGGAATTCGCTTCTATGCCGGCGCGCCGTTGAAAACGAGTTCCGGCTTTGCAATCGGCTCGCTGTGTGTCATCGATTTGAAGCCTCGCATGTTCAGCGCAAACGACCGCAACATTCTTCGGAAGATTGCCGGGGATCTCATGGTCCGCGTCGAAATCGAGTGCGCGCATAATCGCGCGATAAAATTACAGGATTCTGCCTAGCGGGTTGCCGCACTATGGCCGAGGCGACACCTACGTGCAGCGATACATACGACAACGCCGAGCCAAGCTCACACGCGTTTGAACTTTTCTCACAAGCCCAGCGTAGTTCCGACCGCCGCAGGAATCAGGAGGCACAGGAGCACAGAGGGGCGATGGTGAAGGGCGTGGAGTACATTCATAGCTGCTTCTCTTATTGCTTGAAAGCGGACACTGAAGATCTAGCTGACGAAGCAGTTTCAAAAAAAGATATACCTGCTCAAACTATCGGTCCAGACAATGGTGCCATGTACAACTAGAACTCCAGTACACTCCAGCATCGCGTCTTTACCGAGATCCGGTTATCACTGCGCTTCCCCCCCGCAGCGAATTGTGAGCGAGCTGACTCGAGGCTTCCGATCGTGAGCGCCCCGGCACGTGCCAAAAACTCGTCTCCTTTTAGATCTCACCAAGTGTATTTCGCAGTACGCAGTTGGAAAGGCCATACGTTGCGATCGTTTCCCCGGTAGAGCCTGCGCGCTCCATCATTTTCTCCCGCATTATGCCCCTCCCGTAATAGATCTCGCGGCGCACCAGTCCTCGATATCGGATTCGGATTTCGCCATCTGTGGTTCAGATCGGTCGCAGCCTCGACGCATCGCTGATAATGCGCGCGTTGTTCGCAGCGCACACGTCGCGAGCGCGACTGCTACTGTGCATGGATAACTCCCGAACGGTAAATCTGCCTGCGGACTAAGGGGATCAGGCGATCGACAGATCGCGCCTGGCGACTCAAGCTTCGTATGACTTGCACAGCCAACGACTGGAGCCGTGATGGTTTCCGCGTACCTGAACGAAGTCTCTACCGCGGTACCGGACTTCGACATACATGCAAAGTTCGTCGAGTATTGTCCCCGGCTGCTGGCTGATCGCAGGAGCCAGGTGCTATTCCAGCGCATGGCGCAGCGCGCACAGATCGATCACCGCTTTTCGGTGTTGCAGCCGGGCAGCGGGACAGACGCGCTGGACGCCGACAACTTCTATGCGCCTGGCGGCTTTCCCGGCACCCGACAACGCATGGCCTGTTACGAGCGCCACGCCTTCGGCCTCGCGCGGCGCGCACTCGATCGCCTGGAGCTTGGGGGCACCACCCACCTGATCCTCACGAGCTGCACGGGGTTCTACGCACCCGGCCTCGACCTGCAGATCGTGGAACACTACGGCCTTGCGCCCTCCGTCGAGCGCACGCTGGTCGGCTTCATGGGCTGCTATGCGGCGATGAATGCGCTGAAGCTGGCGCGGCACATCGTGCGCTCCGACAGCACGGCGCGCGTGCTCGTGCTCAACCTCGAGCTGTGCACGTTGCACCTGCAGCAAAACGGCACGCTCGAGGAAATGCTTTCATTCCTGATATTCGCCGACGGCTGCGCCGCGAGCATCGTCTCGGCGCAGCCGCAGGGGCTGGAGCTGGAAAGCTTCAGCGCCACCGTGTTGCCCGCGACGCACGAAGAGATCACCTGGCGCATCGGCGAGCTCGGCTTCGACATGCATCTGTCGGGCCTCGTGCCGGCCAGCATCGCCGCGCAGCTGCCTTCCCGGCTCGACGGCATGCTCGGTGGCCGGAAGCGCGAAGACATTGCGCACTGGGCCATCCATCCAGGTGGACGCTCGATACTCGATGCCGTGCGTGATGGCGCACGACTGGAAGAGCGCCAGCTCTTCAAGTCGCGCGAGGTTCTGCGCCGCTTCGGCAATATGTCGTCACCCACGATCATGTT
The DNA here is from genome assembly GCA_036405915.1 of Pseudomonadales bacterium. Lineage (GTDB taxonomy): Bacteria > Pseudomonadota > Gammaproteobacteria > Pseudomonadales > Pseudohongiellaceae > CAILUG01. The sequence continues at coordinate 4,503 of DASWWP010000013.1, forward strand.
CGTCCTGGCGGCGATCATGGACGACCCCGCCGATGCTGGCGCTGGCTGCGCCATGGCCTTCGGTCCCGGCCTCACCGTGGAGAGCCTGCGCTTCCAGACGCAGCGCGCCTGAGCACATGCCAGACTTCCGGCAGCGCAGTGGGCAAGCCGAGCTGATGGATGGCGATACGCTGTCGTTTGCCGAGTTCGACCACTGCCTGCGGGAACTGGAAACGATCAATGCACTCACGCTGGCCTATCGGCCCACCTTGCAATGGCTCGAAGGCTGGCTCGTGCGGCACGAGCCGCTGCGCATCCTGGATGCCGGCAGCGGTGGCGGCGACATGCTGCGGCGCGTACGGGCACTTGCCCGGCGCCTGCGTGGCAACGATGCCAGCACCGTGGAACTCACCGGAGTCGACCTGAATCCCTGGGCGAAGCAAGCGGCGGAGCGTACTGCGCCGCCGTCGATCCAGCACGTCACCGGCAGCATCTTCGATGTAGCCACGGAACTGGCGCCCGACCTCATCATCTGCTCGCTCTTCACGCACCATCTCGACGATGCGCAGGTGGTGGACTACCTGCGGCTGATCGACGACCGCGCGCAACAAGGCTGGTTCATCAACGACCTGCACCGGCACGCAGTGCCTTATTACTTCATCAAGTACGCCACGCGCCTGTGCAGCCGCAACCGCCTGATCAGGCACGATGCCGCGGTGTCCGTTGCCCGCGCCTTTACCGCGGCGGACTGGCGTCGGCTGCTCGCGCGGGCCGGCATCGCGCACGCCACTTTACGGTGGCACTTTCCATTCCGGCTGTGCGTGTCATGCAGCAAGACCTGAACGAACACGGCGCCGTGGTCATCGGCGGCGGCCCGGCGGGCTGCGCGGTGGCGATACTGCTCGCGCGCGCGGGCCGCGACGTCGTTCTGCTCGAGAAAACCAGCACGGCACACGACAAAGTATGCGGGGAATTCATAAGCTGGGAGGCGGCGCGCTACTTGCGCCTTCTGGGCCTCGACTTGCGCGGGCTCGGCGCGCAGGCCATCGTGGAGCTGCGCCTGTACGACGGCGAGGCACAGCTTGCCGCGGCACTGCCTTTCGAAGCATGGAGCTTGTCGCGCCGCCGGCTCGATGCCGCGCTGCTCGACCTTGCGAACCAGGCCGGCGTCGACGTGCGCCGCGGCGCCAGTGTCAGGAAGCTGGCGCGGCGCGGCGAGCACTGGCACCTCGCTGGCGCGCATGGAGAGTGCTGGCACGCACGCAACGTGTTCCTGGCCAGTGGCAAGACCGACGTGCGCGGCGCACGGCGCGAGCACGCCCAAAGCGATTTCATCGGCTTCAAGCTGCACCTGCGCCTTGCCCCGGCCGAACAGCTTGCGCTCGCCTCGAGCGTGGAAGTGCACATGTTCGATGCCGGCTATGCCGGCCTTGAACTCGTCGAAGGCGACACCGCCAACTTGTGCCTGCTGGTCAGGCGGCGACTTTATACGGACGACTGCGGCAAGGACTGGCAGGCCCTGCTTGCGTGGCTGGCTGCTCGTTCCACGCATTTGCAGCGGCGCCTGGCCGGGGCGGAAGCGATGTGGCCGCGTCCCCTGGCCGTGTACGGTACTCCATACGGATATCTGCACCGGCACGATGCAGCCATGCCCTGCCTCTATCGCCTCGGTGACCAGATGGCAGTGATTCCATCCCTTGCCGGTGACGGCATTGCCATTGCCCTGCATTCAGCCTTCCTGGCCGCGAAGGGCTTCCTCGCCGGCACCTCCGCAGCCGCTTACCACGGCCAGGCACGCGCCGACTTCAGGCGAGCGCTGCGCACTTCGGCGCTTCTCAACAGGCTCGCCATGGCCCGCGCCCGCAAGCCGGCACTGGCACTGGCGCGTCGCATTCCCGCCCTGGTAGAGCTCGGCATCCACGGCACGCGTCTGCAACGCAGCATACTGCTGCCATGAGCCTCCCGGCTTCGGTGTGTTGCCCCGCCGGTGCTCGCCACCGCCGACTTGCGCAGTCCGCCGGCAACAGCCAGTTCGTGACGTTAAGGCTCAGCGCCTGCCCCGTATAAAGCAGCACTTTGCCGCTTCATGGCGCGGCGTCGTCGGCTTCATACCCTGCTTCGATCCACAGCTTCGCTGATTCCATCGTGCACGGCGCGCGCACGAGTTCACGGTCGGCCACTTTCACCCAGCGATGCGTGAAGGTTGCCGGCGCGCTGAGGTACACCGGATCCGTGACGGTAATCTCGATCTCGATGCCCATGCCGCCGTCTGTCAGCCGGAAACGTTCGCGCACCAGTTTCTGTTCGCTGGAATCGATGCCGGTGTGCGTGCCCCAGCGGTCCGCGGTGAAGTTCGTGGTTTCGACGATCAGGTCACCGTTTTCGAACCAGCCCACCGAGTGTCCCATCTTCGACGGCGCGCCCGGCGGTATCGACCGCTCGAGATGTACGACGCGCGTGTCGTCCATCAGGTCGCGTTCGATCAGCAGCGTGGCGGGATCCTGATAACGGATGCGGTGAGCATAGGGCAGCGTCATCGATTTCGGCGGACCCGGGTCGTAACACTCGAGCACCGGGTTCTGGTCTTCGCTGAATTGCGCGACGAGCGCGGCGCCTTTCGCCGTCAGCGGCCACCCTTCAGGCGGAAAATAAGTCGGCTGGTTCGGGCCGCGATTCCACATGCCGGTGAAGTCGGTTGACGGCGCGATCTGCGCCGCGTCGTCACCCTCGGCATGGCCCACGCGCACGCCGTTGCGCTCGGCCCATTCGAGCGAACTGTAAGCACGCGCCTTGTTGCGATCGTGCTGGCCTTCCCAGGTGATGCGGTCTCCGGCCCTGAAGCTATCCTTGTCCCAGCCCTGCGCAGCCATTGCGCCGGGATGCAGCAGTTCGATGCTGTATTCGACGACCTTGCCTTCCGGATTCGGCGCTTCGACCTTCAGGTAGACATGCGGCATGCTCCAGCTGTAACGCGTCACGACGCCGGTGAGCACGCGCACGTCGTTCGGATCGAGCGAGGCATGCGAGTGATGGCCCTGCGCGGCGCCGGCGTGCAGCGCAAGGACCAGTCCGGCGAATTTGATGCGGTGTGCAAACATGGACCGTGACTCCGTCGATAGGTTGGGTACCCAGGCGTCGACATTCTTTGAACCTGCTCGTCGTCCCTGACAAGGCTATAGGGTCCCGGCGTTCCAGGAAACAGCTGAACGCCTTGGGCGGCAGGTTACAAAGACAATCGGACGGAGATGGCCAGCATCGCGTGCACCATTACTTGCGCGGCCGTTTCCCTTTGGTGGTCGTGGGCGCTTCGTTCGTCGGGTCCGTGGGCGTACTGGTCGTCGGTGCCGTGGTTACACTGCCCGTCAGCAAATGCGACGGTACCTTGACGAGGAAGGCATCGAGGCGCGAGCCGCCCATGTTGCTGGTCCAGATGAAGTACTGGCCCGTGCCGTCGAGGTTGCCTTTCGGCATGTTGTCGTAATCGCCGCCGCTGCGCGAATCGAGGTTGGTCATGACGGGGGCTACGACCAGCGTGCGGCCGGAGCCATCGTGCATGAAGCAGATGATTTCGTTGGAGTGGGACGAATTGCGGCGGTTGGCACTGCTGCCGCAGGAATATTGCGATGCCGCTCCTGCATTCAGCGCATTCGTATGCGTGACATGGTTTGGTGCACCGATATTCCAGTCGTTGTTCGAATAGACGACTACGCCAGTGAGCGTGCTCGAGTTGAAGTCCCAGACTTTCCATGTATTGGGTTTCGGCGCCCAGTTGTCGTTGGCCACCATGTAACCGTAACCGAGGTCGGAGTGGCCGCCGGCGCCGTCGCTGTCGCGCAGCAGGCGTTCGGTGCCGGTCGCGAGGTTGATGATGCGGTTGTCTTCACCTTCGGCGCCGTCGACGTTTTCCTTGATCACGAGCCACTTGCCGCTTTTGTCGACCTGGCACTCGTCGTAGTCGCCCTTCTTCGGGAAGTACTGAAATTTGCCCGTGTCGGTCTCGAAGGTCATGCAGCCGAGCGAGGCATACGTCGTCGCATCCTTGACCGTGGCCGAATGCACGCGGTCGTCGTTGCTCGAATGGATCTGGAAAACGATGCGGCTGGAGCCGAGTTTTGCGGACACGTCGACGATGGTCTCGAACTGCTTTGTCATCACGTCATAGCGCAGGATCTTCGAGCCGGAGTGCAGGTACATCTTCGTCGGCAGCGTGGCGCTGAAGTAATAACCTTCACCGCTGGCGCCGCTGTAGGCCATGTTTGAATCGAAAACGGGGCCGAGGTTCGTCAGTTGCCCGGTAACCTTGTTGTACTGCAACAGCGTCAGGCCGGCGCCGCCCCTGGTCTTGTTCAGCCCGACCATGATCAGCATCGTGTCCTTGCCGACATGGTTGTTGATGTTGCGCCAGTACGAATAGCCAATCGCGCTGACGCAGTCGGCGCCGCCGCAATCGGCGGCATTCGTCAGGCGCACGGCCTGCGTGTTGTACGGCGCCGGGAACGTGAACGGCCCCTTGCCCGGCAGGAATGCAGCGATTGCCGACTGACTGAGCTGCGTTTCGGTTGTGGAACTGAGCGTGAAAGCGGATTCGATGAAACCACCGGGGTTCTGGGCCTGGGCAATCACGGGGGAGAGGCCAAATAACAGCGTCGTGAATACGGATTTGGCGAGAACGCGGGCGCAAGCCAGCTGCATTGCCGGCACAGATACGAACATGGGAAAACCTCGGTGTACTGGTTATCGTTCAGGGGAATCCCTGAATGCGGGGCGGTATATAAACCGAGGAATGCAACTGTCTTGTGACGGCTATGTAACCATCTGCTAAACAACTGTTGGCCTGTGACGCACTGCACGCTCTGTAGAGCTTGGGCCGCCCGATCGCGGCAAGCTGGACGATCGGACTTTATGGTTTCGCCTCCGCCTGCACCTCCAGCTCTTCCAGCCGCTCGATCCACGTTTCCTCCATACACTCGTAGGGCTGTATCCACCCAGGCGAATACGGGGCCCACTCGAGCCGGTACTGCAGCGGCTCGCTGAGCCATAGCGGATCGCGTACTTCGGTGTCGGCGATCAGCCGCTTCGCGCCGTCGGCATCCTGCGTGAGGCGGAAGCGCTCGACGATCGTCGTGCCGGAGCTGTGTGGAAAGCGTGAGTCGACCATGTCCTGAAGCTTCGTCGTTTCGACGACGAGCGTGTCGCCTTCCCAGTGGCCGGTCGAATAGCCCTGGCGTGACGGGAACATGTCATCGGTGGGCCGGATGCGGTCACCGAGATACACGCGCCGCGTTTCGCTGGCCCACTCGCTGATCATCGTCACCTGGTCATCCTTCTGGATGATCTCGAGTGGGTACCCGCCACCGCCCATCATCATTTCCGGCATGCCGTGCGAGACACACCACAGCGTGGGATTTTCGCCGACGGGATCGACGAGGGCGCGATGGGCGTCGACGAGCGCGCGCCCTTCCGGTGTCAGCGGCACGTCGGGATAACCCTGCGCACTCGTCATCGGCCGGCTCGCGAGTTGCCAGATGCCTGTGAAGTCGGATCGCGCATCGGCTGCGAACGCGAATGCCGGGACGAGCGCAGCAAGCAGCGAGGCGCGGGTGAATGACTTGATGTTGAAACTCATGCAACTTGCTCCTTGATGAAACCATGTGGCTCGAGCTGCGAACACCATGACCATGTCATGCCTCGCACGTCGCGCCTGTTCTCTCTCGAGATTTCCGTATTGGAAAAGTCCTGCATCGCAATTTGACGAATGTCGCCATCGCGCACGTCGCGCAATGAAGACCGAACAGTTCGTTTTTACGATGAATCCTCCTGCATGCCCATTGCTTGTTGCACTGAAACTCTTCCCTGATAGCATCCTGCCCCAGCTGGATTTTGCTTCTTCCCGCAGCCGGCCGATAGCAACCAATAAAACCAAAGCTAATCACAAAAACAGGGGAACACTCATGTCAGAGAAGTTTTCGTCGAAGGTACATCGCAAGAACAAGAAACTCCTGGTCACAGCGCTGTCCGCCGCCACAGCGGCGATTTTCGCCGGATCATCCCACGTCGGCTATGCGCAGGACGGCGCGGATGACGTCGAAGAAGTTCGCGTAACCGGTACTCGCATCCGCCAGTCCTCGGGCTTCACGACACCGACGCCCGTCACGGCCGTGACGACGGCCGAACTGTTCCAGTTCGAACCCGGCAACAACATCTCCCGCCAGCTGAATGCGCTGCCGCAGTTCTTCGGCAACGTGTCGACGCAGAACGCGAGCACGGCGCTCGTATCCACCACCGGCACCTCGTCACTGAACCTGCGCAGCCTCGGTGGCAACCGCACGCTCGTGTTGCTCGATGGCATCAGGGTGGTGCCCTCGGCGAAGGACGGTGTCGTCAACGTCGATGCCTTCCCGACCGCGCTGATGCGCAGCGTCGACGTCGTCACCGGCGGTGCCTCGGCCGCGTACGGCGCCGACGCCGTGAGCGGCGTCGTGAACTTCGTGCTCGATCGCGAGTTCCAGGGCTTCAAGGCGGAAATGGGTGGCGGCCAGAACGAATTCGGCGATGGCCAGATGTGGAACATTTCGCTCGCGGGCGGCGTGGAGCTGATGGATGGCCGGCTGAACCTGATCGGCTCCGTGGAGGCACGCGAGATCGACCAGATCCAGCGCCTCGCCAGCGAAGTGCCGGAGATGCGGCGCCTGGGCTTCGTGACGAACCCCGCCTGGCGCAGCACCGATCCGCCCGGCACGAACCCACAACGCATCACGCTGCCGTGGGTGACGTCGATCGGCGCGCACCCGTACGGCCTGATCACGGCGCCGAACACGCCGCTCAACAACATGCACTTCACGGCCGACGGCCGCAACATCGAGCCATTCACGTACGGTGACGTGTCGTCGCTCACAGGCGCAGGCTCGACGCGCACGACGTCGGGCGGCCCGGAGGCCTTCCTTGTGAACGACGCCAACGGCGGCGGCATCAATGGCGAGCAGGCGAAGAACCAGTCGGCATTCTTCGCTGCACAGTATCGGTTCACCGACAGCTTCTCGGTGTTCGGCCAGTTCCTGCTCGGGCGCACCGATGCGCGTTCGACGGCGAACCGCGGCAGCACGCTGCTGTCGACGCAGTGGGCGCCGCAGATCGCCGTCGACAACGCCTATCTGCCGGAGAACGTGCGCCAGCTCATGATCCAGCGCAACCTGCAGACGATCACGGTGCACAAGAGCGGCACCTTCGCGGGCCTCAACGACTACGGTTACGGCACGGAGAACAGCAAGGTGTTCACGACGACGTCATTTGCCGGTGGCTTCGACTGGGACCTCGATTTCAAGGACTGGCATCTGCGCGGCCTCGTGCAGGAAGGCACGTCCGAACGCATAAGTTATTACGGCAACCTGTGGCGCGTGGACCGCGCATTCCTGTCGATGGATGCGGTACGCGATCCGAGCACCGGCGCGATCGTGTGCCGCGTCAACCTGCCGCAGTACCGGCCCACGGAGGAACAACTCGCCGCATCGCCGTCGATCGTTGGTCTGATCTCGTCGCGCTCGGCCCCCGGTGCGACGAAACCTGGCGATCCGGGCGCGCTGCCGGTGTATTCGCCGATCGGCCTCGACAACACCGTGCGTGACTGCGTTCCGCACAACGTACTCGGTGCCGGCAACATCAGCGACGAGGCGCTCGACTACATCCACGCCGATCCGAAATTCGGCTGGGGCGAAGTGGACCAGACCTTCGCCGAATTGCTGTTGAACGGCGAAGTGCACGAGGGCTGGGGCGCCGGCCCGATCGGCTTCGCGGCCGGCCTCACGTGGCGCGACCAGGAATTCTTCGATGACGCCGGCCCGTACGGCATCACGACCTTCGTCGCGAATCCGCGCAACGATCCGAACCTCGGCATCCGCGGCATTCCGATCAACTACGTCAATGCCACCAACATGCACCAGAACTCCACGCTGCCGATGATCAGCGGCGACGCGAGCGTATGGGAAAGTTTTGCCGAACTGAGCATTCCGCTGTGGGCCGGGACGCTCGCGGGCCAGGAGCAGAACCTGACCACCGATCTCGCGTTCCGCCGCTCCGACTACGATCGCAGCGGCGCTGCCGACAGCTGGAAGCTCGGTCTTAACTTCCAGGTGCTGGACGACGTGCGCCTGCGCGCCACCAAATCGCGCGACGCGAGGGAGCCGACGTTCTCGGAACTGTTCGATGCGCAGGGCACGAACGGCCAGGTCATGGACCCGCTGTACAACGGCCAGTCGTTCGAGATCTCGGTGACGAGGGGCGGCAACCCTAACCTCGCGCCGGAGGAAGCGAATACGCTGACGGCCGGCGTCGTCTGGTCGCCGACATTTTCATTCCTCGACGGCCTGCAGATGTCGGTGGACTGGTACGACGTGCAGGTCGAAGGGTCGGTAGCACTGCTCGGTCACCAGCGCATGCTGGATGAATGTCGCGGCAACGCACAAAGCCCGCTCTGCGAATTCGTCGTGTTCAACCCGCAGAACCAGGTCGTGCGCATCTTCGACACGTACCAGAACGTTGCCGGTGCACGCGTACGCGGTGTCGACTACGAGCTCGGTTATCGCATGGAGCCGGACTTCTTTGCCGGTGAAACCGAAAGCCTGTCGATTCGTGCGCTCGCCGGATACGTGGCGGAACGCAGCAATACCGCGGCGGGCGGCACACCGCAGGATGTATCGGGCGGGCTTGCGACGCCGGAACTCACCGGCCTGCTGACGCTGGGTTACAACCTGGGGCCGTGGTCGCTGTCGATGCAGGGCCGGTACCGCGACGAAGCGCTGATCAACACGACGTGGACGGAAGGCGTCGAAGTCGACGACAACACGCTGCCCTCCTACACCTTCTGGAACGCGATGTTCGGCTATCGCGGCGAAACGGGTAACGGCAGGACGTGGCGCGTCGGACTGAACATCCAGAACGTGTTCGACAAGGCACCGACGGCAGTACCCGGCACGGCGTCGGAACGTTTCGCCGCGCAAAGCCTGACGGGCGATGTGTACGGCCGGCGTTACAACCTGAACGTCAATTTCGATTTTTGACGGCACGGGGATCGACAGGAAGAGGACCTGCCTGATGGCAGGTCCTTATTATTGATGTCGTTATCCCTCGGAGCGCGGCGGCGCTCCTATATCAGCTCATCTGGTGGGGGAGCCGTGAGCCCATTCACGCAGCGAACGTTTGACGTTTGCCGCGAACCGCCTAAAGCAGTATTGTTTGCGCCTGCGAAATTCCCCTCATGAATGTGACGCTTACATTGCGGTTTTGTAACAAATGATTTGGGTTCCTCTCTGGATCGTCTTCATCGGTTCGATAGCAGCCGGCGGCGCAATCGACGACGCGCTCGCAAAAAAGCCTGCATGGCACGTGGCCTGCGGCATACTTTCCGGCATCGTGTGTGCACTGTTC
>DASWWP010000014.1:0-10874 GCA_036405915.1 Pseudomonadales bacterium
GTACTTCTCGAACGGCTCGGCATCGACGATTCGCGACCTTGTCGATTTCTACGATCGCCGCTTCAACATCGGCTACACGGAACAGGAAAAGGTCGACCTGACCAATTTCCTGAGCGTGCTGTGAGGAGATGAACATGAAACCCAGGATTCCGTTCATGACCGCACGCATCGCCGCCGCGTTTCGCCTCGGTGCATTTGCCGCCACCGCATTGCTCCTTGCGCAGGGCGTGTCGGCGCAGGAAAAGACCATCAGTTTCGTCGCGTGCCCGATCGTGCAGCACACGAACACCGTGCCGTGCTGGCTCGCCGAGTACGAAGGCGAGACGTACTTCCTCGGCATCCAGACGGATGCGAGCGGCTGGTCGCCGCCGTGGCAGGGACACCAAGTGCTCGTCGAAGGCACCGTCACCGACCTGCCGCGCGTGTGCGGCGGCATTCCGCTCGAATCGAAGGCGGCGCCGTTCCAGAAGCGCCTGTCGGGCAGTTCGAACGGCGTCGACCTGCCGAATCCGCCGGTGACCTCTGTCATGCGCGAACTCGATGCGACCTGCCGCACGGTGCTGCCGGAACAGGACAAGTTCAACACGCTCGCACCGCGCCGCGGTCCCGGTCCGAGCCCGGCGCAGCCGCCGCGCACGCCGGAACAGATCGCCGCCGCCGCGGAGCAGCGCGCCGCGCGCGAAGCCGCCGAACGCGAGGAAGCCGCGAAACTGAAACCGCCGTACGAGCCACGCGAATACGAGATGCTGTACGACTTCGATTCCGAACTCGCCGTGTTCACGATCGGCGAAGTGCAGAACGCGCTGAAGTACGCCGCGCAGATCAAGGCGAGCGCGATCGAAGTGGTCGGCTATCGTTCGAGTTCGCTGCTGTCGAACGGCAGGCAGCTCGAGGAAGTGCCGTTCATCGCGAAACGGCGCGCGCAGGAACTCGAGTCCACGCTGCGCATGCTCGGCCTGCCGGAAGGCACGCGGCTCGACGTGCGCTGGGAAGACGCGGTCGTTGCCGGCAATGGCGTCGACGACTGGAGCCGGCGCCGCGCGGTCGTGCGCGTGGTTCCGTAAAAGTCGCCTGCGCACGCCGGCGTCCCACCACGCCGGCGGCGGGTCGACAGTGACATGACGGCGCGCTGCGCCGTTCGCATCAGGCCGGGCCGAGGGTTGAACGCCCCCGGGCCGGCCTTTATGCTCCGTGCACCATTGCAGTGTTGCACGGACCTGGCCCGATGCCCGATGCGAATCCTCCCAGTCCTCCTGCCACGCTGCGCGGGCGCGCCGTGTTCGTGCTCGTCCTGCTGTTCGCGCTGTACATCCTCGCCGCGGTCGACCGCCAGATCCTCGCGGTCATGGTCGATCCAATCCGTGAACGCTTTGCTCTGAGCGACACGCAGCTCGGCGTGCTGTCCGGTTCCGCATTTGCCCTTGTATACGCCTTCGCCGCCTTTCCGGCCGCGCGCCTCGCCGACCGCCACAGCCGCACGACGCTGATTGCCTGCGGCCTCGCGCTGTGGTCGCTATGCACCGGACTCTTCGCGTTCGCGCGCTCGTGGTGGCAGCTGCTGCTGTGCCGCATGGGCCTCGGACTCGGCGAAGCCTGCCTGGGCCCGATGGCGGTGTCGCTGCTTGCCGACTACTTCCCGGCGCGCAATCTCGGCAAGGCGATGTCCGTCTACATCCTCGCGGTGCCGCTCGGCAACGGACTCACGGGCCTGCTCGGCGGCGCCATGCTCGACGGCGCACTCGTCGCACCGGCAACCACAGGCTCGTGGCTCGATGCGCTGCAACCCTGGCAGCTGCTGTTGCTGCTGCTGGGCGCCGCCGGTTTCGCGCTGCTGTTGCTGTTCGTGCTCTTCGTGCCAGAGCCGGCGCGCACACGCGACGCAATGGACCGTGCGCCGGATTATTCGCTGCACGCCTTCGCACGGCACCTCGCCACCCACATCGGCGTCTACGCAGCGCTAGCGGCGGTGATGCTCACGAGCGCGCTGATGTACTTCGGCGTCGGCTACTGGATACCGAGCCATTTCACGCGCAATGCCGCCGCCGGCGGACTTGCTGCCGCGGAATTGCTGTATTACTGGGGCCTCATCGCATCGGTCGCCGGCGCACTCGGCGTCATCGCCGGCGGCTTCCTCGCCGACCACCTGAATGCGCGCCACGCCGACGGCCTGTGGCGCACGCTCGCCGCGGGCACCGTGCTGCTCGGCATCGGCTTCACCTTGTTCAGCTTCTTCGGCTCGCAGCAGCTCGAACTGTTGCTGCTCGTCCCCGGCGTATTCGGCAACGGCATCCTGCAGGCCGCAGGCCTAACCGCCGTCGCGAAGCTCACTCCAGCGCACATGCGCGGACAGGTGGCGGCGCTGTACTTCCTGCTCGTGAACCTCGTCGGTGCGGGACTCGGGCCGGTGCTGATCGCGTGGCTCGGGGAAAGCGTCTTCACCGGGCCGGCAGGGCTGCGCGTCGCGATGGCGGTAACCGCAGGCGCGATGAGCGTGGCTTCGCTGTTGGCTCTGGCGCGCAGCGCTGCGGCTGTGCGGCGTTTACAGGAGGGCTCGATTTGAATGCGGCGGGGAAGGGCGACTCAGGCGAACTCGTCATCCCGCAACGTCAGCATCGCGCGGATGCCGTTGCCGACGTGTTCACGCATCGCACGCTCCGCGGCATCGGGATCTTCCGCGAGTATCGCATCGGAAATCCGGCGATGATCCTCGTTGCGCGCGAACAGGCCCTCGCTCGTGAACAGTCCCGTGAACTGCGTGCGGAACAACGGCACGCTGAGGCGCTCCAGCAAGTCGGCCGCATAGGCATTGCCCGAATGCGTCAGGATGAAGTCGTGGAACTCCTCGTTCAGGCGTGAATACGTGTTGAAGTCCTTGTCCTTCGCTCCCTTGTCGAGTGCTTTCTGCAGTTGTTTAAGCTGCGCGCGCGCCGCCTTGTCGAGTCCGCGCTCCGCCACCTGGCGCGCGGCGAGACCCTCGAGCATTTCGCGCACGCGCGCACGATCGACGGCTTCCTGGCGCGTGAAACGACGCACGCAGGCGCCGCGATTTTTCTCGAAGCTCAGATAACCTTCGCCGACGAGCGTCTTGAGCGTCTCGCGCACCTTGCTGCGGCCGATGCCGAAGTCCGTCATCAGGTCTGCTTCGATGAGGCGCTGGCCCGGCGCGTAGAAACCCTGCTTGATGCGGGCGATGAGCTGGTCGGGAAGGGACGGAACGGCGGCGGCTTGACTGGATCGCGCAGCGGATGCGGCTTTGGCTTTCATGAGGCCGTGTATCACTGGTGGCGGGATGCGCCGGATTATGCGGACGGCCTCCGGACGAGTCAAACCGCGCGGGCAGTGATAAACACGGCGTTTACCGTGGGGTTAAACCGCGCGCACTCATCCATTCGTGGAAACGCTCGATCCAGCCATCGACGGGCAAGTTGCGTATGCCCATGCCGAAGCCGCCACTGACCTGGTCGTAGACGTGCAGCTCCGCCGGTTTGTCCGCGGCCTTCCACGCGGCGAACAGCGCAAGGCAACCGTTCGTTACATTGAAGTGCGCGTTGCCCACCGCGATGAACAACGGCGGGGCATGGTCAGGCAGCTCGACATCCATCAGCGAGGGACCATACAGCGTCGCGATGAAGTCGGGATACGCGTCGCCAGCCGGCGCCATTGCCGTGCCGACAGCAACGCCACCACCGGCGGAGAAACCCATCAGGCCGACGCGCGATTCGTCGACGTTCCACTCGTCGGCGCGCGCGCGCACGAGCTTCAGCGCTTCCTGTGCATCGGCGATGGCAAAGCGCAGCACTTCGTCAAGCGCGGCGTTACCGGGCGCGGGATTCGCATTGGCATTGCGGATGACGAGTTCAGTGCGTCCCGGACCCGCCATGCCGGCGGGCGGCGCGGCGGGCGGCGGTGCATCGGGATCGACCTGCAGCGTGCGGTACTTCAGCACGAAGGCGGCGATACCGCGTTCGTTCAGCCACTCTGCAACCTTCACGCCTTCGTTGTCGAAGCCGAGTACGCGCAGCGCGCCACCGGGCGCAATGATGACTGCCGCGCCATTCGCCGCGGAAGGTTCCGGCAGGAATACCGTCAGCGTGGGCTCGCGCACGTTGGCGATGACGCGGTCGCCGCCGTCATTGCGCGTCACGGTTTCCTCGAAGCGCCAGTCTTCGGAGCCGGGCGCGCCGTCGGGCCACAGCCGCAGCTCTTCCTGCGCACTGGCGAGGGAAGCCAGCATTGGCAGGAACACGATCAGGCAAAGTCGCGGCGCTTTCACAGTGAACGCTCCATCAGCGGTAACGATTAAAGAAATCGAATACGGCAGGCCACACCATCGGCACCATGCCGCCGTGGTCGCCGTCGACTTCGAGATAGTCGAAGTCGAATTTTTCGGCGCGCATGTAGCCGGCCATCACGCGGCTGCCGTCGAGAGAGGGCTCGGCGCGCGTGCCTTCGGTCATGAAGATCGGCAGTGCGCGTATCCGGTCGAAGGAATACGTCGCCCTGTCGACGAAGGGACCCGACATCGGCGCGATCGCGCGCCAGCGTTCCGGGTAGCGTTCCGCGAGGTGCCACGCGCCGCCGCTGCCCATCGAGTGGCCGGCGAGGAAGGTGCGGTTGCGATCGGCCCCGTACTTCTCCGTGACGAGTTCGAGCGCGGTGATCACTTCGAGCTCGCTGAGCGCGAGCGTGCGCTGCCGTTCGGGCGTGACGGCCGCGCGCTGTTCCGCGGCCACCGCGTCCTGGCCGAACACGGCGGGCAGGCGCAGCGGATTGCCATACGCGCCGAGCGGCGTGTGGCCGAAGGGCGACACGACGATGTAGCCATGCTGTTCGGCCAGTTTCATCAGCAGGCCGTCGCTCATGTCCATGTACGAATTCTCGTTCGCGCCGGCGCCGTGCAGCATCAGCACGATCGGCAGCGCGCTCGTGCCGTCCCACGTCGTCGGCACGTAGTAACGCAGCGGCATCGTTTCGCCGGTCGGCGCGAAGACGTACTCGATGTGCTGGCTGCCGGTCGGCAGCTCGGCCGCGGTTGCCAGCGTATCCAGCAGCGGCGCAGCGGCGGCTGCAATCGCGAGGCGGGTCATGAAGGTTCTGCGTTGCATCTTCCCCTCCTTATATAGGTGGCAGGATCTCAGCTGCGGCGCGCTGGCTTCGCGGCTGCCTGCAGCGAGGCGATCTCGGCATCGGAGTAGCCGAGCCCGCGCAGGATTTCCGCGCCATGCTCGCCGAGGCGCGGCGGCGGCGCGCTGACGCCAGGACCATCCAGCGAGGTGCTGAACCCCGCGTTGACGACCTGCACCTGTTCGTTTCCCGGCAGGCCCGGAATCGTCAGTGGCAGCAGGGTATTGCGCGCCTGCAGTTGCGGCAATGCCACCGCATCGCTGACCTCGCGCACCATGCCGCATGGAATGCCGGCCGCGCTCATCTCACTTTCCCAGTCGGCGGCATCGCGCGTCATCAGCACGTCGCCGAGGTCGGCCATCATCGCGTCGGCGTGTTCGCGCCGCTTGTCCGACGTGGCATAGCGCGGGTCCTGAAGCCAGTCGGCACGGCCGAGGAAGTTTGCGAGCGCGACGAACTGGTGCTGCTGCACGACGCCGAGCGAAATACGGCGGCCGTCGCGCGCCGTGAACAGCGCCGACGTCGGCTGTCCGCTGTAACCGACGTTGCCGGTGCGCGCGAGCGTCTTGCCGGTGACGAGGTACGGCACGACGGCCGATGTCATGAACGCAAGCGTCGCATCGAACATCGCGACGTCGATGAATTCTCCGCGCCCACTGCCTTCGCGTTCGCGCCGCATCAGCGCCGCGAGGATCGCGAAGGCCGCGGTCTGGCCTGTCAGCGTGTCGACCACCGGAAAGCCGACGCGTGCCGGCGCGCCGTCGGCATCGGCGCCGAGGCTCATCATGCCGCTCGTGGCCTGCACGATGTTGTCGATCGCCGGCCAGTCGCGCTGCGGGCCCGACTGTCCATAGCCTGACACCGAGCAGTACACGATGCCGGGATTCAGCGCCTTGACGTCGTCGTAGCCGAGGCCGAGGCGCGCCATGACGCCCGGCCGGAAATTTTCGAGCAGCACGTCGCTGTCGGCGACGATGCGCCGCGCGACGTCGAGCTGCGCGGGATCCTTCAGGTCGAGCACGATCGACTTCTTGCCGGCGTTGACCGCGATGAACGCAGGGGCCATGCCGTCGTAGCTGCGGTCGCTGCCGTAATTGCGCATCGGGTCGCCGACGCCGGGTGCTTCTATCTTCGTCACGTCCGCGCCGAGCAGGCACAGCAGGTACGAGGCATAAGGACCCGCCATCACATGGCTGAAATCGGCAACACGAATTCCGGACAGGGCCTGCATCAGTTCGCGCCTCCCGCGCAGTTGACGGTGCCGTCGCTGCCGATGCTGCGGCGCGACTGGTCGAAAACGGCGCGGCCGTCGATGCCGTAGCGGGCGAGCGCCGCGGCGTTCTGCTCGCCGAGCTCGAGGTACAGCGCGTCGAAACGCTGCTGGTCTTCCTCCGGCAGTGTCGTGAAGACCACGCCTTCCTCGCGCGCGACGGCGAGTCCGTCGTCCTGCGCCTGCGCATTCGTGTCGATCAGCGCCTGTTCCCACACGGCGATGCTCTCGTCGAGCACCTGCCGGTGTTCGTCGCTCAGCTCGTTCCAGCGCGCGATGCTGAGCGCGCGGCCCGGATACGCGCCGCGCGGGATCTTCATGTCGACGTAGTAGTCGGTAACTTCGGCGAAGTGCAGCGCGCGGAAGGTATCCACCGGTGCGACGACGCCGTCGAGCACGCCCTTCGCGAGCGCGGAATACACTTCGCCCATCGGCATGTTCACCGGGTCGGCGCCAAGCGCCTGCAATACGCTCAGCAGTTCGGTCGGGGCGCGGATGCGCATGCCCTGAAGGTCGGCCAGCGAATGCACCGGCTTGTTCGTCGTCACGATGCCGGGCAACGCGCCGCCCTGCACGGCGAGCACTTTGAGTCCGTCCAGTTCCACGGCGTACTGCGGGCTGCTCGCCTCGAGGCAGCGATACAGCGCGAGCTGCTGTTCGACGGTTTCGGCGCCGACGTAAAAGCCGGACTGGATGCGGATAAGGTGGGTGCCGCCTTTCACGTAGATCGGCGTTATCAGGCCGATGTCGGCCACGCCGTGGCGCAGCTCGAGCATCGAGTGTTCCGACGACAGCAGCGCGCCCGACCAGCTCGGCCTGATGCGCAGCGTGCCGCCCGAGCGCTCCTCGACGAAGTCCATCCAGGCGCGATCGGCGAGGCTGAACGGATGCGAGGCCGCATACGGTGTCGCGTACACGAGTTCGGTGACGCCCTGCGGCAGCGGTTCGCTGCACGCGGCGAGCAACAGCAGCGCAGGCAAGCAGAATCGTTTCATGCGAGTCCCGCCTCTTTCAGGAAAGTTTCGACGAGGCCGACCATGCGTTCATGGTTCCAGCTCCGCGCGTTGACCATGTCGGCATCGAGCCGCAGCACCGGCACGCCGGCATCCTCGAGCGACTGCGCCGTCAGCAGCGTGCCCGATTGCGACAGGCGGTTGTCCGGCGGAATCAGCATCACCGCCGCATCGATGCCGCAGCGCTGCGTTTCGCTGACCATCCAGCCATTCATCCACGGCGGCAGGTGCAGCACTTCGTTCATCGAGCAGATGCGGCTGGCGAGCGCGTCCATCGGCCTGCCGTGCAGCTCGCGCACGTATTGCGGACCCGCGAACGGCATGTACATCGACCACACGAACACGGCGCCGAGCCGCTCCTCGAGCGCCTGGTAAAAGCCCGGGTCGTGCCATACGCCGGCGCCGATCCACATCAGGCGCACGCGTTCATTCGCCGCGACGCCGATGCCCTGCGCAACGCGCTCGGCCACTTCGTCGCGGAACTTGCGTGCGTGCGCGACGGCCCACTCGGAGCCGCGGTGCCACTGCGGGATCATCGTGTTCGGCATCTGGTCGGCGATCGAGACGGGGCAGGGGCGAGCTTCGCCGATCATGCGCGCGGCTTCGGCAATGTAGCCTTCCTGTTCGTTGATGCTGTGCATCAGCGCCTCGAACTTCGCCCTGTCGAAGCGCCGATCGGTGCGCGCTTCCAGCAACGCGATGAGCTCCTGCATCTCGTCGACCATCAGCGCGATGCGGTCCTCGTCGTACACGCGTTCCCATTCGGTATTCGAGTGCCGGAACCAGTCGGCTTCCTTGTGCGTCCACGCCGGCGCTTCCATCGCGAAGAACTCGGTGCCGAGTGCCTCGGCCCACTGCGTGAACACCTGCTGGATGCAGTCGCACGTGAGCCGCGCGACGAGGGCGACGGGCTTCGGCAGTCCGCCCCATGGCGCGGTAGCCGGGTCGTTCGCGAGCGTGCACGCGAGGCCCAGCGAACAATACTTGCAGCTGTTGTCGGGATAGCCGCGCGCGACCATCGCGTCGAAATAGCGCGTCGACAGCTGCTTCGCCGAGATGTACGCGGACCACCACTGGTTCGTGATCAGCGGAATGTCCATCACGTGGAAGATCTCGTGCGGCGTGTCGGCCTGCGCGACGACGAAGGGTTCGCCGTTTTCGACGACGCGGCGCTTCAGCTCCGCACCGTACTGCTTCTGGAAGGCCGTGGCCTCGGCGGTGCACGCGAGGTCCTTGCGGCTGCGTTGGCCGGCGCTGGTCGTCATTTGAATACCTCGAGCGCGGCGAGTTCGGCAACGCGCGCGTCGCTGAGCCCGGCGAGCGTCGTCGCGATGTCGTGGTTGTGTTCGCCGAGCGACGGCGGGCGGAACGGTTGTGCCGGCGTCGCGGAAAAGTCGATCGGCGTGCGCACGTGCCCGAAGGGGCCGAGCACGGCGTGTTCGAGCGTGACGAGCGCGCCGCGCGCGCGAATGCCTTCGTCTCGTTCGAGCACGTCTTCGATGTCCTGCAGCGCCGCGGCGGCGATGCCGGCCGTCTGCAGCGCGGCGGCGAGTTCGTGCGCGTCCTGCGTGGCCGTCCATGCGGCGATGTCGTCGGATCCGGCGAGTACGGTCAAAAGCTGCCACTGTGCCGCGTCGCGCAGGCTGATGGCGATCCAGGCATCGTTGCCAGCCGCGGGCCACACGTCCTGGCGATGCCATGCATCCTGGCGGCCCCATGCCGGATCGGCGTTGCCCATGCGTTTCGGTGCGGGACCTTCCTGCGCGGCGACGATCGCATCCATCATCTGCTGCACGCATATTTCGTACATCGATGCATCGATGTGCGCGCCGCGGCCGGTACGTTCGCGCTGCGCGAGCACGGCAGCGACCGCGCCGGCCATGACGAACGGCACGATCACGTCGCCGTACGGCACCGCGCCCGGAATCACCGGCGCGCGATCGTCCCAGCCGGTCATGAACGTGCGGCCCGACAGCGCGGCGCCGGTGCCGTCGACACCCCATTCCTGTGCAAGCGGTCCGGTCTGCCCGTATACGCTGCCCGAGACCATCACGAGCGCCGGGTTGCGTTTGGCGAGCGAGGCGTAATCGAGCCCGAGCTTCGCCATCGTGCCGGGCGAAAAATTCTCGACGACGACATCGGCCCACTCGATCAGCGGCCCGAGTATTTCAATCGCTTCGCGCTTCTTCATGTCGAGCGACAGGCTGCGCTTCGACGAATTGAGGTGCGCGAACCAGGGCTTGTCGTCGAAGTTGCCGGGCTTCGATGCCGACACCTGCACGTCGATGCGCGACAGGCAGGGCCGCGTCCTGCTCTCCACCTTGATGACGTCGGCCCCGAGGTCGCCGAGCGTCTTCGTCGTGATCGAACCGACGAGCGCCCACGAAAAGTCGAGCACCTTCACGCCGGACAGCGGGCCACCGCGCGTTCCGCGGGAGACGTGTTTCTGCGCCGCTGCAGGGCCTGCGTTGAGCGACACGAAACGTGCCGGCTTGCGAATGCCATTTTCGTCGCGCCAGAACTCGCGCGCCTGCAGGTGCGTGTCCTGCAGCACCTCGCCAGGTTCGGCCAGCGCACAGGCGTTGATGCCGCGGCGGCGGCCTTCGGTGCGGATCTCGTGTTTCGTGCGCGTGCTGAAGAAGGCTTCGATCGCCGCTTCCCAGCGCTGGCGGATCGCGGGATCCAGCGTCGAGCGGTTGTATGAGAGCCAGTCGGTGCCGCGCAGCGGATTGTCCGCGCCGCATTCGTCCATCCAGTCGGACAGGGCCTGGTTCGCCGGCGCGCCGAAGCGCCCGGTCATCAGTGAATGGAAGCACCAGCCGTCGGCCAGCGGCCAGATGCAGCGCACCGTTGCGCGTCCGTAGTTCAGCGCGCCGCCGACGCGCTGCAATTTGCGCCGTTCGAACTGCCACACGAGGATGCTGCTGACGTTGCGGTTCAGCGCCACTTCCTGGATCGACACGTCGACATGCTGGCCGCGGCCGCCACGTTCGCGGTCGAAATGCGCGGCCATCGCGCCGGACGCGGCGACCATGTCGGCGTGGAAGGTGCAGGCATCGAGCGCTTCCTTCACGGGCGGGCGATCCGGTTCGCCGGTCAGCCGCAGCGTGCCGCTCATCGCGGACGCGACGAGTTCGCCGCCGAGCCACGTCGCCGTCGGGCCGTAACTGCCGAAAGTCGATACGGATACGTGCACGAGTTGCGGATTGAGGCTGTCGAGTTGCGCGCGCGTGTAGCCTTCGCGTGCGAGCGCCGGCAGACCGGCGCCGTCGACGAGGAAGTCAATGTCCTTCCAGCCCGCGTCGGTGTCCGGTGCAGGCACGAGGCCTGCGCCGAGTGATTCGAAGAAGCGCAGCAGCGCGCGCTCGCGAGGCATCGCGACTACCGCTACGACAAGATCCTGCAGTGGTTTCATGCTGTTACTCGTTCAGGTACTGATCCAGGAAGGGTCTGGAGGAAACGACACA
>DASWWP010000015.1:0-33809 GCA_036405915.1 Pseudomonadales bacterium
CGCCTCGGCGGCGACAGCTTCCTCGAACTGAACCAGTACTCGCTGTACGCCGGCAAGCTGTTCGCCGACACGTGGTACCTGCGAGGCGCGCTGAATTTCACGGACAAGCAGTTCGATGTGTTCGACGTGCGCGATGCCGACAACGAAGGTTTCGGTGTCGACCTTTACCGCTTCTTCAATGCCGGCCGCAGCAACGTGACGCTCGGCTACACATACGAGGACGAAGACACGCGGGGCCCCGCCTTCGACTACAGCGCCGACACGCTGCGGCTGCGCGTGAATCATCGCTTCACGCTCGCCGCGCACGATGCGCGCGTGTTGCTCGGCTACCGCTGGCAGGACCGCGATTACGCCAGCGCGACGCCATCCATCGGCGTGCCGCGCGACGACAGCCAGCGCGTTGCCGAAGCCCAGCTCGAAGTCGAGATGATCGAGAATCTCGCACTGACCGCGGGCTGGGAGTACGGGGATTACGAATCGCGCCTCGCGAGCGCGGATTTCACGGCCAACCGCGTGGCCCTGGCCATGCGGCTCTCTTTTTGAATCGTCCAGACGCCATCGACCCGGAGGAATTAGACATGCGCCATATCCTGCAAACGAAGACCTCAAAGAAAGCGCCCGCGCCGGTATTCACATCGGCGCGCGAAGTGTCGAGCGTACGCGGCATCAGCATCACCGATACGGGTAGCGGTGCGCTCGTTGGCGTGCTGCTCGCAGGCACGAACGAGGGCGATACGAACGTCGAAAGCCTGGCATTACAGGTGCGCGTCGAGTGCAGCGACCAGCAGCAGAAGGACATAGACGTGCTGATGCGCGTCGCGCTGCACGAAGCGCTGCGCGTGATCCAGCACGAGCTGGACGTGTGCGCCGCCCGCAGCGGCGAGCTGAGCGACGCCTGAGTGGGGGAATGACGCGCAGGCCGAGACCTGCGCGGGCTGCTTCAGGGATGAAGCAGTCCGCGGCCGTAAATCGAATCGGGACCGGCTGCGCCGAGATCACGCACGCGCTGATCCATGGCAGCCAGTGCCGATACGGAGTCCTCGTCCTGCTCGAGCGCGCAGGCGATGAATGCGGCGACGATGGGCGCCGCGAGCGACGTGCCCGTTTCCGTACCGAATCCGCCATCGCCGCGCGCCGTCGGCACGTCGACACCGAGGGCCGCGTAATCCACGTGCGTACCCTGGTTGGCGAAGCGGAACACTTCCGCGTCGCGTCCGACGGCCGTTACGCCGATCGCCTCGGCATACGCCGCCGGATAGCGCACCGGCCCATATGGCCCATCGTTGCCGACCGCCGCCACGATCACCCTGCCCCGTGCAGCCGCCGCAGTCAGCGCACGCGCGAGCAGGCGATTCGGCGGACCGGCCAGGCTCATGTTGATGACCTTCACGTCCGGCTGCTGCAGCAGCCAGTCGAGCGCGGAAAGCACCCGCATGACCGTCGCGCCCTGTGCGCTTTCCTGCTCGTGGAACACCGCCGCGCTGTACAGCGTCGCCCGGGGCAACAAGGGCCGCAGCACGGCGCCGCTCTGCCCGCTGTCGTCGCGGCCGACGAGTAGCCCCGCAACCGCGGTGCCATGCGCCGGCGGCTGCGCAATCGCGGTGTCGACGAAACTGCGCTGGTGAATGTGCGCGCGACTGGCCGCGAAGGCCGGATGCGCCGCATCGATGCCGGAGTCGATCATGCCGACCGTTACGGGCTCTTCGCACACGGCGGGCATCGGCAACGGCAGCGACGATTTCGCCTTCGCCGGCTTCGATGGTGCAATCGGTTTCCCCGCCGTAGCCGGCTCTACGACCGCTTCTTCCGAAGGCTCTACGCCCGCCCCTTCCGGCTCGCCCTGCGTGTCGTAAACGTGGTTGCGGTCGATCTGTTCGCGCATCGATTCCGGCACGAGCTGCAGGATCGCGTCGTTCGCGTCGAGGTCGGGCGGAACCCTGAAGGTCAGCAGCTCGCCGTCGGCGAGCGCGAAGGGCTCGGTGCCGGTCAGGTAGCGCAGCAGCTCGGCGGCTTCGGTATCGAGTCGCGCGCGTTCTTCCGGCGTCACGACCATGATCCATTCGGATTCGATTGCGCGCTCGCCGGGCGCAAGCGTGATTTCGACGAAGGCGCGCGGGTCGGCGTCGACCGCGCTGACCTGCGGATTTTCCGTACCAACGATGCCGGGGGCCGGCGCGTCGCCAGTGGCACCGGGCGCTCCTGTGCCAGCCGCGGCGTCGGGAAGCCCCGGGTCCTGGTCCGCCGCTGAGGCGGCATCGGCGGCAGCGTCCAGCGCATTTTGCGCGACGTCCCGATCGACCTGGCCCGCAACGGGCACCCGCTGCTGCGCGCGCTCCGCCGCCTGCTCCGGAAGTCGCCCCACCTGGGCCTGGATCTTCTCGACCTGGTTTTGCGCGCTGTCGGCCACCTGCGACTGGACGCGCTCGATGCGGTTCTGCGCGCCCTCGACCTGTGCCTGCACGCGCTCGAGTTGCGCCTGCGCCTGGTCCGCTGCCTGTGCCTGGGCACGCTCAACCTGGGTTTCGACCTGGCTCTGTACTCGCTCGAGAGTCTGGTTGCCGATGACGTCGGCCTGGGCTGACGCGGCGCGCTGCTGCGCGACCTCGCTGGCAGCCGCCGCGGCGCGCTCGACCGTGCGTTCCACCGCGGAATTCTGGGCCTGCTCGGCGACTCGATCGAGCGCCGCATTCTGCGCCTGGTTCGTGGCGCGCTCGGCGGCCGAGTTCTGTGCCTGCTCGACCTGGCGCTCCACCTGCCGCTCGATGGCGTTCTGCACCGAGTTGCCGAGGTTAGGCACCCCCTGCGCGACGGCGAGCGGGCTGGCCAGCAACAGGCTGGCAAGGCTCAACGGGACGAGGATTCTGCGTTGCATCGGCATGGGGCGGCTCGGTCCGGGCTGGGTCTGGAAATCGGCGCGATTTTCTCACGACCTTTCGTGTATAGATGACGGTCTGGCGTGCAAATTTAATCCCTCACCGGAATAAAATGCCGCCGCCCCTCGTCAACCTCCCGAATACGGTATGAATGCAGCCACGATGAAAGATCGATTACTGGCCCTGCTGCCGGCGCTACGGCGCTTCGCGTGGTCGCTGACGAACTCCGTCCACGATGCCGACGACCTGCTGCAGAACACGGTCGAGCGCCTGCTCGTAAAGGGCGTGCCGGCCGATGCGGACCTGAACAAGTGGGCCTTCACCGTATGCCGCAACCTGTGGATCGACGAGTGTCGCTCGCGCAAGGTGCGCGGCACCGTGGCCTGGGACCAGGACGAACACGACGTAGTGACGGTGGATGGTGAAAAAGACATGCAGCTGAAGATCGAAGTCGCGCAGATCAATGCGCTGTTGCAGCAACTGCCCGAAGAACAGCACCTGGTACTCAGCATGGTGACCGTGCAGGGTCTCTCGTACCAGGAAACCGCCGACGCGCTCGGGGTTCCGCTCGGCACCGTGATGAGCCGGCTCGCGCGTGCGCGCTCGCGGCTCGTGGAACTCGTCGGCCGCGACCCGGCGCAGGGCGCCGCCGCACCGACGCTGCACTGATGCGGCAGATGTCCGCGAACAGCAAACGATGAAGGTATGACGATGAACGGCAACACGAAGATCGACGACACGATGCTTTCGGCCTATCTCGACGGCGAACTGCCGCCGCAGGAACTGCTTGCCGTCCGCGCAGCCGTCGAGGCCGATCCCGCGCTAGCGGCACGGCTCGACGCGCTGCGCAGCGTCGATGCGCTCGTGGCTCGCCATGCCCGCGCGCTCGACGACACGCCGCTGCCGGCGGCCTTGTTGGCGATGCTGCAGAACGATGCCGCGCCTTCCGCCACACCGGCGAACGTCGTGCACGGTCCCTGGCAGCGCTGGAGCCGCGCCAACGGTATACGCCTCGCACTCGCGGCCAGCCTCGTGCTGGCCCTCGGCCTCGTGCTGACGAAACCGTTCGCGCCGCTGCCCTCCGACCTGCCTCCGCTGGCGGCCTACGCCGCGCAACTCGACACGAGTCCGAGCGGTTCGACCGTGAATGTCGATGGCGCGACGCTGACGAGCCGCTTCACGTTCGTCGATCGCGACGGCCGCCATTGCCGCCAGTACCAGTTGAACAACACGGCCGGTGGCAGCGAAAACGTCGCATGCCGCGAAGCAGCCGGCTGGACGCTCGTCGCGAGCCTGCCAACGCCCGCAGAGGCAGCGCCCGAACTCTACCAGCCCGCCAGTAGCTCCGCCGAACTGAACGCCCTGCTCGATGCAATGATGTCCGGCCCAGCGCTCGACGCCGACGCGGAAGCCGCATTGATCGAACGCGCCTGGCAGGAAGAGTAAGCCGCCGGGTTCATTGGTGCGCGCCGGCGTTGTCCGCGCGGACATCGTACAAGCAGCCAATGCAGCGCGAACGTCGACACGAAGGCCCGCTGCGGCATTGCGGCAACCGGTGTTTGCCAGTAAGTTTGGCGCGTCCTTCAACCGCCGGCTGACAACAAGACCATGAAACGCCTTTCGCTGCTCGTCCTCGGAACCCTGCTCGCTTCGTCCTTCTCCTCCCCGCTTTACGCACAGCCGCCGCAACGACCGCTGCTGCCGCTCAGCACCTGGCAGTTGCCGGATTACCATGCCGTCGAAGCCAGCGAGGCCTTCACGTTTCCAGACGGTTCGAACTTCGATTCGGCCGCCGACGTCGAAATGCTGCCGAACGGCAACCTGCTCGTGCTGAATCGCGGCCCGAAGCCTTTCATGGAATTCGACCCGAGCGGCAAGCTGCTGCGCGCCTTCGGGCCGGAAGGCGTATTCGCGCGCGTGCATGGCTTCGACCTCGACGAGGCCGGCAACATCTGGGTCAGTGATTTCTTCGGACATACCGTCCGCAAGTTCGACAAGGACGGCAACGAGCTGCTCGTGCTCGGCACGCACGGCACGTCGGGCGAATGGAACGAAGCGGCCGGCACGCAGCTCTTCAACCAGCCGAACGAAACGGCGATCGACAGCCAGGGCAACGTGTACGTCGTGCAGGGCCACGTCGCCGGCGAGCCACGCGTGCTGAAGTTCACGGCCGACGGCAAGTTCATCAAGCAGTGGGGCGAGCGCGGCGCGGGTCCAGGCCAGCTGGCCGTCGCGCACGGCATCCAGATCGATGCGGAAGACAACATCTACGTCGCCGACCGCGAGAACTTCCGCGTCGCGATCTTCGACACGGAAGGCAATTTCACCGGCGAGTGGAAGTACGACGCGATGGTGTGCGGCATCTACCTGCACGACGATGGCTACATGTACTTCACGACGGGTTTCGACGGCGAAGTCGCCAAGGCCGACATGGAAGGCAAGCTGATCGGCTCGCTCGGCAGTCCCGGCGAAGGCAACGGCCAGTTCGGCGAAGCGCACTACCTCGTGCTCGACGAAGACGACAACATCTATGTCGCCGACGTCGTCAGGCGGCTCGTGCAGAAGTTCACGAAAGACTAGTCGTCGTCCTCGTCGTCTTCATCCTCATCGTCCGTCGCGGCGTCGATGACCGCGCCGCCTACCTTGATCGGCGCGGTGACGACGGCGGTTGCGACGGCAGCCGTTGCGCCGATGGCAACTCCCACGGCCGTTCCGACGCACCCTCCCAGCAGCAATAGCGCCGCCAACGCCACGACGCCTTTCATTGTGCAGTCGGAGCCGGCGTGACTTCCGTTTCCGCCGTCGGCGCAGGGACGACTTCTGCCTCTGCAGTCGGCACCGGTACTACTTCCGTCGACGGCGGCACGGCCGACTCGAGTTCGATAGGCTCCTGCTCCTCGATCGGCTCGCCGTCGTCATTCCAGATCTCGATCGGCGCGATGTTCAGCGCCTCGACCTGTTCGCGGATCTCGTCGAGGTCGCCGACGACGACCCACACGAGCCGGTCGCGATTGACGAAATCGGCCGCGGCGCTCTGCAGCTCGGGCAAGGTCAGCGCTTCGTAGGCTTCGGTGAGGTGAGCGGCGTAATCGAGTGGACGTCCGTAGCGCGCGGAACTGACGATACTGCCGAGCACGGCCTGCGAGGTTTCGTAGTTGCCCGGCAGCGAACGCGCGAGGCCTGCGATCACGAGATCCATTTCTTCCTGCGTGATCGGGCGATCGGTCTTGATCGACTGCAGCTCCGTCAACAGCTCGCGCAGCGAGTCGCCGGTGCGATCCGTCTGCACCGGCGCGTTGACGATGAACAGGCGCTGCCCGCGCGCGGACTGGAGTTGCGTGCGCGCGCCGTACGACCAGCCTTTCGCTTCGCGCAGGTTCATGTTGATGCGCGCGGTGAACGTGCCGCCAAGCACGCCGTTCATCGCCTCGATCGCGAGGTCGCGGCCGGTGCCGAGGCCCGGCACCAGGTGGCCCGCAAGGATGAAGGACTGCGGCGAGCCTGGCTTGTCGATGAGGATCACGCGCGCGCCCTGCTCGCGCGTGACGGTGGCGATGTTTTTCGTCGGCGGCAGCGTGTTCGGATCCACCCAGCCGCGGAATGCGCGGTTCAGCAGCGGTACGACTTCATCGAGCGTCGTGTCGCCGGTGATGAAGATGCGCGCCTTGGCCGGGCGCAGCCAGCGCTCCTTGAAGTCGACCAGGTCCTGCTGCGTGATCGAGCGTGTCGACTCGATCGTGCCGGTGCCTGACAGCGGCACGGCATACGCATGGTCGGGGCCATACAGTACCGGCGGCAACAGGCGCAGTGCGAGGCTCTGCGGCTGTGCCTTCTCCTGCGCGATCGTCGTCAGGCGCTGCTGGCGCAGGCGTTCGATTTCTTCCTGTTCGAATTCCGGTTCGAGGATCAGGTCGGCCCACAGGTATATCGAGTCCTCGAGGTTCGACGTCAGCGCGTTCAGCGTGACGAACGAGGCATCGACATTCGCGCCTGCCGTGACGACGGCGCCGAGCCGCTCCGCTTCCTCGGAAATGTCGAGCGCACTGCGGGTGCGCGTACCCTTGTCGAGCATCGCCGACGTGAACGAGGCGACACCGAGCTTGCCGCCGGCATCGGCCGCGTAGCCTGCGTCGAACTCCATCGACATCGCGACAAGCGGCATCGTGTGGCGCTCGGCGAGGACGACTTCGACGCCGTTGTCGAGCGTCGCGGTCTGGATGCCCGGGAAGGTCAGCGTCGGCAGGTCCGTCGGAATGGACGGCAGGCCATCCGAACGATCGACGCCGGTGCCGGTGCTTTCGAAATTGCGGATCGGCACGACGTTCACCTGGTGCGAACCGCGCCCGAGCCAGCGTTCTGCGGCGGCGCGCACGTCGCGTGGCGTCGCCGTGTTGATCCAGTCGAGATATGTATTCACGAACAGCGGATCGCCGGCATACAGCAGGCCTTCGGCCATCTGCGCGGCCTTGCCACCGAAGCCGCCGACCTGCTCGAGGCCACGTACGGTCGATGCGTTGATCGAGGCGATCACGCGCTCGACTTCTTCTTCGCTCGGGCCGTTCGCGATGAAGTCGGCGATCACGCGGTCGATCGCGCGCGTCGCCACTTCCGGCGGCTGGCCGGGATTCAGCGTGACGGCGAGGTCGAACACGCTCGCCAGTTCGAATGGCACGACTGACGTGGCGACCGACGATGCCACCTGCCGCTCGTACACGAGGTCGACGTACAGGCGCGAGTTGCGGCCGCTGCCGATGATTGCGGCGGCGATGTCGAGCAGCGCGCGATCGCGCGTCGAGCGCGGTGCAACCGCCCACGCGCGGTTCGCGAGCACGGCCGGCACTTCGTCGTACTGCGTTTCCATCGAGTTCGTGGCTTTCACCGGCACCCACTCCTCGATCGCATCCACTTCGGGACCCGGCGGGATGTCGGCGAAGTACATTTCCACTTTCTCGCGTGCGGTGTCGACGTCGATGTCGCCGGCAAGGGCGATCACGGCGTTGTTAGGGCCGTAGTAATCGCGGAACCACTGCTGCACGTCTTCGAGCGAAGCGGCATTGAGATCCTCCATCGAGCCGATCGTGGAGTGGTGGTACGGATGGCCTTCCGGGAAGATGCCTTCGTAAAGGTTGTAGTTCACGCGGCCGTAGGGTTCGTTGTCGCCCTGCCGCTTTTCGTTCTGCACGACGCCGCGCTGGTTGTCGAGCTTCTCCTGCGTGACGGCACCGAGCAGGTGGCCCATGCGATCCGATTCCATCCATAGCGCGAGGTCGAGCGCCGGGGTGGGGACATTCTGGAAGTAATTCGTGCGATCGAGCCACGTCGTGCCGTTCATGCCGGTGGCGCCCACCTGCTGCATCGGTTCGAACCATTCGCCGTCGTAGTTCTCGGTGCCGTTGAACATCAGGTGTTCGAACAGGTGCGCGAAGCCGGTCTTGCCGGGCGGTTCGTTCTTCGAACCCACGTGGTACCACACGCTGACGGCGACGATCGGCGCCTTGCGATCCTCGTGCACGATCACGCGCAGTCCGTTGTCGAGACGGAAGGTTTCGAAATTGAGATCGAGGTCGGGCGCCTGTGCGGCTGCGATGGCCGGCAACAGGCCCGACGACAGGGCCAGCGCGCAAGCCAGCAGGCGCGACGTGAACTGCAACATCATGACCGGTAACTCCTCGTGAAACAGGCTCTTACGAGAGCCTGCGGACCGGCCAAAGATAAGCGAGAACGGGGCTACTGGGAACCGGCGTTCACGGCACGCGGTTCAGGACATGCGGTTTCTAACGTGGAAGTCACAGTAACTTGTACACGTCGATGATGACGACGCCGGGCTTCGCCGGGTCGAAGCGGATCGCGCTGACGAACACCGTGCTGTTCAACCAGCCATACTTGCCGTTTGGCGCCGTGAATTTCGGCGTGGTCCGGAAATACGTCGCCGTATTGCCGCGCGTGTCGGGCGGCACGATGTAGCCCTCGTTCACGACATTGATCAGCGCGCCATCGTCGGTCCTGATCATGTATACGGCCGTGATGAAGGTCGTGCCGTCTGCGCGCGTGAGCTGGTAGTCCGCGCCGCCGGGAAGGACTTCCCCGTTGAGCTCCTTGCCGTGGAAACTGCCACCGGTGATCGGAATCGAGCGGCGCTCGCCATCGGCACTCGGACCCATCGGTATCGCGCCGCTGATGGCGGCTTCGATCGTGAACACGTATTCGGTTGGTACCGACGGCGCCGGGCCATCCTGCGCGACGGCGCTGCCGCTGACCAGCAGCAGCGACAGCAGGACGTATTTGACGGTTTGCATACAGGCTCCTTGTTGTTGTTTTAGCGACACTCGAAATTACCGGCGTCATTCATGTCACCGCTGCCGCCGTACTGCGCGCGCTGCGGATACGGACATAGCGGACGGCTGACTCCCGGCATCGTCGCGCCGGTCGCCAGCACGCTGTCGGGTGCGACGTCGTTCTCGACCCATTCGACGATCGGATCGAGCATGTCGAAGGAATCGAGCGTCTGCTCGCCGCCGGCGCAATGGCCCATGCCGGGCACGAGGAACAGCCGGCTCGAGTCCGCCACGGCCTCCGCCCCGCCGTTCTGCTCCGCCATGCGCGTGTAGTAATCGACCGTGTCCATCGCCGAGAACCAGGCATCACTGACACCGTGGTAATAGATGTGCTTGCCGCCGCGCGCGTAGAAGGTCGACAGCTTGAGCGCCGTCGCGTCGCCCTGTGCGAGGTCCGTGACGCCCCATTCGCGCAATTCGGCATCGACGTCCTGTTCGAGCATGCCATTCACGTTCGGCCCTTCCGGCGGCACGGCGCCGCCGGTCAGCAGTCCGCGACGATCGTCGGCACCGGTGTCGAGCACGAAACGCGAATAGGCCGGGAACCCGCGGGAATCGACCGGAGCGGTGAGGCTCTTCGCGAGCGCTTCGGCTTTTTGCGGAGCCAGGCAGCTTTCGCCCTGCCCGGCTTCGCAGGCGAGCGTCATCGGATCGAACGCGCAGTTCATCACGTCGAACACGAGGCCGTCCTCGGCGCCGTCGAGCGCATCGCAGGCCTGCACGAAACCATCGACGATCACTTTCGCTTCCTGCTGTGACCACACTTCGTTCGGCGGCGGCACGTTGCCCGTCGCCGCGCGAGCGCCATTGTTCCAGTGCACGTTCATCCAGCGCAGCGCAAGGTTCGACATGCCCGTGCGAATCGCCGGCGCGCCGCTGACGATGCCGTCGTACAGGTACGGATAACGCTGCGCCATGATCATGCCCTCGCGACCGCCGGTCGAGCAGCCGACGAAGTACGACTTGTCGATCGTATCGCTGTAGTACGCCTCCACGAGCGGCTTCGCGGCCAGCGTCACGCGCATGTTGCCGAGGTAGTAGAAGTTCAGGGAGGCTTCCTGGTCGGCGAAGAAACTGTCGTCGAAACCGCCCTGCGCCTGGTGGCCGCTGTCGGTGCTGACGACTGCGAAGCCGCGATCCAGTGCATTGCGTCCCGCGCTTGCCGCGCCACCGACCGGCTCGCCGAGCATGCCATTGAGGCCGCCGCCGCCCTGGAACAGGAAGCGGCCGTTCCAGTCGTCCGGCATGTTGATCGCGAAGCGCAGCGCGTATGGCTTGCCATCCGATCCCGTGCGGCGGTCGATCTCGCCTTCGACGTGGCAATGCGGCGGCAGCATGGCGCCAGGGCCACCGGGGCCGCCCTGCGTCTGCCGTTGCACATGGTGCGCGGCGCTCGTGATCTTCAGCGCGACACCAGGCTGCGTATATTCACTGAGCGCAGCGCAGGCTGCTGGCGACTGCGCAAATGCCGGGGCTCCAAGCAGGGCCAGCGTGGCGCAAGCGAGACGGGGAATTCGCACGGGCATGGGAGTTTTCCTCTTGTTGGCGTTATGTGCGTTGTGTGCGGTTTTATCGTTCCTGCAGCAACGCCTCGATCAGCGCCGCGGTTTCCGGGCGGTCCACCGGTGGATGCGTTGCGAGGAAGACGCCGTGCGCCCACGTGAGTGGCGTGCGGCCTTCGTTGTCGGCGACATCGAGTCTTGCGCCCTGCTCTGCGAGCCAGCGCAGGATCGAATCGGACCCTCGGTTCGCCGCGCCATGCGCCGCCGTGAGGCCCATCGAGTTGACGGCATTCACATCGTTGCCGAGCGCGTGTGCGAGCTTTACCGCTTCGAGCAGGGCTTCTTCGCCTTCGTCATAAGTCTGGCTGACGACCCAGTTGATGCCGGCTGCCGCCATCAGCGGCGTCGTGCCGGAGAACGTTGCAATGTTCGGATCGGCACCGTGTTCGACGAGCAGTTTCATCGCCGTGACATCGCCGGAAAGTGCGGCGCGCAGGAACGGGGTCTGGCCGGTGAAGTCGACCCACGACAGGTCACCGAGGCGCGTAATGAAACGGTGTTCGGGCGGATGCTCCTTCGTGCGTGCGTTAGGATCAGCGCCATGTTCCAGCAGCGTTTCGATCAACGTGAGCGCCGCGGCGCGATCGATGCCGTTGTCCTTCACAGGTCCGTTGACGTCGAGGTTGCGCAACACGACCGCGGCCCACAGCGGCGTTTCGCCGTACCAGTCCATCGCGTTGACGTTGGCACCGCGCTCGATCAGGTAGTGCGCCACGGCGATGTGTTCCTCGCGCGGACGTTCGAGCGTGGCGACGCTCGCATTCAGGATCGCGTTGAGCAGTGGCGTCAGGCCGTTCGCATCGCCCTGCTCGATGTTGGCACCGGCCTCGACGAGTGCGCGCGTCAGCTGCAGGTCACCCTGCCGCGTCGCGTACAGCAGCGGCGTTTTCGCGCCACCGACAGGCGAACGCTCGCCGCGTTCCGGCCAGCCGCCACGCACGATGCCGACGCCCTTCGAACCGGCGTTTTGCGACGGGAGGCGAAAGTCAGGTATTGCGCCGACGCTGGTTTGCGCGTTTACGTCGGCGCCGGCTGCGAGCAGCAGTTGCACCGACTCGGCGGCGCCTGCGCGCACGGCCAGCATCAGCGCCGTCTGGTCGTAATTCGGCTCGCGCGTATCGACGGCGACGCCAGCTTCGAGCAAGGCAGAGACGATAGCCGCGGAGCCACTGCGTGCGGCTAGCATCAGCGGCGTTTCAGCCGCATTGTCGGCCTGCTCGGGATTGGCGCCGGCTGCGAGCAGCAGGCGCACCATGTCGACGTCGGCGTTCGTGATAGCAAGATGCAGCGGATTCAGTCCATAGGGATTCGCGGCATCCGGATCGGCGCCGAGTTCGAGCAGGCGCTGCGCAAGCTCGTGTTCGCCGACGCGCACGATCCAGTGCAGTGGCGGCGTTGCGTAAGGGCCCGTCGCATTCACGTCGGCGCCGCGCTCGGCAAGCAAGGCACGCACGGTGTCGAAGTCGCGTTCCATCGCCGCGATCGCGAGTGCACTGTCGCCCGGTTCAGCAGCGTATGAGTGTGTGGCGAACGACAGCAGCGCCGGAATGAAGATGCGTTTCATCGCTGCAGCCTCAGATGGTCAGGATGCCGGTGCTGTCGCCGAAGGCTGCAAGCGGCACGCCGAGTTTGTCGAGCAGCGCCACGTGCAGGTTCGACAGTGGCGTGTCCTTGCCGGCACGAATGTGGCGCCCGCCCTGCAGGCGACCGGAGGCACCGCCCGCCAAGAGTATCGGCAACGGATCGTGATCGTGCTGGTTCGAGTTGCTCATGCCGCTGCCGTAAAGCACGACCGAGTGGTCGAGCAGCGAGGCATCGCCGTCGGGCGTGTCCTGCAGCTTCTGCAGGAAGTACGCGAGCGTAGCGCGCATGTGGAAGGCATTGAGCGTGGCGAGGCGATCCTTGTTCGCCTGCACTTCCGAATGATGCGACAGGTTGTGGAACGGTTCGTTGATGCCGCTTTCCGGATAGACGCGGTTCGTGACTTCGCGCGCGACCATCAGGGTCGTGACTCTCGTGATTTCCGCCTGCCAGGCCAGCGCGGTCAAATCGGCCATCAACTTCGCGTGCTCCGTGAAACTCGACGGGATGCCGATCGGTTTCGCGGGAACATCGAGGTCGGCGGCCGGCGAACTTGCAATGAGCTGCAGGCGCCGTTCGATCTCGCGTACGTCTTCGAGATACCGATCCAGGCGCATGCGATCGGCAGCCGGCAGCGTGCGCTGCAGCGCAGCGATGTCGCCCGTGACCGAATCGAGCAGGCTTGCCTTCAGGTCCATGCGCGCCGAGCGTTCTTCCGCGGTGCTGCCGTCGCCGAACAGGCGTTCGAAGACGACCTGGGGGTTCTGCTCCATCGGCAACGGTGTCGTCGGCGTGCGATACGAAATCGAGCTGCCGTCGTCGAGCGAGAGCTCGAGCGAAGGCAGCGGCGTGTCCTGGCCGATGTGCTGCGCGACAAGCTGGTCGAGCGACGTCGGCGTTGGGCCCGAGTCGGGTTCCGCGCACGTGAGCCATACCTGCGACGAACGCGCATGGTTCGCGCCAGCGGATGCATCGGTGCCGTACGCGTAAGGCAAGGTCATGTCGCTGATCACGTTCAACCGTTCGCGGAAGGGTTCGAGCGAGGCAAGCGTCGGCGTGATTGCGAATCCGCTGCCCTCGCTCGACGGTGTCCAGCGATCCATCACGGCACCGTGCGCGATGTACATGCACGCCAGGCGCGACTGCGGCGCGGCAGCCTGCGCGCGAGCGAGCGCCGGCAGCATCGACTCGAGCAGTGGCAATGCGACGACGGCGCCGGCGCTGCGAAGCAGATGGCGGCGCGACAGATGCTTGCGAGTCAGAAAGTTCATGGGGCCACCTTGCTGTTGCCAGAATCGGGAGAATGAAGCAGCGCAACCTGCTCTGTGTTGTCGACGACATTCATGCGGAACGGCGCGCTGCGAACGATGCCCAGAACGAGCTCCGAGAAGCGGTAGTCGCTGTCCGCTGCTTCGCGCACGATGCTGCGGATCGACGGCATGTCTTCGGGTTCGATGCCGCGGCCGAGCGCATACATCAGCAACTTTTCCGTCATCGACGTAACGACGCTTTCGCCGCGCCCGAGCAGCGCGCTGCGCAAGGTGACGGGCCCATCGATCGGCGTGCCATCGACGAGCGTGGTTTGTGTGTTCAGTGGATGGCCGTCCTCTGCATCACGCCAGCGGCCGACGAGGTCGAAATTCTCGAGCGCGAGGCCGATCGGATCCATGATCTGGTGGCACGACGCGCAGGTCGGATTTGCACGGTGCGCTTCGAGCCGCTCGCGCAGCGTCGCGAATGCGCGGCCATCCGGTGCACTTTCTTCCGTCAGGTCGGTTTCGACTCCGGGCGGCGGCGTAGGCACCGGCGCGCCGAGCACGTGTTCGACGATCCACGCACCGCGGATGACCGGCGACGTGCGGTTCGCCACCGATGTCGCCGTCAGGACGCTGCCGTGTCCGAGCAGGCCGCGGCGCGGGCTGTCGGACGGCAGCGGGACGCGTCGCATGTAGTCGCCGCGCACGCCAATGATGCCGTAGTGCCGCGCTAGTTCTTCGTTGAGCCAGGTGTAGTCTGCATCGAACAGGGTCAGCACGCCGAGATCCTGCGCGATGACGTCGGTGAAGAGCATCTCGGTCTCGCTGCGGAACGCACGCCGCAGTTTTGCGTTGAAGGCCGGATCCTGGGGCAAGGCCGCATCGAGCTCACGCAGCTTCAGCCACTGCGCGGCGAAATTGTCGACGAGCGCACGCGCTTTCGGATCGCGCAGCATGCGGCGCACCTGGGCTTCGAGTTCAGCATCGTCGTGCAGGCGATTGTCGGCAGCGACAGCGAGCAATTCAGCGTCAGGCACGCTGCTCCACAGGAAGAACGACAGTCGCGACGCGAGTTCGAGATCGCTGAGCGCATACGAAGTGCCCGGTGCGAGCCCAGCTGGCTGCTGTTCCGCCTGGTACAGGAAGCGCGGATCGATCAACAGGCGCGCGAGTGCATACTGCACGCCGGTTTCGAAGTCGCCGAGCGCCCTTCCCTTCGCGTAGAAGTCGAGCAGCGTATCGAGTTCGGGCGCATCGCCTGCAACGGGGTGGCGCCAGGCGCGCGTCGCCAGTTGCGTCAGCAGCTCGCGCGCGCAGCTTTCTTCTTCGTCGGCGCGCGCGGGATAACAGGAGAAGATCGCGCGGCGGCTCGGCGTGTCGCCCGCACCCTGCGCTTCGAATGGTCCATGCACTTCGATGCCGGTGATCGAGCCTGCAACGTTGTAAACATCGTAGAACTCGTTGACACCTTCGCAGCGCCGCGTGTCGAGCAGCGCAGCGCCGATCGTGTGCGGGCCTGCTGGAATCGCGAGCTGGAACTGCTGTGGGGTATCGACATCCAGTGGTTCACCGTCGAGCGTGACGACGACCGCGGGACCGCCGCTGCAGAAGGCCTGGTTGTTGAAGACGCCACCGGCAGCGGGTGTCGTCACGCGAATTTCATATTGCGCATCGAGCGGAAAATTGTGCGTGGCGAGCATGCCCCCGCGCGTACCGAGAGGCAGGCCGTCGACATGCTGCGTCTGCGCGCCACCGCTTGCGGGATATTTCACCTGGGTCGGAATCAGCGTGCGGTCGCCGACGGCTTCACGCGCAATGCGCATGGCGGCACCGGCCCATGCATCGATCAGCGTGGGCGATACGCTGAGTGCGTCGGCCATGTTGTCGAAGCCGTGCGCGCTGACGTCGGCGGGCAAGGTCGCGACGATCGCGCTGGCATCGAAGGCCAGCACGTCGCGAATTGCGTTGCCGTATTCGGCGCGGTTCAGACGTCCCATGCCCGTTCGGGCAAGCGCGGCGCGGGCGGCGTGTTCGGCATCGAGATGTCCTTCGAGCTGTGCAGCGAAGCCATCGAGCACAGCGGCATCGGGACGCGGCTTTCCGGCGGGCGGCATCATGCCGGTGCGCACCTTGCGGATCGCAAGCTCCCACGTAGCGGCGTCAGCGGTCAGCGCGTCGCGCGGCAGCAGGTCGAAGGCGACACCGCCAGCCTGGTCGTCGAGGTTATGGCAATCGCCACAGTAGGTGTCGAGTACCGGCCAGTCGATGGACGGCGGCGGAGTCGATGCAGGTTGTACGGGTTGGGCGAATACTCCGGAGATCCAGAAACAGGACCACCACGGCAGGCCTTTCATACTGCTCCCCCTGATTGAACGGCGCGGGTGTTGTTATGGATATATGTTATCGCGACGAGCTTGCCGGCGCGGCTAGCATTTGTCTGCCGCGAGACGGAAAGAAACCTGATGTATCTGGCATGGCAACGACGATGCGTCGCCATGCCTCGGCATGCTCTCCGTTGCGCGGATGTTACAGAGGTCAGGCCTGCGGCAACTGTGCCTCGGGTACCCACCAGCCGTGGATCTGGCCTATTGCGCGAACTGGCAGTTTGACGACCGCGACCGGACCGTCTTCGAGATGCTGCGCGTCGAGGATAACGAGGTCCCCGCGACCGTTGTCGTTCTGCCGCGTCGCCACGCCCATCAGCCAGCCTTCGCCTTCCCCACCACCGGGCTTCGGGGCGAAGCAGCATTCGGCCAGGCTGGTACCGGGACCAGCATCCCAGAACACCTGCGTGCCGGTTGCGTGGTCGAAGCGCACGTAGCCAGCGTTCGCCTGGCGCGGATCCGCCGCATGGATATCACGCGTGCCGAGAAAGCCATAACGATACGGGACGGTGTTGTAACGGTCGTCCTGGCGCGGCAGGGCACCGGTCCAGGGGGCGAGGCGCTCCATGCTGTAGTCGCTGATGCTTTTATTGTTGAGGTCGGCCGACAGGCGCGTGATGTAGCTCGTGCCGCGCACCGGGTCCCAACGCGAGCCATCCTTCATCGGCATGAAAGGGAATGGATTCGATTCGGACATTTCGACGTCGACATACAGCCGGCCACTGTCGTCGAAGGCGCCCATCACATGCGTAGCGCTGCGCTCCGGACCATTAAACCAGCGCAGGTCGGAGCCATCGCCGCCGCGGCGGAACGCGCCGAAGTACGTCGTCTTGCTCGGATCCCACGACCAGTGGATGCCACCGCGCGCCAGCTGCTCGTCATCCTTTGCCATCGGGATCACATACAGCACGATGTAATTCTGCGTGACAGCGAAATCGTGCAGCATGCCGACGTACGGCACCTTCACTTTCGCCTCCCACACCTTCTTGCCCTGTGGCGTGACTTCGAACGCGATCACGTCGTCGCTGCCGAAGCCTGTCGCCTCATAGCCAAATGCCACCATGTTACCGGTCATCGAATCCACCTTCGGATGAGCCGTGAAGGTCTGACTGACGAGCTGGCCGTCGAAGGTGTAAGTCGGGTGGACAGTTTCGAGCGTCAGGAGATCCATCGCGGCCGGCGGACTATCTTCCTTCAACGCCAGCAGAAAGTTGCGATGGTTGATGATATGAGTATTGGCTGTACTACGGCTGAGCCCCTTTACGCTGGGGTCGTCCTGCGACGGGTTGCGGTACATGGGGAATAGCAGCTTGCCGGCCTCGTCCTGCGCCAGCCAGCGCTCGTTGCGGACGAAGCGGGTCTTGTAATGGACCTTCCCGTCCTGAATGCGGAACATGCTGACGTGACCTTCGCCGTCGAAGGGAATGTTGCCCTGGCGCAAGGGGAACTGTGGGTCGGGGCCCACGCGATAGAACGCTCCGTTCAGATCACTCGGGATTGTGCCATCGATCTCGCAGTGGCGCAGATCGATCTCGGCCTTGAACAGAGAGGGTCCTGAGCTCTGGGGGGGCGTCGCTCCTGCTGGCGGTGGCCCGCCCGCCGGTTGCGCGTGTACGGATGGCGCATTCAACAGGTTCACTGCCCCCATTCCGGCCGCCGCGCCGAGTGCGCCGCCCACGAAGGTACGGCGTGTCACATTTAATGCACCGTCTTCTGAAGAGGTGAATTGCGGGTCAGTATTTTTATGCTGGCTCATGCCTGTCTCCGGTGAGTGGGCCGAAATGGGTAGGATTGTTGAGAGTCCTTGTTTTGACTCTTTTTTTATCGAGCGGGGGAGTGACAAAACTCCAATTCGCATCGTAGTCTAGCACTCCACAATTGTGGCAAGCGGCAGGACTTTTTTTATGGAAAAATTACGGCAATCTGATACCGTCATCCATTATGTTTGGTAGTTAACCAGCTCGACTCTATCGGGCGGCAAGTTGGTTATTTTTCATCCCACAGCAGTGCATTTCAATTATCCAATCGCGGGGGCAGCAAATCCAATGGCACGACAAATAACGAGTATTCGTATGGGCAAAAAACCCGTTTCCGGGTTGAGCATGGCGCTCATCGTATCCCTTCTTTCCACGCCTCTGATGGCGGCAGACCAGCCTGCTGCTGCAGAGCAGCCCGCGGCCCAGGCACCAGCACCCGCACCGGCAACTCCTCCCCTTGCGGAAGATGCCGTAAATGCACAGCAGGAAGTCGATGATCGCGCGCAGGAATCGCAGGCCACGATCGACACGCTCGTCGAACGCGCCCAGCAGGCCGGTGGCCAGTACGCACAGACGATGGCGGAAGTCGACAGTCTGAACAAATACAACGAACAGCTGCAGGAGCAGATCGACTCGCAGGAAGCGGAAATGGCCTCCCTCGAGACGCAGCTGGCTGAAATTGAAACCACGAACCGTGAAGTACTGCCGCTGATGGAGCGCATGGTCACGACGCTGGAACAGTTCGTCGCAGCCGACGTTCCCTTCTATAAAGAAGAACGCGAAAACCGCGTAGCCGACCTCAAAGCAATGATGCCGCGTGCCGACATCGCGATTTCGGAAAAATACCGCCGCATCCTCGAGGCCTACCAGATCGAACTCGATTACGGTCGCGCTCTGGAAGCTTACGAAGGCCAGCTTGAAGACGGCCGTACGGTCGAATTCGTCAAACTCGGCCGCATTTCGCTTATGTATCAAACGCTTGACGGTAGCGAAACTGGCTACTGGGATGCCCAGAACAACCAGTGGGTCGTAGACGCTTCCTACACGGAAGGCGTTCGCGAAGCCATTGGGATGGCCCGCGACGAAGGCGCTCCCGAGCTGCTGCGCGTACCTGTTCCGGCTCCGCAGGAGGCACGCTAATGAAAACGCAGTTTAACCGGATCTG
This sequence comes from Pseudomonadales bacterium, assembly GCA_036405915.1. Taxonomy (GTDB): domain Bacteria; phylum Pseudomonadota; class Gammaproteobacteria; order Pseudomonadales; family Pseudohongiellaceae; genus CAILUG01. The sequence continues at coordinate 18,914 of DASWWP010000015.1, forward strand.
CAGCGGCGTCATGCTGCTCTCCTCCCTGGCTCTGGCACCGCTGGCTCAGGCTCAGCAGTCGCTCGAGCAGATCCTGCAGGACGTTCAGGCGCAGCGCGCCGCCAGTCAGGCAGAGTTCGACCAGCGTGCCCAGCAGTGGGCAGGCGCACCGGAAGCCCAGCAGCAGACGATGCTGAACGAAATTACCGCCGAGCGTGACCGCCTGCTGGCCCTGACCCAGGCTGAAGCTGAACGTTTCGCGCAGAATGATCTCCAGATCACCGAACTGAACAACCAGCTGCGTGAAAGAGCCAACGGCTTCGGCCTCGGCGAGCTGTTTGGTCTCGTTCGCCAGTTTGCCGCTGACCAGAGCACCGCGATGGAACAGTCGCTGATTGGCGCACAGTTCGCAGGCGAAGATCCAACCCGCGTAGAGTTCATGAACGAACTCGCTGCCTCGGATTCCATCTTCACCACGGAAGATCTCGAAAAACTGTGGGTTGAAATCCAGCGCGAACTGACTGCAGGCGGCCAGGTTGCACGTTTCGATGCAACGGTTGTCCAGGCCAATGGCGTTCCACAAGAAACCACGGCTGTTCGCATCGGTCCCTTCATTGCTACGTCCAATGGCCAGTTCCTGACCTACCTGCCGGCCCTGAACCAGCTCAACGTTCTGCCGCGTCAGCCTGATGAGGAACTGCTGAACACCGTACGTGCGTTCGAATCCGCAACGTCGGGCTACGTGCCGGCGATCGTCGACCAGACGCGCGGTGTTCTTATCAGTATGGTTTCCGAGCGTCCTACCCTCGAAGAGCGTATCGAACTCGGTGAAGAAGTCGGCTACGTCATCATCATCGTCGGCGTGGTTGGCCTCATTGGCTTCATCTTCCAGTTCATCTACCTGATCATCGCCCGAATCGGCGTATCGCGTCAGATGAAGAACATGAACAAGCCGATGGCCAACAACGCACTCGGTCGCGTCCTGCTGTCCTTCAGAAGCAACGAGCGCGACATCGAAGAAGATGCCGAAATCGTCGAACTGCGCATTTCCGAAGCCGTACTTCGCGAAATCCCGCGCCTCGAACGCATCCAGCCCCTGCTCCGCCTTGCGGTTGCTGCAGGTCCGCTGCTCGGCCTCGTGGGTACGGTCGTAGGTATGATCATCACGTTCCAGAGCATCACCGAAACGGGTCAGAGCGATCCACGACTGATGGCTACTGGTATCGGCCAGGCCATGATCGCGACGGTACTCGGTCTTGGTATCGCCGTACCGCTGCTGTTCGCAAACGCTGCGTTGAGCTCGCTGTCGCGTTCGATTATCCAGATCCTTGACGAACAGAGCACGGGCATGCTCGCCGAGCAGCTCGAGCGCCAGAGAAAGGCATAATACGATGTTCGATAACTTTAACCTCGCGTTCGGAACCAACGAGCTCTTCCGTGAAGGCGGACCATTCGTCGTCCTCATCTTCGCATCCGGAGTGCTGATGTGGGCTCTGTTTCTCGAGCGTTACTTCTACTTCAGCTTCATGCTCCCGCGCCAGCTGCGGGAGCTGCAGCAGCAGTGGCGTGATCGGACGGACCACACCTCGTGGTGTGCCCGTCAGATCCGCACGCTGATGATTTCGAAGGTCAACGCCGGGATGACAGCAAACTTTCCCTTGATGCAGGTGCTGGTTCCGATGTCGCCGTTGTTGGGCCTCGTCGGTACCGTTACCGGTATGCTTGAAGTGTTTGACTCGATGGCAATTCGTGGTTCGGCAGACGCCCGCACGATGGCCAGCGGTGTATCCACGGCAATGATCTGCACGATGACGGGCCTCGCGGTCAGTATCACGGGGCTGTACCCCGTGCATTATTTCCGCAACCGCGCACGCGCCGAGACCGAGCTCTTTTCCGACAAGTTGTCCTTTTAATTATTAAGCCTGGAGACCGCGTCTTATGCGAATGCGCCGGCACAATGCAAGTAACCACGAAGAAGGCTCCCACGGGATCGACCTGGCCCCGATGCTTGACTTCGTATTGAACCTCCTCATCTTCTTCATCATCACCGCCATTTTCGTCAAGGAATTCGGTCTGGAAGTGAACCGCCCCACGGGTTTCAACGAACCCAACCAGGGTGAAAGCAAGAACATCCAGATCCAGATTCTGGAAACAGGTGAGGTCTTTATCGATAACCGTATTGTCGACGTACGCGCAGTTCGCGCAAACGTCGAACGTACGAAAGCCCTGAACCCTGAAGCCGGCGCGTTGATTCTCGCAGAGGACGGCGCAAAGACCGGGGTCATCATGGCGGTAGTAGACCAGATACGCCTCGGCGGCGTTTTCAACATTACCTTCAGCACTGGCGGCTGATTTTGCCCGAGGGGATTACAAAACATGAGAGCTCGTCAAGCGCATCAAGAGTCTGAAGACCACGGCATCGACCTCGCGCCGATGCTGGACTTCGTACTCAACCTGCTCATCTTCTTCATCATTACTACTTCGTTCATCAAGGAAGCTGGCGTTACGGTTGTGCGCCCGGATGCGACAACGGCAGAACACCGTGAAAGCGGCAACATCCTGATCGCCATTCGCGAGAACGGCGACATCTGGATGGACCGCAATCGCGTGGACATTCGCCAGGTCAGCACGCTTATCGAGCGTCTGCACATCGAACGTCCTGATGACACTGCCGTGATCGTTGCCGACACGAACTCGAACGCCGAGGTACTCGCGCAGGTTATGGACGCCGTCCGTAGTGGCGGTATTACCGACGTTTCCATCGCAGCCAATCAGCCTGGGGGTTAATCATGTCTTTCCTAGCTACTCTGCGTTTCCCGATCGCCTTCGCATTTGGTCTCTTCCTGAATGGTCTGATGTTCTGGACTCTCTATGAATTGACCAACGTCGAGTTCGAAATCGAAGCCCGCGAAGCAACGCGCATCGAATTTACGCGTATGCGCCGCGATACCCAGACCGAGTCCCGCCGTGAAGAGAAAGTGGAACGCGAACCGCCGCCGGCTGCACCTGATGTTCCGCAGCTGTCGCTGACGAGCAGCAGCGTTGACGCCAACATGGTCTCGCTGGCTCCGACGATCGACACCGCTGGCGCAATGAGCGGCCTGAACCTCAGCGCAGGTGCAGACCGTGACGTTGTTCCGCTCGTCAGGATCAACCCCGACTACCCGCAGCGCGCTCTTAGCCGCGGTCTGGAAGGTTGGGTACAGGTACAGTTCACGATCAGCGAAACCGGTGCGGTCATCGATCCGGTCGTTGTCGACAGCAGCCCGAAAGGCATCTTCGATGACGCGGCCATCAAGGCCATCTCCCGCTGGCGCTACAACCCGAAAATCGAAGGTGCAGTTGCCGTACAGCGCGTAGGCGTACAGACCATCATCCGCTTCACGCTGGAGGACGAATAAGCCATGAAACTCGATATGAAGAAATTCGCACTCCGCAGCGGCATGACGCTCGCACTCGCCGTGTTCTCGTGCACGGCGGTGTATGCGCAGCGCGCTGCAGAAGGCGAAGAAGACTCCGCGCCGCAGGACATCAGCGCGCAGACCGGCAAGATTCTTTCCGAAGCCATCGAATTCCTGAACATGGACCAGTTTGCCGAAGCGCGTGCGCGCCTGGGCGAACTGCGTGTCGATCGCCTCTCCCCTTTCGAAAAGAGCCGCCTGCATCAGCTGCTGTTCAACCTCGAAATGAATGACGAAGACTATCCGGGTGCCCGTGAGCAGCTTCAGCTTGCGATCGATTCGGGTGGTTTGAATGCCGTCGAAATGTCGCAGATGCGCTATCAGATGGCCCAGTTGTACGTACAGGAAGAGAAATACGCAGAAGCTGCAACCGCACTCGAAGCCTGGATTGCTTCCGAAGCAATGCCAAACTCGGCCGCGTACTACCTGCTCGCTGCCTCGTACTACTACCAGGAGCTGTACGACAAGGCCCTTCCGAACGCGCAGAAAGCCGTCGATCTCGCTGGCGAAGCGCCGCAGGAACCCTGGCTGCAGATGCTCGCCTCGCTGCATATGCAGCAGGAGAACTACGACGCAGCCCTGCCGGTCGTTAAGCGCATGGTGAACCTGTACCCCGACAAGAAGGCGTACTGGATCCAGCTTTCCGGCCTGTACCTTCAGAAAGAAGATTACGACAACGCACTGGTCGTGCTGGAGTTCGCCAACTACGGCGGCATGCTGACCGAACCGCGCGAAGTCACGCAGCTTGCCGACCTCTTCTCGCTTCAGGGCATGCCGTATCGTGCGGCCACGATGCTCGACGCGGCACTGAAAGAGTCGAAGATCGAACGCAACCAGGCGAACGTCGAAAAACTCGGCAACGCATGGACGGCGGCACGTGAATTCGAAAATGCCGTACCTGTTCTGCGTGATGCTGCGTCGCTGGCTGACGACGGCGAACTGTTCGTCCGCGCCGGCCAGGTGCAGATGCAGTTGTCCGATTGGGAAGGTGCAATCGAGTCCTTTGAAGACGCCATCGACAAGGGCGGCCTTCGCAACGAAGCGAACATCGAGTACCTGCTCGGCTACTCGCTTTACGAACTGGATCGTTTTGCTGATGCGAAGACCCATCTGGAGCGTGCAGCGCGCGATCCGGACGAGCGCTCGAACGCAAACAGCCTGATCCAGGTCATCGATTCGCTCACCAATTAATCACTCTTTCGGTTGAAACACGATGTTTATGAAACACAAGAGTACTTTCACCGCCGCAGCAGTCATGCTGCTGAGCATGGTGAGCACCGCTGCCTCCGCCGTGACGTACGAAGAAATCATGGCGAAGATCCGCGAGGCGCGTGAAGCCGAAGCTGCAGTCATCGTCGAACGCGAGAACGACTTCCGCGGGAAGCTTGAAGAGCAGGAACGCCTCGTGCGCGAAGCGACTCGCCTGCGCGACGAGGCCGAAGCGCTCAGCGGACGTCTCGACCAGCAGTACGCTGCCAACGAACAGAGCATCGAAGACATGAACACGCGTCTTCTGATCGCACAGGGCAACCTGGGTGAATTGTTCGGTGTCACGCGCCAGATTGCGGGCGACGTGTCCGGCGTACTGTCCGGCTCGCTGATCAACACGCAGCTCGTCACTCCTCCAGGCGAAGAAAACCGTGTCGACTTCCTGCGTCGCGTTGCAGCGGCAACCGCCCTGCCCTCGCTGCGCGAACTCGAAGACCTGTGGCTTGCTCTCATGGTCGAGATGAAGAACGACGCTGAAGTTGTCCGCTACACGACGCCCGTGCTGCAGGAAGACGGCATTACCTCGGTTCCGACCGAAGTCGTGCGCATCGGCTCCTTCGGCGCGATCGGCGATGGCGAATACCTCGGCTACCTGCCGTCTTCAAATACGCTGGCCAAGCTGTCGCGTCAGCCGCCTGATCGCTGGATGATGAACCTGGCTGAAGACATCCAGGAAAACACGTCGGGTTCCGGCTACGTGCCTGCTGTCGTCGACGCCTCGCACGGCCCGCTGCTGGGTCTGTACGTGGAACGTCCCGACATCGTGGAACGTATCGAAGAAGGCGAAGTCGTCGGCTGGGTCATCGTGGCCGTGGGCGTCATCGGCGTCATCGTCGCCCTGCTGCAGTATCTGTACCTGTTCTACATGAAGTTCGCCGTGTCGGCGCAGCTGAAACGCATCAACCAGCCGCAGAAGAACAACCCGCTCGGCCGCCTGCTGTTGTCGGCGAACGAAACGGTTGGCGACCGTCCGGAAGTCGTCGAATTGCGAATCTCCGAAGCCGTGCTGCGCGAGATTCCGAAACTCGAGCGCTTCCAGGCCTTCCTGCGACTGGCCGTTGCGGCTGGTCCGCTGCTGGGTCTGATCGGTACGGTTATCGGGATGATCATCACCTTCGACAGTATCACGGCATCCGGCTCGAGCGATCCGAAGCTGATGGCCGAAGGTATCGGTCAGGCCATGATTGCAACGGTACTGGGTCTCGGCATCGCGATCCCGCTGTTGTTCCTGAACGCCGGCCTTGTCTCGCTGTCGCGCTCGGTAGTCAACGTGCTCGAAGAACAGAGCACGCGCCTGCTGGCCACGCGCCTCGAACAGACCGCTCACTGAGCACGCAATCCGCAGTAACAAAGGGCCCTTCGGGGCCCTTTTTTTCGCGTGTTTTGCCAGCCCCTGCACAAGGCATTCACGGACACCACCTACCCTTTACACCCGCGACAGCCAGCACGGCACCACATGGCCGCACGAATGGATCCGTGGCTATAATCCTGTCGCCCTGAATATAACAACAACGTGTCCCGGTCTTGCCTGTACCCGCACGATCGCGACCACCACCACATACAGAGGACATCACGATGTGTGACAAAGACACAGTGCACGGCTCGACCGAACATCCCCGCAAATACGGCATCACACGCCGCCAGTTCGGCACGATGGCCGCCAGCGTCAGCCTGCTGACGATGCTGCCACCGGTGGCCAACGCGCAGGCCGTCACCGAGTCTGACGTCGAAATCACGACACCCGATGGCGTATGCGACGCATACTTCGTGCATCCGTCCACCGGTGCCTCAGCCGCCGTGCTTATGTGGCCCGACATCTTTGGCCTGCGCGCTTCGTTCCGCGCGATGGGCAAGCGCTTGGCCGAGTCCGGGTATGCCGTGCTCGTCGTCAATCCGTTCTATCGCACGCAGAAAGCGCCGACTTCCGTCGATGGTGAATCCTTCGCAGATCCTGGCGTGCGCGACAAACTGTTGGGCCTCATGGCCACGCTGACGCCGGAAGCCAACGTCACCGATGCCACCGCCTTCATCGGCTGGCTCGACGAGCAGAACGCCGTCGACACCTCGCGTAAAGTCGGCACGATGGGCTACTGCATGGGCGGCCCGATCGTCATGCGCACGGCAGCAGCCCTGCCCGACCGCGTCGGCGCCGGCGGCTCGTTCCACGGCGGTGGCCTGACGACGGAGAACCCGGACAGTCCGCATCTGCTGATTCCGCAGATGAAGGCCCACATGCTTATCGCCATCGCTAAAAACGACGACGCGCAGGAACCCGATTCGAAAGACATCCTGCGCAAGTCCTTCGACGACGCCGGCGTGATGGCAGAAATCGAAGTCTACGAAGGCGACCACGGCTGGTGCGTGCCCGATTCGGCGCAGTACCACGAAGCCGCTGCCGAGAAAGCCTGGGAGCGGATGCTCGCGATCTTCGAAACCTCGCTAGCCTGATGACGCCGCGGTGGAGGCCCGAGCCTCCGCCGCGATCGCAGCCCGTTACGCGTCACGGCGCCCGCGGGAAAGGTTCATCCCTGACCCGATGAACTTGCACCACGTGCGTTCACCGAATCCGTTGGCATCCACGCTCGCCAGAGGCAACACCATGACAATTCGCTCGCTCGTGCTTTCCGCTGCACTGCTCGGCTCTACCTGCGCACTCGCCCAGCAGGTCGTCACTGCTCCGGAAAACACCGCCGGTCAGCAGGTCTACGACTCGACCTGCGCCACCTGCCACGACAATCCCGAAGCGACGAAATCCCCACCGCTCGACACGCTGAAGCGCATGGGGCCCAGAGCCGTTTCCTATGCGCTGACGAACGGCAAGATGAAGGCTCAGGCCGCCGGCCTTTCGCCGCAGCAGGTCGACGACGTCGTGAGCTACCTCTCTGCCACGGCAAACGTCGATAACTCGTGGATCGCCGCGAACACCTGCCCCTCAGAACGGATGGACGTCGATACAGCGCCCGTCCACATCGGCCAGTGGGGCTTCGACGCGCGCAACCATCGCCACCTCACCGCCGAACAAGCGGGCCTGACGACCGAACAACTCGGGAAACTCGAGCTCGCGTGGGTCATGGCTTTCCCGTCGACGGCGAACATGCGTGCGCAGCCTGTCGTCGTCGGTGACACGATGTACCTGTCCATCGTCGATTCCGGCCAGCTGTTCGCGCTCGACGTCGGTGGTGCCTCGCCGTGCGTCAAATGGGTCTACGAACACGATGTGCCGTTGCGCACCGCGCTCGGCTATCACACGTATGGGGACCGCAATGTCCTGCTCTTTGCCGACGCCGCCGCACACGTGCTGATGATGGATGCCGTCACGACCGAAGTGCTGTGGAATGCCACCGTCAAAGTCACGAGCGTATCGAACGTCACGGCGATGCCCGTACTGTTCGAAGACAAGGTCTTCGTGCCCATCTCGTCAGGCGAACTGAACATGGGCGCGGCACCCGATTACGAATGCTGCACGAGCCACGGTGCCGTCGTCGCGCTGAATGCAGACGATGGCGAGCGCCTGTGGGTGTACCACACGATGGAAGATGCAAAGCCGACGACTGTCAGCCGCGTCGGCACGCAGCAGTGGGGCCCATCCGGCGCCCCGATCTGGACCGCCGCTGCCGTGGATGCGAAACGCCGCCTGATCTACGTTGGTACCGGCGAGAACACCTCGGCACCCGCGACCGACACCAGCGACGCGATCCTCGCGATCCGCATGGACGATGGCTCGCTCGCGTGGAAATACCAGACCACGCCGAACGATATCTTCCTCACCGGCTGCATGAACGATCCCGAAGGCCCGAACTGCCCGCCGGAAACCAGCATCAACAAGGACTGGGACTTCGGCGCCGGCCTCATGCTCGCCAACAGAACCGACGGCAGCGACCTGGTGATCGCCGGCCAGAAGAACGGCGTCGTGTGGGCCTTCAATCCCGACAACGGCGAACTCGTGTGGGAAACGAAGGTCGGCCCTGGCGGCGCGATGGGCGGCGTGCACTGGGGCATGGCCTTCGACGGCAAGTCGCGACTCTATGTACCAAACAACATGTCGACGGGTCCGACCGCCGACGGCGAAGAACCCGGCCTGCACGCGCTGGACATCGACACCGGCAACATCCTGTGGTCGTACCTGCACAAGCCCGACTGCAGTGGCGAACGCGCGACGAACATTCCGTCGTGCGAGCGCAACTACGGCATGTCGGCTGCAACGCTGCTCGTCGATGGCGCCGTCATCCAGGGTGCGAACGATGGCTTCGTGAAGATCTTCGATGCGCAACGAGGTGAACCGCTGTTCACGTTCGACACCGCGCGCCCGTTCGATACCGTCAACGGCGTAGAAGGCAAAGGCGGCGCGATAGACAACGCGAACATGATCGCCGCGAACGGCATGCTGTTCGTGCAATCGGGTTATGGCCTGATGGGTGTACCGGGCAACGTACTGCTAGCATTCAAGCCGGCCCCGTGACTATGCGTATGTTCAGTCGACAATCCAGCGTGCTCGGAACGCTCGTAGCCGGTTTACTGCTGGTACACGGCGCAGTCGCGCAACAGGCCGTGGAACCGATCCCTGCGGCTACTCCGCTGCCGCGTCTCCCGGCTTCGGTATTGTCGGTCACGCCGCCATCCGCACGCGTGACCGGCACGCCCGGCTCGATGCAAATCGTCGAGCGCAGTTGCAGGAATGCGGAGCTCGATGCCGGGCTGCGTCATCGGATCGTCGCCACCGCTGCACAGGAATGGGCCTTCTTCGGTTTCCAGGTGGACGATCAGCGCGGCACGGCACCGATACCCGGCGCACCGCCGAACAACAACCGCCGCCGTTTCGGTCCGCTCAATGCGGCTGAGGTCGCGCGTGTCGCCGATTCCGTTGGCGGATACTGGTCGGCCGCGCCCGGCAGCGACTGGATCCTCGCGCGCCAGAACGAAGCCTGGAACGGTCCGCAGGGCCTCGCGTCGCGTTATCGCGACCCGTGGTCGGCCGCGTTCATTTCATGGGTCATGTGCGAAAGCGGACTTGGCGACAGCGAACGCTTCCAGCGCGCCATCGCGCACCACAGCTACATCGACCAGGCGATCACCGCGCGCGACAGCAATTCTTCGAGCACCGCATACATCGCCTACGATCCGGGCGAACAGCAGGTGGATCCGGGCGACATGCTGTGCTCCGGGCTACGTCCGATGTACCGCAACCTGCAGCAGCGACGCGCGCAGCTCGGCACCGGCGCGCGCACGCATTGCGACATCGTCGTGCAGGTGGACGAACAGGCTGGCCAGATCCTGACGATCGGCGGCAACGTGCGCAGCTCGGTGCGCCTGAAGATTTTTCCCGCCGGCAAGGACGACGGCCGCGAACTCGCGCCGCTGCCGACAGCGCGCACGATTTTCGCGCATCTGAAACTGCGTGCCGAACCTATCGACGCACGCGCCCTCGAGCAAACGCCTACCCTGCGCAGCCTTGGATGCGTGATGACGGAAGAACCGCCGACCTTCGTCACGGCGAGCATCGCTGCGCCGCACGTAACCTGCTGAACGAAGCCGATGGACCCGGCCTTCGCCGGAATGACGTAGCAGCGTCAGCCCGACGCGGGCCGCGATGCCGGTTCTTTCGACGCCTGTTCGTTTCCGGGAACACCGTCGAAGAATTCGACGACGCCGGTCTCGAGCGAATATTCCGCGCCGACCACGAGCAGCTCGCCATCCGCGATCATCTGCTCGATGATCATCGACCCATGCCGCAGGAAGTTCGCCGACATGCTGACGTTCGTGCGCCCCGCCACCTTGCGCAGCAGCTCGCGATTGTCGCGCAACTCGGTGTGCATCAGTCCGGCTACCGCCGGCCGGATGCGATCGACGATGCCCTGCAGGTTGCGCGAACGCTCGACGGTGGCACGCTGCAGCTGGTCGAGCGTGGCCTCGATCGCGCCGCAGCCCGTGTGGCCGAGTACGACGACAAGCTTCGTGCCGAACTTCTCCGCGGCAAACTCGATGCTGCCGATCTGCGACGGCGCGACGATGTTACCCGCAACGCGGATCACGAACAGGTCGCCGAAACCCTGGTTGAACACGAGCTCCACGGGCACGCGTGAATCCGAACAGCCGAGTACGACAGCAATCGGGCTCTGGCTCTGCAGCAGGACGCTGCGCGCGACGTCGTCTGAATGGATTACGCCACTGCGCATCCCATCGACAAAACGGCGGTTGCCTTCACGCAGGCGTTGCAGGGCTTCGAGCGCTGGAATCACGGCTTGCTCCAAATAAAAAACCGGTGGGGGGAAGCCCGCCACCGGTTTCGGTAGTAGGCCGGCGCAATTGTAAACGCGCCGGCAAATTTCTTCTTGTTTGTTATCTTTCTTCTTTTTATTCCCGCTTTTTTTTGCGGTCCTTTGCGTCCTGCTTCCTTGAATCCAGCGTGATTGATGTCTTATGCACCGCCTGTTTTGCGCGGCGCCGTTTCCTGCAGGAACAGCGCAACGATGAACCCGATCACGAGGCCCGACGCCGCGAAATACAGTGCGCCCTTGAGGCCGTAGTCGGGATTGCTCGCCAGGCCGCCCGCAATGATCGGTGCCACGCCCCCACCGATGAACTCGCCAGCGAAGATCACGAAGCCCGCCATCGAGGCCAGCATGCCCGGAGGTGCAGCTTCGGCGGCAACGGGGCCCGCGAGGATCGCAAGCGCCGCGAAGTTGAACAGCGACGCGCCGAACAGCAGGAACCACAGCACCGTCGTATTCTCCGGACCCGCCTGCGTAAACAGGATCAGGAACACGGCGGCGAGCGCGTACGACACGAGCGTCGACAGCTTGCGTCCGATGATGTCCGAAATCGCCGGCATCGCGAACTGGCCGATGCATCCGCCGACACCGACGGCCGAGAACACGTTGCCCGCAACGACCGGATCGAGACCGAGGCCTGCACCCAACGGTGCGGTCAGGTAGGCAATCAGCAGGGCAGCGATCACGAAGATGCCACCCATCGCACAGATCAGCGTCAACGGCGCCACTTTCGCGTTGCGATGGCCGAACATGTCGAGGAACGGCACACCGTCTCCGCTCCCGGGCTGGTTGGCCGCAACCTGCTTCAGCGGTTCACGCACGACGAACCACATGATGATCGCGACGATGACGCCGGGCGCGCCGACGATCATGAACACGACGCTCCAGTCGTAATTGTTCAACAGGCGCGTTGCGATGATCGGTGCCAGTGCAAGGCCGAACAGCGAAATCATGCACTGGAAGATCCCGTTGTTCAGGCCACGGCGCTCGGGCTTCGAAGCTTCCACGGCTACCGCAACGCCCGTGGATGCCACGGGGCCTTCTGCTATCCCCATGATCACGCGCACCATGATCAGCGCCGACAGCGAACCCACGAGGCCGCTGAATGCCGACATCAGCGAGAATACGAGGATTGCCGGTACGAGAATCGCGCGGCGTCCGACCTTGTCCGCCATGTAACCCATCACGAAAGCCGACACGCCCCAGGCCATGCCGAGGTAACCGGCGAGATCGCCGCCGTGCTGTGGCGTCAGGCCGAGGTCCGCGGCCATCGTCGAATTCGGTGACTGCAGGATGATCGGCAGTACGAACCGGTCGAGACCGACGAGGCCGAACGTAATGCTGAGCAGCAGGATGATTTTCCACTCGTAACTGGTATCCCAGTTACTCGTGTTCGTTGGCACTACACCGCTTGTCGTCGCTTGCATTGAGCCCCCCTTTTCCAGGTTTCTTGTTGTAGTTTGTTGTTATATCGTCGATAAATCCGGGATCGCCGGAGTTGCTTTTATCAGCAACTTGGGCCGGCAAAGTAAAGGAGCCAACGCGGCTTGGCAACCACTTTCAGAACGCTCAGGCCGCATCGAAACAGGCGGCTCATTGCTGCATTCCACCCTGCACCAAAATGACGAAGGCGCACGCTCGCCGTCATGGCGACACGTCATGCCGAAGCCTTCGCCGGCACGTTAGATCACCGGAGCCCGGCGTCTTTCGCAGCACGCAACGCTGCCAGTAGAATCCGGCCATGACGACGATACCTCCCCTCCCCGGCATCAAGCGCATCGCCACCGAAGAAGCCTGGGCGCCGACCCAGCTGCTCGACGCCTGGCGCCGGCTGCTCGACACCAAGTCCTTCGACGACCCCGGCTTCCTGAGCATGTGGGGCTTCTTCCTGAACCAGAACGTCGGCTACACGAACAAGATCGTGGATCGCCTGACCGATCTCGGACCGGGCCGCCTGAATGCGATGGACGCCTGCGGCATCGACATGCAGCTGCTGTTGATGACGGCGCCCGGCGTGCAGGTCTTCGACACCGCCGACGCGATCGCGATTGCAAAGGACGCCAACGACGAAGCCGCCGAGGCCTGCAAAAAACATCCCGACCGCTTCGCCGCCCTCGCCGTCGTCGCGCCACAGGACCCGAAAGCCGCCGCAACCGAGATGATGCGCGCGATCAACACGCTGGGCCTCAAGGGCGTCGTCATCAACTCGCACACGAAAGGCGAATACCTCGACGACAGGAAATACTGGCCGATCTTCGAAGCCGCCGAAGCACTCGACGCGGCGATTTACATCCACCCGCAAACGCCGCCGCCGAACATGAGTGCAGAGTTCATCAAGCGCGGCCTCGAAGGCGCCACGATGGGCTTCGCCGTCGAAGTGGCGCTGCACGTCGTCGCGATCGTGCTGAGCGGCGCCTTCGAACGTTTCCCACGGCTGAAAATCGTCATCGACCATGCCGGCGAAGGCCTGCCCTTCTGGCTGCACCGCCTCGACGTGCAGCAGAAACTGATCCTGCGCAACGCCGGCAAGAGCATCATCAAGGGCAAGATCAGCGACTACATCAAGCGCAACGTGTACGTGACGACGAGCGGCATGGGCTGGGAGCCGGCAATCAAGCTATGCCTCGAAACGATGGGCGAAGACCACGTGATGTACGCGATGGACTACCCGTACCAGTACCTGCCCGAGGAAGTGCTCGTGCATGACAAACTGCGATTAAGCAAGGAACGCCTGAAGAAGCTGTACCAGACGAATGCCGAGCGAGTTTTCCACCTATAACAAGAGGACAGAACAAATGACCCACGCGCTTCGCTGCCTGCTGCTCTCCACGCCGCTCGCGATACTGCCATACACCGCGTCCGCTGCCGACAGTCCGCCCATCTTTCGTCCCAATTTCCAGATCGTCCCGATCGCCGGAAACCTGTATCGCTCCGGCAACGGCGCGTGGCATTCGATCTTCCTCGTCACCGACGACGGCATCCTGCTCGCCGACCCGCTGAACCCCGCCCACGCCGAATGGCTCAAGAACGAACTCGACACGCGCTTCCCCGGCAAGCCCGTCAAATACGTCATCTACAGCCACAGCCACTGGGACCACGTCGAAGGCGCCGCCGTATTCGACGACACCGCGACGATCGTCGCGCATGAAGGTGTTCTAAGAAACATGGACGGCCGCTACCCCAACATGCCCGGCGACATGATCGACCGAAACGGCAATGGCAACTTCGACCGCGAGGACATCGACGTTCCCACGCTCGCCGACCCCGGCATCTGCGGCATGAGCACGCAGTTCTTCGACCAGGTCGACATCGACAAGGACGGCATCGTCCCGCCCGCAGAATTCCAGCGCAACATCGTCAAACCCGAACTCGTGTACTCACAGAACATGACCATCACGCTCGGCGGCAAGACGGTGGAACTGATGCATCCGGGCAAGAACCACGGCGACGACATGACGGTTGTTCTGTTTCCCGAAGAACGCGTCGTGTTCGCCACCGACATGATCGCCGACGCGCTCGTGCGCAACGACATCCGCTCACTGCCCAGCGCCTGTGGCCCGCTCGATGGCCATCCAATCGATGAGTGGATCCGTTCTTACGAAGCCGTGTATGCGCTCGACTTCGATGCCTTTGCCGGCGGACATGGCGGATTCTTCACGAAGGCGGATGTGGCATTACCGATCCAGTTCCTGAAAGACCTTCAGTCGGAGGTTCAGGCAGCAATCGATGCCGGCAAGACGCTGGATGAGATGAAGCAGGAGATCAGGCTCGAGCAGTACAGTGACTGGGCTTACTACGAGATGCTGCGGGAGAAGAATATCGAGGCGGTTTATTTGAACTTGACGAACGTCCGGTGAACAAATTCTCATCCGGAAATGACGAGCCGTAGCGGGTTCGCCAGGGATTCTTCATCGTGTT
>DASWWP010000016.1:0-14406 GCA_036405915.1 Pseudomonadales bacterium
TGGTGGCTCGACAGGTAACCGGATAAGTTTATCCGCAACAGGCACCGATGCCGGTATCGGAATCAACTACGTTGCCAAAGGCAATGGTGCGCATGTCTTTACTGGTCAGAATTCGGCGATTCAGTTTGTTATTACTTCGACAGCATCATCGGCCAATTACATACAAGCCACGGCTGCAACTGCTGGTAGCTTGCCCGGTTTCTATGCCGAGGGTTCCGACGCGAACGTCTCGATTGGCCATCGTACCAAAGGTAACGGGGCGCATATCTTCTACGGCCACACAGGCGCGTCTATAAACTTCATCGTGAGCAGCTCAGCATCCGCCGTGAACTACCTGCAAGTGGTTGGTGCTGCCACGGGGCTCAAGCCGTCGTTCATGGCGCAGGGATCAGACGCCAACGTCTCAATTTCCTACGTCACAAAAGGTACGGGGTCTCACGACTTCGTAACGAATGGCGCCGTACAGTTCGTTATTAGCAACACCACATCTGCCGTGAACTACTGGCAGTTAACCGGAGGTTCTACCGGAACTTCGGTGTCAGCCTATGCAGCTGGCTCCGACACAAACGCGGGTATGTACTTCATCACAAAGGGGACCGGCACGTTCAACGTAGCTACAGCCGGAACAACCAGCAACATCCAGCTCAGGGTCGCGCACGTCGCAAGTGCAGTGAACTTCATCCAGGTTGCGGGCGCTGCTACTGGCAGCAACGTTACCGTCTCGGCAGAAGGTTCCGACACGAACATCCCCTTCGCTGTGTCCGCGAAGGGCTCCGGGCAGGTCATGCTCGGAAACACGAACCATACCGCCGCATTCGGCGTGGAGCTTGGTCAGGGCGCAACAGCGGATCGCTCGTGCTATATCGACTTCCACTCAGACACAACGAACGTGGACTACTCATACCGTTTGCTGCGCAATGGTGGAGCCAACGCATCGATTAGTTACATAAACGCGGGTACAGGCGCACACTCGTTCCAGACCAACGCTGGTACGAATACTCAGTTTGTGGTTTACCACACCGCAAGCTCTGTGAACTATGCGCGGGTGACGGGGGGCATTACTGGCGCCAACCCCATTCTGTCGGTGGAGGGGGCCGACACCAACATCAACTTGTCTATTACAGGCAAGGGTACTGGCGGTGTTGCGATCTACAGTAACACTACGGCAGCTCTCCAGCTCTACGTTACCCACACGGCGTCTGCCGTGAACTATGTGCAGGCGACAGGCGGTGCGACGGGCAACCGCGTGAGTCTTTCCGCACAGGGTTCTGATACGGACATCTCCCTGGGCCTTTCCTCGAAGGGGGGCAGCAACGTCGTGTTGTGGGGCAACAACTTCGGGCAGGTTCTTTTCTCCGCCAACTACGCCCCGAGCGCGGTCAACTATCTCGGCGTTACTTCATCCGCTGCCGGCGTGGCGCCGTCGCTAGCAGCGGTCGGAGCGGATGCCCACATTGACGTTGCGCTGATTCCGAAAGGTGCGAACGGCCGCGTGAAGTTCGGCGTCGTTACCCCATCCGGAGATGTCGCGATCAGCGGTTATCTCGAAATGAAAGCCGCCAATGGCGACACGATCAAGCTCGCACTCGTCGCCTAATTAGGAGCCTCTTTATGCAATTCACCATTCGTAACGCTATTAAATCGCTTGCCCCAGTCGAAGGCCTCAACGATGTCATCGTCCAGCTACAGGTAACTGCGACGCACAGCGTTGGGGAAGCCAGTGCGAGCCAGGACTACACATTCAATCTGCTGCCGCCTGACCCGCAGACGTTTATACCACTCGGCGATGTGACGAGTGAGGAGACGATGCTTGGTTGGCTAAACGAAGCGTTAGGCGTCAACGGCGCGATGAGTGCAGCGGAAGTGGAGTCCGAGCTCGAAGCAATCATCGCAGCGCAGGCCCAGGCACCGCAGGTTACATCGGTGGGGCTGCCATGGCAGGAATGAGGGCGCCCCCATGCGTGGCTCGAAGAAGAACAGGAGAAGTACATCAGGAACCCAGAAGTTATCTGTTACACGTGAAAGAGAGAGACAACGAAAAATGGCAATGAAATCGGCAATGAAGATGCGCAAGCTTGTTCTGAAGCAGTACAGCCAGAACGGCACCGTCGAAATCAAAGGCGAGGTCCGCAAAACGCCGGAATCGCTCAACTACATTCACCACATCCGTTCCCTGTGCGCATTTCCGAAAAATCGCGAACGCGGCGCGTCGCCGCAGGAAACTCGCGAGGTGGCTCCGATTCTCGACCAGCTCGACGAAGCCGAGATCGGCGACTCGCTGTATCTCACGGAAAGCCAATGGGCGGACCTGAAAGGCCGTGCCGAAAACTTCCCCGCCAACTTGAACCAGCGCTCGATCGTCGTGTTCGAGGACGACCTCAAAGCCGCGCCCGAAGTGGACATGCGCGAGGAAGAAGAAAAGACCAAGGCGACCGGCGAAACTGATTGCTCGGTAGTCGGCGGGGCGGAAGGTCAACTCTAAGCCGTGACGGCCAACCTCTGATTACGGAGAACGAAATGCCATTGAAAATTGAAGCCACTCTCGACGGCATCCAGGAAGGAGTGATCCGCGATCATCTCGAGAGCCCGGAAACGCGCACAGTCGAGGTGCTCCTGTCGGCTGCCATGCCGCGGCTACAGGACATCTCTCTGCAGCGCGCCGGGAACAAGCTCAAGGAGGTCGTCGAAGCACGGAAAAAGGCCGGCGAGCCGCTCGATGGTCTGCCCAACCTCGCCGACACGGAAGCCACGCTTGCCTGGTACTTCAGTTCAGACGGCTACCTGTCGGCGGACGGCCGGAAGGCCGAGCGCGAGCGCCTGCAGGCGTCGATGAAGTCGCAGCAGGAGCAGCTGAAACGTCTCGAGCACGGCGGCTAAGACCGGGCAGGGCGGCGCATGAAGATCGCGATATCGGCGTTCAAGGGCATGGTGCCGAGCATCGACGCGCCGCTGCTGCCGCTGCAGCACGCCGTCGATGCCGTGAACGTGAAGCTGTGGTCCGGGACGTTGAAGCCGTTCCGCGAACCTGCGTTCGTTGCCACGCCGACGAAGGTCGGCACGAAGAAGACCATCTATCGCTTCGCGCCCACGCCTGGCAATGATGCCTCCGGGTACATCTTCCACTGGACCGACGTCGTTGACGTCGTGCGCGGGCCGGTGCGCGGCGATACCAGCGAGCGCACGTACTACACCGGCGACGGTGTGCCGAAGGTCACAGACAACTCGATCGCGCTGTCCGGCGGCACGAACTACCCGATGAACTCCTACACGCTCGGGATCCCGGCGCCGGCGGACACGCCGACGGTCACGCTCGGGGGTACAGCCGAGGAAGATGCGACGGAGGCAGATCAGCGCACGTGGGCGTACGTATACACCTACGTGAGCGCATGGGGCGAGGAAGGCCCGCCGTCCACGGCCAGCGCAAGCATCGACGTTATGCCGGGTGAATCCGTGACGGTAAGCAATCTCAGCGGGCCACCAACTGGCAATTACAACATCATTGCGAAACGCATCTACCGAACGGCCACCGACGACGCGACCACGGAGTTCTACTTTCTTGCCGAGCTCGCAGTCTCCACGTCATCGATCGAGGACAGTACGCCGGACACCGGTCTCGGCGAACGTATCCCGAGCGAGACCTGGTATGCACCGCCGACGGACATGCACTCGATCGGCGTGCTCGACAACGGCATCGGTTACGGCGCGAGCAAGAATGACGTGTGCGTTTCTGAGCCTTATCTGTTGCACGCGTGGAACCCGCTCTATCGCAAGCCGGCCAGCCATCCTGTGGTCGGAATCGGCAGCTTCGGCAACACGATCGTTGCGCTCACGGAGAAGAATCCGGTACTGATCTCCGGCACGGACTCGGGCTCGATGTCGGACCGCACCCTGAACATCAACCAAGGCTGCGTGTCGAAGCGCTCGATCGTCAGCGGCGAGTTCGGCGTGGTCTATGCCTCACCCGATGGTCTCGTGCTCATCGGCGGCGACATGGCCGACGTGGTGACGCGCGAGTTCCTCACGCGCGACCAATGGCTGGCCTTCAAGCCATCGAGCATCATCGGCGTGCTGTACAACGGCATGTACATGGGCTTCTACGACAATGGCAGCGAGCAGGGCGGTTTCCTGTTCGACCCGGCGAATGCCGCAGCCGGCTTCATCTACCTCGATATCTTCCCGTCGGCCGTCTACGCGGATCCGCTCAGCGACAAACTGTACCTGTGCATCGACGGTGACGTGGTGGCATGGGACGCAGGCGACCCACTCGAGTACGCGTGGAAGTCGAAAGAGTTTGTGTCCCCGCGGCCGAGCAACTTCACCGCCGCGCGCGTCACTGCGAAGGACTATGACTCGTTGACGCTCAAAGCCTACGTTGGCGGCGTGCTCACTCACACTCAGGCCATCACGGACGCTGAACCTTTCCGTCTGCCGTTTAAGCCCGATCGGCGCTTCCAGTTCATCCTGTCCGGCACGAGTGAGGTCGAGCTCGTGGAGATCGCCGAGTCCGTGCAGGAGATCGTCGATGGCGGATAACGCGCTTACCCGCAAGCCAGCGCTCTCGAAGATCACGACCGGCAATGCGCAGCTCGACGACTGGATCAAGAAGGTCGTCGAGATCCACGAGGTGCAGGATGGTATTCGTGGCCGCAGTGGAGGCATGGATGCGAAGCCGACCTTCCGCGACCTGGTAGCGCTCGGCCTCGTGATCCCGACCCGCAACGGGCAGATGGTCCGCGGCGGCGCCGGCGGATTGCCTGGCTGGAAACCCGGCAACGGTGGCGGCCCTACACCGGACTTCGGGCCCCCGAGCGCACCGGAAAACCTCACGGTCACCGGCGGATTTTCGTCCATCTACGTGCAGTGGGATCAGCCGCCCGACATTGCGTTCCTGTCGCACGCCGAAGTCTGGCGTTCCGGTACCGACAATCTCGGTACGGCAGTACTGATTGGCACGACCTCGTCGCGGTTCTACGTCGACACGGTGGGCAGCGATGGCTCGACCTTCTACTACTGGGCGCGCTTCGTGAAGAACGTGCTCGGCGAGCCGGTGTACGGCCCGTTCAACGCAACGTCGGGCACGCCCGGCACCACGGCCGAAGACCCGGAATACATCATCGGCCAACTTGTGGGACAGATTCAGGAATCGCACCTGTACTCCGCGCTGCAGACGCGCATCAATGGCATTGAAGAAAACGCCGCAGCGATCGAGGTCGTGGAAGAAACCGTCGACGGGCTTTCTGCCGAGTGGTACGTGAAGACGGACGTAAACGGCTATGTCGCCGGCTTCGGCCTCTACAACGAAGGGCCGGGCGCCTCCGGCTTCCTCGTCAATGCCGACAACTTCGCCGTCGGCAAGTTCGGCACCGCCAACGACTTACCATTCATTATCGGAACCGTGAATGGCGTGTCGAAGATTGCGCTCAACGCCGCAACGTTTATCCCTGACGCGACGATCACGAACGCGAAGATTCAAACGCTGGCCGCCGACAAGATATTCGCCGCCAGCGGCACGATCGCGAACGCCCTAATCGGTAGCGCGCACATCACGGACGCCATGATCGGCAACACGATCCAGTCGACGTCATACAACCCGAACGCTGGCATCGGCTGGCAGCTGAATAAAGCTGGTGGGATCACGGCTGCGAACATCACGATCCGCGACGGCAGTGGCAACATAATACTGACGAGCGGCGGCAGCTACAGCTCGCGTCTCGACAATCAGCAGCAGCAGTGGTCGGACGTTACCGGAACGGGCAAGCCCGCTGACAATGCAACGCGGAACAATTTCACGTACGCCGCATCGGCACCTTCGTCACCGGCCAATGGAGATTTCTACTACAACACGACCGACAAGTGGCTGTACCAGCGAGTTAGCGGCGTATGGCAGCTAGTCGGCACCGGTTATACGAACGTCGGCCAACTAGTTAACGACCGGGAATATGCGGGCACCTTTAATCAGTCGACGACGCCGTCCGGATCAGCCGTTGTGCACGGCGCTTACTGGTGGAAGTCGGACACGCTCGAAATGTATCGCTATAACGCATTCACGACGAGCTGGGTGAAGATTCAGGGCGCAATGTCCTCGATAGACCAGATTACCCCCGGCAACGTTTCCACGTACATTCAAAGCCTCGCGGTCGGCACCCTGCAGATTGCGAACAACGCGGTCACGATACCCTCGTCCGTGACGACCACTTCCTTCGTAACGACAACGACCTTCAATACCTGGTACGAGGTGAATAGCCTCACCGTCGACTACGGTTCGAACACGCCGACCGGCGTGCTGGTGATGGCTACCGTCAACCTGAATTACAGCAGCGGGTCAGGCGAAGTCATCTACGAATGCAAGATCATGCACAACGGCAACAGCTACGGGACCATCCAGGTATCCGCGCCGTCAGGCTATGCGCTTTCCCTCGTGACGATGGCGGGGATCGTTCCGAATTCCGGCAGTAACACCTTCACCGTGCACGTGCGGCGGATTTCTGGCGGCACCATTCACTCCGGCGGCTCGCGCTCGATGGTGGTTCTTGGGGTGCGCAAATGATCACGTACGCCGTATACGACACCTCCGGCGCGATAACGAAAGTGCTGACGGTCACGGCCGAAAGTCTTGCCGGCAATCTCGCTCCCGGCGAGGCTGCGATTGAAATCCTGCTCGCCGTGGATCCGGACACCTGCTTCATTGACTTGTCGGGCGATGCCCCGTCCCTCGAGGTGCGGCCCGTTATGCCGCTGACCGTCGGCTCGATGGCTTTCACCATCGAGGAAAGTGTGACGATCAGCGGCATTCCGGCTGGCACTTTGTTCCAGCACCCCGACGGGGAAGACGAAATCGACGACGGCTTCATCGAGTGGGGTGCGCTCGAGCCAGGCAAGTACACGCTCCAGCTGGTCAAGTTCCCCTACGTCACGGAGCGGTTCTATGCCGAAGTTTCAGAAGCATGATCCGGGCGTGCAGCTGTCGCGCGACGAGCGCGAGCGGCGGCAGGCCCTGCGTGATCCATTGCTGCGCCGCGAACAGGTCTGGGTAGACGCCCAGATCGACGCGGTGAAGAACCTCGAGGAAGCTAAGGCCATCATCAAGAAACTGGCGCGCGCCGTACGCGCCATGAAGCCGCGCGCGAAGGGTAAGTAACTGGCCGGACTCGCCCCCCGGCCGATAATAACCAGAACAGCATTCCTTCCTTTCCCCCGGGGCGCCGCGTGAAAAATCAAGACGAAATCCTCCGCGCCATTTGTCTCGGCAATGACGATGCGCTCGGCTTCCTGCTCATGCTCGGCAGCATTTCGCAGGTGTGGGACGACCTCATCGACCGCGACATGCCCGTGGGCGACATCGACATCAACCAGATGATGCTGAGCGCGCTGATCGACATGCAGTACAACCCGTTCTACCAGCAGCACCAGGCCGCGCTTCTGCCGGTCATGGAGCTCGCCATCATCAACTGGCAGACCGCCAACCATCACGAGATCGGCCGTAACGCGCAGATGCTGCACGTGAGCTACGTGAAGCGCTCGGTGCTGACCGACATCATGATCTGGGTGGCTCGCCTCGTCGGCGGCCGTGCGCATGCGCTGCAGCTGGCGCCGGCTATAGAAGCGGCCGTCTTCCTCGAGGACGCCAACGACTACGAGCACTACCGCGCGGAGGTGCTGCGCACGTCCGAAGGTGTCGGACAAAACCAGCAGGAGAAGAACTGATGGGATGCCTCAGCAGTCCGAAGCCGGTGAAGGCGACTGCCGCCGAGCAGGAACTGGCGAACCTAGCCGGTGAGAAGTACCAGTACAGCCAGCGAATCACGGAGCCGCTGCAGGCTTACGATCGCGCTGACGCGGACAAACTCACGCGTACGTCGCAACGGCAACGGCTCGTCGATCGCGCGGCGAACAGCGCGCGATCCATGCTGCCTACGCCGGTAGCGAATCCGAACCAGAAAAGCCGCCTCATGCTCGAGAACAACGGCCGCGCGACCGTGATGGCCGCAGCCGGCGGCGCCGGTGAGAACGCTGCAGACCGGATCACGGCAAACAAGAAGGTCCGCAACCTCGCGACAGGTCTGCGTCTGTCGATCAGCGGCAGCCAGGGTCTGCAACGCTCCGCCGCATCCGCCGCCGGCCTGAAAGCCGCGCAGTCCAGCGCAACGCAGTACATGAAAGATGCTGGCATGGGCGCGCTCGGCCAAGCCGTGGGTTCGCTCGGCACGGCCGGAGCGTACAAGACGGGCGCGTTCAATCCGAAAACTCCGGCGGCGCCGAAGCCGGAAGAAATCAACACCTGACGAGGATCTGCCGTGAGCTGCCTTTCGCCGAAAACGCCGACGCCCGATACGACGCTGCAAGACCAGTCGACGGCGATCGCGCGCGCAGACTTCGAGAACTTCAAACGCAACTACGCGCAGCTTGCCGATGAACTCACGGAGGCCTCCACGTCGCCGGAAGTCGTGGCCGCCGCCGTCGATCGCGCCGCGGCGCGAGTCAACCCGGCGTTCGACGTTGCCGAGGGCATGACGCGGCGAAGCCTGTCGCGCAGTAGCACGCCGCTCGCCAATGATCAGAAGGAGCTCTTGCTCAAGAGCCATGCGACGAACCGCACGCGCGCCACGGTGCACGCGAAGAACTCGGCACGTGATGCCGCGGTGGAACTGCAGGACCAGGTGCGCGGTGACGTCCTCTCGCTGGGGCAGGGCTACAAGGATTCGTCTACCGGCGACTACGCGGCGGCCGCCAGTCTCGAAGGCCAGCGCAACATGACGAACATCAACAACGCCGCGCAGCACAAGGCCTCCCTGTACGGCCTCGCTGGCGAAGCTGCCGGCATCGCCAGCACGGCCATGATTCTGTCGAGCCGCAAGGCGAAGAAGAACATCAAGCCAGCCGATGGCGGCGCCGCCACGCGCGAGCTGTCACAGCTGCGGGTGAAGAAGTACCAGTACAAGGAGGGTGCCGGGCCGGCCGGCGAGCGCACCGGCGTAATCGCCGAGGACAGCCCGCAGATCGCCACCGCTGATCGTTCGGCGGTGAAGGCAGGGGACTGGATGGGCAAGCTCACGCTGGGATTCCAGGAACAGGGTAAGCGGCTGGATGCTTTGCAGAAAGACGTACTCCAACTGAAAAAGCGGGTGAGCTAATGGCAGCCAGACAATCCCTTTCGTTCGTCGACGGCGCGCTCGGTGGCGTCAACACGATGCTGAACGTGATCAACGCCAAGGAGAACATGGCGGATCGCAAGTACACGCGTGAGCGGCGCCTGGTGCTGGACCAGCAGCAGGACGAAGACCGCACGCGCAACATGGCACGGCAGGACAAGCAGGATGCGCAGTCTGAAACCCTGTTCGGTCAGCAGCAGCGCATCAATGAGTTCAGCCTCTCGAACCTGCAGGGGCAGGACCGCCAGCGCCGCATCACGGAGTCGTACAACCTGCTGCGCGCGTTCAACAGCTTCTCGGAGGGCACGGAAATGGACCCAGCCGCAGTGCGCAACTCGCTGAACTACTTCCTGACGCCGCTGCTGAATCAGGGTGAGCCCGTGAATTCGCGTAAGCAGATCGCGGACATCTATCCCGACGAGCAGGGCAGGGGCGTATACGTCGAGCTCGATGTCACGCCGGAAAGCGGCGAAGCCTATCGCGCGCCACTGACGCAAGGCCGCAGCTCGCGCGGCGATGATCCGGTCGCTCTCGTGCCGTACGAGGACCTGTTCAATCTCGTATACGAGGTGACGGACGACTTGCAGGACGCCGGCTTCAAAGGCACGCCGCGGGAAGTTACGAAGCAGCTCGAAGAGTTCTTCCGCGTGGCGTCCGGCGATCGGAGCGTGGAGAACGCAGCAGCGGCGGATGCGCAGGAATTGAAGAAGCATCGGCTCTCGCTCGAGCTGGACGACCACAAGACCGAGAACGAGATTCGCCGTGACGAAGCGCGCGAGCGTGCACGTGCCGCAACCGGCGGCGGCAGCAACAGCACGATCCAGACGATCGAGTACTTACGCGCCAACCTGCGGGATGCAGACGGCAAGCCGATCAGCGTCGAGCAGGCGCTCGACATCGCTAACGTGTCGAAGTCGAACCCGCGCGATGCAGTGCTGCGCGTGTACGAAACGCTCGCCGAGGCGCAGGCAGCCCGCGCGTTCACTCCTGGCGCCGCTGGGACGCAGCTGACCGACGAGCAGCTCCTGCAGCAGGCGCAGCAGATGGTGGCGGATCTGGATGCGCAAATTATGCCGACAGCTCGCTCACGGCTGGCATTGCCGCAGGCACCTGCAGAAGCGGGCGCCGACATGTTCGAGGAAATGCCCGATCCGAAACAGTACCCCGGTGCAGAAATCGAAGACGAAGAATCGGGCGTGCGCTATCGCTCGAATGGTCAGGTGTGGGAAGAGGTTCGCTAATCCATGGGTTTTAAACTTGTTCCGCCTGATCAGACCGCACAGCAGCCCGCCAGTCAGTCCGCGCCCGCAGCCGCGCAACCGGCAGCTGGGCGCTTCCGCCTTGTCCTTCCGGATAGCGCGCCGTCGAGCGCGCCGTCGAGCGCGGCACCGGCCGCGCCGCGTCGACTGACGCTGAACCCGCCGCCGGCTGCGCCACAGGCGCCGGCCGACTGGCGCGGCTTCATCACGCCGAAGCAGGATCCCGAGCCCACGTGGGGCGAAGTACTCGGCGCCGAAGCGCGCGCGCTGCCGCGCCGCTTTGCGAACGCCGCGCACGGCATCGAAGCCAGCGTGCGGCAAAGCTTCCATGATCCAGACGGTTTGAACGCGTTTCTGCATCCGTTCAGCGGATACCAGGCCGAGGCGCGTGAATTCGCGCAAGCGCTGCGCGATGAACCGCAGAACGGAAAGTTGCGCGAGTTCGCTCACACGCTCGGCGTGAATCCTGATGCGCTCGTCTCCGATGACTGGGTGCAGCAGATGGACAGCTACGGTGCACTCGTGAAGGGTTTCCAGCGCCGCGGCATGGCAGCCGACGAAGGCCTGCAGGCGGCACTCACTGCCGCGCGCACGAACGACGCCGAGATCGCCGCCATGCGCCCCGACGTCGATCAGTGGTCCGCGAAAGGACTGGTACGCGATATCGCCACCGGCGCTGCCGAAATGATCCCCGCCGTGGCTACAACGCTCGTCACGAAAAATCCCGCGCTCGGCGCCGGTGTCATGGGCGGCCAGATGTACGGCCATACCTACATCGATTCGCTGAACAACCTCGAGCTGGATCCGGAGCAGGCGCGCCGCCGCGCGGCGCTGTTCACTGTGTTCGAATTCGCCACCGAAGCGACACCGTTGAAGGTGCTGCTCTCGGACACCGGACGGCTGAGCAAGATGCTTACGGCCGGCGCCGCCGAAGGTATCCAGGAAGGGCTCACCGAGATCCTGCAAAGCGGACACGACATGCTGGCTCTCGATCAGGACATGACGATCGGGGAGTTCGCCAATGCGGTAGCGCACTCGATGGTCGTCGGCGCCGGCGTCGGTGCTGGCCTTGGCGCCGTGACGCCCGGCCGCGAAGGTGCTGAGGAGGACGTTGAGCCGAACGAAGACGAGATCGCCGCAGCCCAGCAGAAGATGAACACCGCTGACGAAGTGCGTACCGTGCATCCGGGCGAAGCATCGCCCGTCCAGTCCGCGCTGGCGCCTGGCGAGCGCGCGGCACAACCGCCTGCAGATGTCGATCCTGAGACCGGCGAGGTCTATGACATGGGCGCCGATCTCGAACGTGACGCGGCCGCACAGGAAACACAGCCGCCCGCGCCACGCCTGCAGATGCGGGCGAGCGGCGAACCGTTCTTGAGCGAGCGCAGCGCGCGTGCGAGCCGAATATTCAAAGCCAGCCCCGGCGCGGCCGTCGTGCCCGTCGAAGGTGGCTTCGCGATCCAGATCAATAATGAACCCGCCGCTGGCGGTTCGCCGGAGGCTCCGGCCGCCGGTGCGCCTGCCGGCGAGCGCGGACCACTCAGCCAGGAGGAAGTAAGCAATGCAGAAGCAGAGCCCCCCAGCGAAAAAGCGGTACCGCCTCAAGCCGAAGAGCAAAGCCAAACAGCGTCCGAGGCTGACGCTCAGCCCCGGGCCGAAGTAGCCACAGGGTCTCAATTTGACCCTGCGCAGTTTCAAGTCGGGGCAGGGCCGGTCTTTCACGTCGCGAAGTTCGATGGCAAGGCCGACAACTTCAGCCAGCTTTCCGCAATCGCGCGGAAGAACGGCGGCCGTTACTCACGCAATGCACAGAACGGAGCAATCCCGGGCTTTCTCTTCACGGACTCGGGCGCTCGAGACAAGTTCATCGAGATCGCGAAGGGCGTGCAGGCACGAGCAGGCGCCGCGCCCGCAGATGATCTGCTGACCGGCACGCAAGGCGCGCAGGCCGAAGCGCCGCGCAGCGCGCAGTTCGAGAGCTACCGCAAGTGGATCGAACAGCAGAAGCCGGAGACCCTCGCAGAATCGCGCGGCATGCTCGAAGAAATGAAATTCGACTATCGGCTTGCCGATGGCGAGGACGCGCAGCTCGAGCAGCTTTTCAACAGCAGGCTCCCCGTACAGAACAACGGCAACCGGAACGCGCAGGGCGTAGTCGAGGCGAGTGCCGCGGCCGTGCCGGCGAACGATTCTGGCCGGGTCGAAATCGTCGATGATGCCGAACTTTCGCTCGAGCGGCCGAACCTCGTCGCTTCCTTCGGCAAGCAGTCATACCCGGTGCAATCCATTGCGGAAGCGCAGGCCAAATGGAATGGCTTCCGGAGCCAGTCCGGTGCCGGCGCGAGCGATATCGGCGGCAGCTTGAAGATCACTCAGGATGGCAAGCCGATCGCCCGGATAAGTTACAACGGCAGGGTGTGGCGCGATGGCCAGCCAACCGCTGCAGCGGCCGTGGCCGACATCGATGCCGCCGCATCCGAAGCAGCAACCTCCCCCGAAAATGCACTGCCGGAGCCTTCGCAGGCGCAGAAGGAAGCCGGGAATTACAAGCTGGGGCACGTCAAAGTGCAGGGCCTCGACATCTCGATCGAGAACCCGCGCGGCTCGAAGCGCTCCGGCGTGGATCCCGATGGCAAAAAGTGGGAAGTCGATATGGCTCACCACTACGGCTACATCAAACGCACGGAGGGCGCCGACGGCGATCACGTCGACGTGTTCGTCGGTCCGAACCCTGACAGCTCGCAGGTATACGTCGTCGACCAGGTCGATAAAGACGGCAAGTTTGACGAGCACAAGGTGCTCATGGGCTTCAACACCCGCGAGGAAGCCGAAGCGGGTTACCTGGCCAACTACCAGAAAGGCTGGAAGGTAGGCCCAGTCACGGAGCTTACCGTCGATGCGTTTCGCGAATGGCTGAACGAGGCCGATACCAGCAAGCCGATCGGCGGCCGCCGTCGCGTCAGCCGCGGCGACGTGCAAGCGCTGCGCCAGATGCAGCGCAATGCCAAACCGAGCAAGGGTGCAGACGAGCCCAAACCGTTCGAGCGCGAATTCAACTTCGCCGGGGGCAAGATCGTCGGCAACGCTCGGACTGTGGTGAGCCCGGAGTCGTACAAGCAAACGTATGGAACCGACGGCGGTATCGTGTCGTTCGAACTGAAAGGCGATGGCGTCAATTCGGAGAGCGGCTACAAGTCCGTTGCCGGCGTCACGTACACCGGCAAGATGAGTGACGAGCGCCTCGAGAAGATGCTGGCGAAGGTGGCGCGCGAGAACGCACGTGATACGCCAGCTGTGAAGCCGGCACCCAAACCCGCAGAGACTTCTCAACCGCCTGCAGCGCCGAAGCCGCGCAAACCGGCGAAGGCAGGCCGTGAACGCACCGCGGAGCGGCAGGCGCGTCTCGCTGCGTATTTCACGCCTGGAAATGTCGTGCCCGGCTACGGCGGTTTCGATCGCGTGTTGAAGTACAACCCGCCCGACAAAGGCGGCGCGTGGAGCGTCGATGTTGAATCCGTGGTCCGTGAGGGTGACGGCTGGGTGAAGAACCCGAAGGACACCCGCGTGCGCAATCACAGCACGTTGCCGACCGAGCGCGAGCTGCAGAAAGGTGCCGTCGCGAAGACCGCCGTAGCGGAACAGGCGGGACCGCCTGCCGATCGGTTGACAGAATCCACTTCGGTTGACAAAAGCGCGCAGGGGCAATTTGCGGGCAACAAGATATTCACGGCCGACAAGGTCGAAGCGGCGCGCGCGAGATTGCGCTCGAAGCTTTCGTCGCTGAACAGCGGCATCGACCCTGAGGTCATGATCGATGGCATGACGATCGCCGGTGCCTACATCGAATCCGGCGTGCGCAAGTTCGGCGAGTTCGCTGATGCCATGGTTCAGGACTTCGGCGACAAGATCAGGCCCTACCTGCTGTCCTTCTACGAAGGCGCGAGGAACTACCCCGGCATCGATAACACCGGCATGACGTCGGTCGAGGATGCGCGCGG
>DASWWP010000017.1:0-4785 GCA_036405915.1 Pseudomonadales bacterium
AATAGTAGAGCTTCGCGGAACGCGCCAAAAATTTTCGGAAGCGAAACAGCTGTTATCTGCGCAGGGCCTGATAAAGCCCGGCGGCCGCGATCGTCGCGAAGCCGACGATGGCCCACTCCGGGATCCCGAGGCCAATTACCGGATCGACCCACGCGATTTCCGCGCAGTTGCCGTCACCGGAGAACATCACCTTCAGCGTTTCGGCGAGCGGAAATTCCTCGAGCATGTAGGTCAGGCTGGGGCCGCAGGCAGGTACCTGGTCCTTCGGCAGGTGCTGCAGCCAGATCTGGCGCATCGCGAAGCCGCTGCCGGCGATCGCGAACACGACGCTCGCGATGCCATAGCGCCTGACGCCGGTCGTGCCGGGATTGTGGATGAACGCGGCCAGCGCGACGAGGCCAGCCGCCGTGAAGAACACGCGCTGCATGATGCACAGGTGGCAGGGTTTTAGCCCCATCACGTACTGCATGTAATACGCGATGCCCATCATCGCCGCGCAGAACAGGAAGATGTAGAGATTGACGAGGCGTTTGCTGAAGTACGAAGAGGCCATGGCTAGCTCGCGTTCAATTGATGTACATACGTGGCGAAGTCCACCGTATCACTTTGTTCCAGCTCCGTCTGCTCGTGCCGCGATTGCTCGCCCATTTGCACGAAGCCATCGCGCGCCTGCGGCGTGAGCTGCAGCGAGCGGAAGTAGTCGCTGTTAGCGAGCGACTGGTTCATCGCGAAACGGAAGTACCCGGTCTTGCCCTCGCGCATGCGCTGCAGCACTTTCGCGGACGGCGTCAGTGCGCTATCGGCCACCTTCGCGTTCTGCGCCGCGGTTGCCTTCACGCTGTCATCAGTACCGTTGATGCTGTCCAGAAGTTTCGCGATTTCTTCGACGTCGCGCAAAATTTTTCCTGCCCAGTCCTTCAGCGGGATCGTGCCGCCCTTGCGCTTGCGCGTGAGCTGCAGCGCGGGGTCGCGGCCCTGTTTGACGACGGCTTTGAAGTTCGCATCGATCTCGTGGTACTCCTCGCGCTCCGACGGCGGGCTGTCGCGCAGCAGGCAATAGAGCAGGAATGCATTCAGGAAGTGCATCGTCTCACTGTCGATGCCCACGGCCATGAACGGATTCAGGTCGATGCAGCGTACTTCGATGTACTGCACGCCTTCTGCGCGCAGCATGTGTACCGGGCGCTTGCCCGGCGGCGTGACGCGCTTCGGCCGGATCGTGCTGTAAAACTCGTTCTCGATCTGCAGCACGTTCGAATTGATCTGGGCCGGCGAGCCGTCGGCCGTGGCGAAGTTCGCATACGGCGGATACGGTGTCTTGATTGCCTTCGTCAGCCCGTCGGCGTACTGCTGCAGGCTGTTGTAGCTGATGTAGAGGCCCGCCTGCGCTTCGCTCGTGTAACCGAGGTCGCCCATGCGCAGCGAGGTGGCATACGGCAGGTACAGCGTGCCGTCGTCGTCATAGTGTTCGAGCCCGTGGTTGGGTCGATTGCGCACGAAGCTGCGGCACAGCGCAGGCGACGCGCCGAACAGGTACACGAGCAGCCACGAATAGCGGCGGAAATTGCGGATCAGGCCGAAGTACTGGTCCGTCTGGAATTCGGTCAGCGATTGCGTCGAGCCAAGCAGGCCGTGATATAGCGGCCAGAAGGCCTCGGGCAACGAGAAGTTGAAGTGGATGCCGGCAATCGTCTGCATCGTGCGGCCGTAGCGGAAGCCGAGGCCCTTGCGGTACAGGGTCTTCAGCCGGCCACTGTTCGAGCTGCCGTACTGCGCGAGCGGTATATCCTCGTCCTTGCCGATCACGCACGGCATGCTCGAGGTCCACAGCAATTCTTCGCGCGGCAGCTGGGAGTAGATGTAGGTGTGGATGTCGCTCAGGTGTGCAATCGTCGCGTCGGGCTTCTGCATGACGGGCGTGATGAATTCCATCAGCGCTTCTGAAAAGTCGGTCGTGATCTGCGGATGCGTCAGCGCGGAACCGAGGCCGGGCGGATGCGGCGTCAGCGCGATGTGGCCGTTGGGATCGATGCGCAGGCTCTCCTTTTCGAGGCCATGATTAATCGCCGACAGGCAGCTGCTGCCCGAAGTCTGTTTCAGGCGATCGAGGATGCGCGAGATCTGTTCTGACAAAGGAGGCTTCCTGATAAGTGCGCGTCGGGACGGCCGCGGCACGTCGTCCCAAGTGTGTTCGGAGCGGCGGCGGCCCGCATCAAGAGCGGGAGCGCGTGGATATTCTTTCAGACCCCTGTTGGCGTTTCGGCTGGATGCGCCGAAATCTGGTTATAAGTGCTTAATAAAAAAGGGGTTTTTGCGCTGCGACCGGGTCCCCGACAGCAAGGCCCGGCATTATGCCACAGGAGCGACTCACCAAGTAAAGACCGCCCCGGGCGGTCAGTCGGTATGGCAATGCCGGCCCGTTTCGCCGGCGGCCTTCACTCCAGGGCATCGCGCTTGAAGCGCGTGATGCGGCGCCGGTCCTGCTTCGTCGGCCGCCCGGCCGTGGCCTCGAACCCGGCGTTCTGGGCACGCCGCTCGGCCGCCAGGCGCTCACGGCGTTCACGGCTTTCAGAGGTTTCTTCGTACAGCAGGGCCGCCTGCGGCGCGCCGCCACGTTTTTCCGACAGCGCTTTGACGATCACGGTCTTTTCGTCCCAGCCCTGGCGGATCTGCAACGTAAAGCCCACTTCGATATCGCGACTGCTTTTGCAGTGCTCTCCGTTGCAGTGCACCTTGCCGCCGTCGATGGCCTGCTTTGCCAGCGAACGCGTCTTGAAGAAGCGCGCGGCCCACAGCCACTTGTCGATGCGCATGCGCGCGCGCGGGACCTGGGGATCGCTTGCGCTCATGCCTGCATCAGCTCGTCGAAGTGGATGAGGCCCGGGAATTCAGACGGCGCGCGGGGCGGCAAGGTCGTGTCCGGCTGCAGGACCTGCACGGTATGGCCAACGCCTTCGTCGCGCGCACGGCGCAGCACGCTCAGGCTGTCGTCGATGAACAGGCAGCGCGCAAGATCGAGCTGCTGCTCCTGTTCCAGCCGTGGCCAGAACCCTGCGTTTTCCTTCGCCAGCCGCAGGTCGTGCGAACTGACGTGCTGCGTGAGATGGGCGCCGAGGCCGGAAGCCTGCAGTTTCAGCTTCAGCGCCTTCGGATGCGCGTTCGTGACGAGAAGCATCCGCTTGCCCTGAGCTGCCACGAAGCGCAGGAACTCCGGCGTGCCGGGGCGGAAGCGGATCAGGTGCAACAGGTCGAGCTTCAGCGCCTCCACGTCCATCTGCAGCCGCTCGCTCCAGTAATCGATGCAGTACCAGTCGAGCGTTCCGTGCAGCGAATCGGACAGTTCCGTAAGGAACCTCCTCGCGCTCGCCGCGTCGCAGCCACGATGCGCGGCGTATTTCACGGGGAGGTATTCGAGCCAGAAATAATTGTCGAAGTACAGATCGAGCAGCGTTCCGTCCATGTCGAGCAGCACGGTATCGATCTTCGTCCAGTCCACCATCTGAATCCCTCGTATAATCGCGCGCCATTATAGGACCATGGCACCGGCGCTTCCCATGACATTGCAGCAACTGCTCGCGCCCGTCGGCGCAATCGCACGTGCGGCCGGCGCCGCGATACTCGAGATCTATCAGCGTGCCGATCACGGCGTGCAATACAAGGAAGACGACTCGCCACTGACCCATGCAGATCTCGCGGCGCACGAGCTCATCGTTGCCGGCCTGGGCAAGCTCACGCCGCAGTTGCCAGTGCTCTCCGAGGAGTCCGCCGGCATTCCATGGACTGAACGCCGCCGGTGGACGCGTTACTGGCTCGTAGATCCGCTCGACGGTACGAAGGAGTTCATCAATCGCAACGGTGAGTTCACCGTCAATATTGCGCTTATCGAACACGGCGTGCCGGTACTGGGCGCCGTTTATGCGCCGGTGCAGGACCTGCTGTACCTCGGTGCGGCGCAGCTCGGCGCGTGGAAGGAAGACAGGGGGCGGAGCGCGCGCATCGGCACCGCGGCAATCGCCGACGGGCAGCGCGTATTGCGCGTGGTGGCCAGTCGCCGTCATGCCGGCGCCGAACTGGAAACCTGGCTCGGCAGGATGCAGCAGCGCTTTCCGGACCTGGAGCTGCTCAGCATGGGCAGTTCGCTGAAGATCTGCCTCGTCGCCGAGGGCAGTGCCGACGTCTATCCGCGACTTGCTCCAACCTCCGAATGGGACACCGCGGCCGCGCAGGCCGTACTCGAAGCCAGCGGAGGCATCCTTATCGATACGGACGGCGTTCCGTATCGCTACAACGCGAAGGACGATTTGCTGAATCCGTATTTCTTTGCACTCGGCGATGCGCGCTTTCGTCCCTGACGAGACAAACGTGGGGGTTTCCTGCGCGAGAACGCAGGGAAATCCAGATTGGAAGGTCAGGTGGGCGCCGCTATTCTCCGTGCACCGGAAACCCGGCATCAATGCGCCCCGCCGTACTGGCGCGCCGGGCAGCAGCCGCGCTTTGCGATGAGCGTTGCCCGCGAGCAGGTACAAGAGCTCCCGCCGATCAACGTGTCCGGTGTGCCGGACTCAACATGGATGACATCTATTTTGCGAGCAGGTGAACATACACCAACTCCCGAACTGTTCGAGCTGATGGCGAACTCCGTAACGGACTACGCGATCTTCCTGCTCGACAGTCGTGGCCACGTGGCCAGCTGGAACCCCGGGGCGTGCCGCATCAAGGGCTATGCGGCCGAGGAAATCATCGGGCAGCACTTTTCGGTCTTCTACGCACAGAACGACATTGCGC
>DASWWP010000018.1:0-14465 GCA_036405915.1 Pseudomonadales bacterium
ATTCAGTCCCGATGGTTGCCGCATCTGGGACAAGGAGACCCGCAAGAAGATGGACAAGGACCGTTTCCGCCAGGATCTCGGCAACGTCATCGAAGCCTACAAGGAAGTCGGTGCGCGTCTCGGCGTCGATTTCGACCAGACCTTCTGACGTCCTGGACCCGCTGAACGATGGGCGAGTCCAGCTACCTACTGTTGCCCGCACTGCTCGGCCTCGTTCTGGTCGCCGTGTGCGGCTGCCTCGTGCTTCTGCTTCGCAGGCCCGCGACTGCACAGGTTGACCACAGCGAAATCGCCGTACTGCGCGAACGCCTGGCCGCGCGCGAGCAGGACATCGAACGCCTGCAGCAGGCGCTCGGCAGCCTGCAGGCCGCGACGAAGCAGGAACACGACATGGCGATCGCATTGCGGGAGAAGCTGTCGCGGCAGGAAGCGCTTCTCGAAGAGGAACGTAACCAGAGTGCAGAAAAAGTCGCGCTACTGCAGAAAGCGCGCGAACAGATGACGCTCGAATTCCGCAACCTCGCGAACGAAATCCTCGAGCAGAAGGGCAGGACCTTCAGCGAAACGAGCCGTCAGCAGATCCAGGACATCCTGAAACCGCTAGGCGACAAGATCCATTCGTTCGAGAAAAAGGTGGAAGACACCTACGGCAAGGAGGCGCAGCAGCGGTTCGCGCTCGAGAAGGAGATTCGCGCGCTGCATGAAACCAACATCCAGATGAGCGCGCGCGCCGACAATCTCGCGAAGGCGCTCAAGGGCGAAAGCAAGACGCAGGGTATCTGGGGTGAAGTAATCCTCGAACGCGTGCTCGAGAAGTCCGGCCTGCAGAAGGGGCGCGAATACAGCATCCAGGTTGCGCTGAAGGACGGCGAAGGGCGCCTGCGGCAACCGGACGTGGTCGTGCACCTGCCCGAGGGCAAGGACGTGATCATCGATTCGAAAGTGGCTTTGACCGCCTACGAAAGTTATTTCGGCGCCGCCGACGAGGACACGCGTGCCGTGTTCCTCAAGCAGCACATCCAGTCGATCCGTAGCCACATCAAGGGCCTGTCGGCCAAGAACTACCAGCATCTCGACGGCGTACGCACGCTCGATTACGTCCTGCTGTTCCTGCCGGTCGAGGCTGCATTCACGCTGGCGATCCAGGAAGACGATTCACTGTTCAACGAAGCCTTCGAGCAGAACATCTTCCTGGTTGGTCCGAGTACGCTGCTGGCCTCACTGCGCACGATCCGCAACAACTGGCGCTACGAATACCAGAACAAGAACGCGGTCGAGATCGCCGTGCAGGCCGGGAAGCTGTACGACAAGTTCGTCGCGTTCACGCAGGACCTCGAGCGCATCGGCGAGCGTCTCGTTCAGACACAGCAGGCCTATGATGCGGCGCACAACAAGCTGCACACGGGGCGCGGCAACGTCATCACGCACGTCGAGAAATTGAAAAAGCTCGGCGCCCGTGCCAGCAAGCAGCTGGCGGGTGCCTCCGACGATGGCGACGACAATGCGGCGCTCGCGCCGCCGGGAACGAAGGACGGCGACGATGAATGAGCCACTTCTCGCACCGGAAGCCTTCCTGCGTTGCGCGACGCCGGCCTCCTGGGTCGACGCGGCGCTACGGCAACTCGACGTGCTGCTCGTTGATCATGCCAATTGCGAGAAGAAGGCCGCGGCCACGGCGATGAACCTTATGTACAAGTACGTCGACAAGCCCGAGTTGCTGGAACGCATGTCACAGCTCGCGCGCGAGGAACTGCTGCACTTCGAGCAGGTCGTCGGATTGATGCGCGAACGCGGAATGACCTACACGCACCTCGGTCCATCGCGCTATGCCGGCAGCCTGCGGCAGCATATGCGCACGCACGAACCCGCGAAACTAATCGATACGCTGATCATCGGGGCATTCGTCGAAGCGCGCTCATGCGAGCGTTTTGCAGCGGTGGCGCCACACCTCGACGCACAGCTCGGCAGGTTCTATACCTCGCTGTTGCGTTCCGAAGCGCGGCACTACGAGTACTACCTCGAGCTGGCACGCACGTACGCGAACGAAGACATCGCGCCACGCATCGAATTTTTCGCAGTGCTGGAGGCCGAATTGATCAGCACGCCCGATTCCGAGTTCCGCTTCCACAGCGGCGCGCCGGCAGTCAGTTGATGCAGTTTTGCGGGCGGCCGAAGGTATTGCCGAGCCTGCTCGTGAGTCCATCCAGCTGGCGACAGGGCACGCGCTCGTTTCCCTCCAGTGTCAGGAAGCGCAGTATCGGGAGTTCCGCTAGCGCGCGCACGTCGCCGATTTCATTGTTGCGCAGGCCCAGTACCCGCAGGTTCTTCAACGCTATAAGCGGGCCGAGGTCCGTGATGTCGTTGTCGCTGAGTTCGAGCTGTTCGAGGCTCGCCAGCGCTTCGATGCCCGCAAGCGTTTCGATTCCGGCACCTGGACAGGCGAGCAAGGTAATGCGCGCCGGATCGGTCTGCTCGAGTCGTTCGAGCGTCTGGTCGAGACAGGCCTGAAGGCCCGGATCAGCCGTCACGGCGCCACGCCTGTCTGCCGCGCCAGGACCGAAGAGTACGTTATTGTTCAGCGTAACCGAGTAGGGCTGCGCGCAGCTGGCGAGCGTCGCGCACAGCAGCGCAAGCAGGGCGGTTGGCGTGATGCGGGAGCAGCGCGAAGCGTATTTCAGGTTCATGATTAAACAGTTCTTTTTGCCGTTTAAACCGGCGTTTCGAAGCGCATGCGTGCGCTGTGGACGTGGCAATTTCGGAGTAGTCCCGGTAGTATGCGCGCCTTGTTCGAGCAGTACGTCAAGCAGGTCAACTTCAGCCACCATACGGATTCTCCGGCGATTATCCGTTCGCGTAAAGGATCAAGCTTTTATGAAACATGCCGTCCGTCGTTCCCTGTGCACGACCCTGTCGCTCGTTGTATCGATGTCAGTATCGATGTCGGTGCTCGCACAGGCCGAACTCACGACGCCTGAGCAGAAAGCCGGTTACAGCATCGGCGCCAACATCGGCAGCAACCTGCTCGGCCAGGGGCTCGCTACGGACCTCGACGTCGACGCGATCATTGCCGGTCTGCGTGACAGCATCGGCGGTGGCGAACTGCAGATGACGATGCCGGAAATGGAAGCTGCCATCCAGGCCTTCACGGCGCTGCAGCAGGAGAAGATGAATGCCGAACTCGCTGCGCAGGCGCAGGCTGGCCGTGACTTCCTGACGCAGAACGGTTCGCAGCCGGGCGTGATGACTACGGATTCCGGCCTGCAGTACAGCGTCGTGGAAGAAGCAGCGGACGCCAATGCCGCGACGCCGAAGGAGACCGATACCGTGTCCGTCCATTACACCGGCACGCTGGTCGACGGCACCGTGTTCGACAGTTCGGTGGAGCGCAACGAACCCGCTACCTTCCCGCTGAACGGCGTGATCCCGGGCTGGACCGAAGGCCTGCAGCTGATGAAAGTGGGTTCGAAATACCGCTTCTTCATTCCGTCCGAACTCGCGTATGGCGAGCAGGGCGCACCGCCGGTGATCCCGCCGAACTCGACCCTGATCTTCGACGTCGAGCTCCTCAGCATCGAAGAAGCATCGGCCGGCGCGCAGTAAGTTCCGCTGCTGAATGAGCACGACGGAGCTAAACCGCGCGCTCTGCGCGTTCATCCAGTCTTCGCCGACCCCGTTCCACGCCACGGCCACGCTGGCCGCGGCGCTGGACGAAGCGGGCTACACGCGGCTCGATGAAACGAACGCATGGCAGCTCGCGCCGCAGGGTCGCTATTACGTCACCCGCAACCAGTCCTCCCTGATCGCGTTCCGCGTCGACATGTCGAGCCTGCTCGATCAGGGCTGGCGCATGGCCGGCGCGCATACCGACAGTCCCTGCCTGCGGCTGAAGCCACAACCTGACCTGCAGCGCCATGGCTACTTCCAGCTCGGCGTGGAGGTGTATGGCGGTGCATTGCTGAATCCCTGGTTTGATCGCGACCTGTCGCTGGCCGGCCGCGTAGCTTTCATCGACGGCAGCGGCGTGCAGCGTTCGTGCCTCGTCGATTTCAAGCGGCCGATAGCCGTCATCCCGAGCCTCGCGATCCACCTCGATCGCGAAGTGAACCAGAAGCGCAGCATCAACGCGCAGAATGACTTGCCACCGCTCGTGCTGCAGCTCGGCGCCGGCGAGCAGGTGGACTTCAAGGCCGTGCTGCTGGACGAGATCCGTGCACAGCACGCGATGCTCGGTGCGCAGTCCATCCTCGATTTCGAACTGAGCCTGTACGACGTGAATCCGCCGGCGCCGGTGGGCCTTCGCGAAGAATTCATCGCCGCCGCGCGCATCGACAACCTGGCGAGCTGTTTCCTCGGTTTGCGCGCATTGATCGAGAGCAGTGGCAGCAATGCACTCCTGGTCTGCAGCGACCACGAAGAAGTCGGCAGCAACAGCGCGGCGGGCGCGGCAGGTCCGTTCCTGCAGGCAACGTTGCAGCGCATCGCGGAGAAGGTTCCCGGTGGCGGCAACAGCGAGAGCTTCACGCGCCTGCTGCAGCGATCGATGTTCGCATCGGTGGACAATGCGCATGGCATCCATCCGAACTTTGCCGACAAGCACGACGGCAAGCATGGCCCGCTGCTGAACGCAGGTCCCGTCATCAAGTTCAACACGAACCAAAGGTATGCGACGAACAGCGAAACCAGCGCGTTCTTCCGACGCGTGTGCGCCGAGGCGGGAGTACCGGTGCAGAGTTTCGTCATGCGCAGCGACATGGCCTGCGGCAGCACGATCGGTCCGATCGTCGCGACGGACCTTGGCGTCAGCACCGTCGATATCGGCATTCCCACCTTCGCGATGCATTCGATCCGCGAACTGTGCGGCGCGAAGGATACGCAGCACATGGTCACCGCGTTGTCGCGCTTCTATTCAGTCCGTACGTAACGCTTCGGCAATACCAGCTGTGCCAGTTCGTCCGCAAAGGGCGGCGGCGTAAGGTTGAACAGGCTCGCGAGCCATGCGGCGCAGAACGGCGTGCGCGTCAGTCCGTGCGAACCGTGTCCCACATTGAGGTACAGCCCCGCATATTTCCCGCCCCCATCTTCCGGCGAACGCCGTGCCGGCCCCGCGAGCGGCATGCGGTCGGGTGTCACGCAGCGTATGCCCTGGCGCTGCAGCTGCGGCGTGTTTTCGGCGAAAGCCATCGCAAGCGCAGGGTTCAGCTGTGCGGCAAAATCCAGGTGTTCGCGGGTGCGGGCACCGATCGCCTGTTCGCTGCTGTCGCCGACGTAGTAGCTTCCGCCGATGCTCTGCCGTCCATCCATGGCGGGCAACACGTACCCCTGACCGCACAGGATCGTACGCACGCGCGGGGCCTCGAGAGCGGCGTAAACATCGACCTGGCCGCGATTGCCGATCACCGGATAGTGACGTGTTTGCGGAAACAGATGCAGGTCCGCGCCGTTGCACAGCACGACGCGCGCGACATCCAGCGTGCTGGTTGCTGCGCCCGATTGCAGCTCCAGCCGCCAGCCGTCGGCTATTTCCGCGAGGGCCGTGACGCGCGTGCCGCTCTGCACAGTAATGCCGGGATGCGAAACCCAGGCCTTGCACAGAGTCGGCGGCGACAGCCATCCGGACGCCGGGAAATGCAGTGCGGGTGCATCGAGTGGCATGCCGGCGAGTTCGCCAGCCGCCCCGGAATCGAGATAGTGGAACAGTGCGGGGGCGTAGGCGCCGCTTTCAGCGAGTTGCCGGAAGCGCTTTTGCAGGCGCGGGATCACCGCCACCTGCAGCATGCCGCTGCGCTGCCAGCGGATGTCGTGCTGCCTGGAAAGTGCGTCGTAGTAGCGTGCGGCGTACAGGAAGGCATGCAGGTTGAACTGGTTGGAGGGGCTGTCGAGCGTCGACAGGTTGCAATGCAGGATGCCCTGCGGATTGCCGGAGCCCTGCGTCGCGAGCACGTTGCCCTGCTCGAGGAGGTAAACCTGCCAGCCGCTGCGCGCGAGTTCCGCTGCCGTGCTGCAACCGGCAAGGCCGCCACCGACGATGCACACCGAGCGCGGTTCGGCACGCTCCGCCGATGCGCCGTCAGTAGTGAACTCTGCCTGCAGCATTTCGCGCTTGTTCGCATAGCCTCGGACCTTGCGTACGGCGAATCCCGCATCGGCGAGATTGCGGCGGAATTCCCCCGCCACTGAATAAGTCGCCAGCGTCGTGCCTTGCCTGCTCAGGCGCGCGAGCACCTGCAACAACTCTGTTTGCCATAGCGCGGGATTCAGCTTCGGTGCAAAACCGTCGAGGAACCAGGCATCGACCCTGAAGCCATCCGGCCTGTGCAGGCCGGTAAGGAGCACGGCGGCATCGCCATAGAGCAGCGTCAGTCGGATTTCGCGCCCGCGCATGCGCAGCACCATCTGGTGTACGCCGGCCGTGTGATCCGGATACTGGTGCAACAGTTCCATGCTGAACACGCCCAGCGCCGGCCAGTGCGCATGCACGCGCTGCATGTCCGCGATGGCCAGCGGATGCAGCTCGCATCCGATGTAGTGCAACTGGCTGTCGGCTGGCGCGAGCTCGCACCACAGCCTGCATGCATTCATGAAGTTCAGGCCGGAGCCGAAGCCCAGCTCGCCAATGACGAAGTGCCGCGCATCGAGAGCAGGCCAGCGCGCCGGAAGCAGGTTCCCTTCGAGGAATACGTGCGTGCTTTCACCGAGCGCGTCGGCGCTCGAGTAGTAGATGTCGCCATAGCTGAGCGAGCGCGGCCAGCCGGCGGCGTCCCACTCGAGCGCGGCATTCGTCAGCTGCGGCATGCGGAAGTGTCGAAACAGGGGCAGGGCGCCATTGTAGGCACAAGCCGCGATGCGAGACAGCGCGCCGCGAATGATCCAGTGCCACGACATACTCAATAGGCAGGATCATGCCGCATCGGCTAGAATGCGCGCTTTTCGGAGCCTCCCCATGCTGGAAGTCAACGCACCGCTGCAACGCATCAAGGACTGTTCCGAGCGCCTCCGCGTGCTCAGGGGGTATCTTTGACTTCGATCGCAAGCAGGAACGACTGACCGAAGTCGAACTCGAACTCGGCGATTCAAAGGTCTGGGACAAACCTGAGTACGCGCAGGCGCTGGGCAAGGAACGCGCCGAGCTCGCGAAAAACGTCAACACCATCCTCGAACTCGACAAGCAGTTCGCCGACGCGGCCGAACTGATCGCGCTCGCCGACGATGAAAACGATCCCGCGCTGTTCCACGAAGCGCTGGCCGAACTCGACAAGGCGGTTGCCACGCTCGAACAGCTCGAATTCCGCCGCATGTTTTCCGGCGAGCTCGATGCGAACAACGCCTACCTCGATATCCAGGCCGGCTCCGGCGGTACCGAAGCGCAGGACTGGGCCGAAATGCTGTTGCGCATGTACCTGAAGTGGGGCGACAAGCACGGCTTCAAGAGCGAGTTGATGGAAGCGTCGCCCGGCGAAGTTGCCGGCATCAAGAGCGCCACGGTGCATTTCCAGGGCGAATACGCCTATGGCTGGCTGCGCACTGAAACCGGCATTCATCGCCTAGTGAGAAAGTCTCCCTTCGATTCCGGCAACCGCAGGCATACCTCATTCTCGTCCGTATTCGTATCGGCCGAAATCGACGACGACATCGAAATCGACCTCGACATGAGCAAGGTTCGCGTCGACACCTACCGCGCGAGCGGCGCCGGCGGCCAGCACGTCAACAAGACAGACTCCGCGATCCGCATGACGCACGAGCCGAGCGGCATCGTGGTGCAGTGCCAGAGCGAACGCTCCCAGCACAAGAACCGCGACATGGCCCTGAAGCAGTTGAAAGCGAAGCTCTACGAAATGGAACTTCAAAAGCAGCGCGAATCGCAGCAGAAGATCGAGGATGAAAAGTCCGATATCGGCTGGGGTCACCAGATTCGCTCGTACGTGCTCGACCAGTCGCGCATCAAGGATCTGCGCACGGACGTCGAAACCTCGAACACCGGCGCGGTGCTAGACGGTGACCTCGACCGCTTCATGGAAGCCAGCCTGAAGATGGGCTTGTGAACATACTGACGACATTCGAAGTCGTCGTAGAGAATTGACGAGAGAAACAGCATGACCGAACAGCAGCAGGGCGCGACCGAACACCACGATGAAAACAAGTTGATCGCGCAGCGCCGCGAGAAGCTTCAGGCCCTGCGTGGGCAGGGCGTGGCCTTCCCGAACGATTTCCGCCGTGATGCGCTGGCCGCCGATCTGCACGCGCGGTTCGCCGATGCAACGAAGGAAGGCCTGGAAGCGAGCCAGCCGCCGGCGCGCGTAGCCGGCCGCCTGATCCGCATGCGCGGTCCCTTCATGGTGTTGCAGGACGGTAGCGGCCAGATACAGCTGTACCTGAACCACAAGGAATATGGCGAAGCGCAGAACGCGCTGAACAAGACACTCGATCTCGGCGACATCGTCGGCGTCAGCGGGCACGTGTTCCGCACTGGCAAGGGTGAGCTGACGGTGTGGGCGAAGGAACTGCGCCTGCTGACGAAGTCGCTGCGCCCGCTGCCCGACAAGTATCACGGCCTGCACGACACCGAAGTGCGTTACCGCCAGCGTTATGTGGACCTGATCGCTAACGAGGAAACGCGTAACGTGTTCGTGCTGCGCTCGAAAATCGTCGACAGCATCCGCCGTTTCATGAACGGCCGCGAGTTCATGGAAGTCGAAACGCCGATGATGCAGGTGATACCCGGCGGCGCCGTCGCGCGTCCATTCGTCACCCACCACAATGCGCTCGACCAGGACATGTACCTGCGCATAGCGCCGGAGCTGTTTCTCAAGCGTCTCGTCGTCGGTGGCTTCGAACGCGTGTACGAGATCAATCGCAATTTCCGCAACGAAGGCCTGTCGACGCGCCACAACCCGGAATTCACGATGCTCGAGTTCTACCAGGCCTACGCCGATTACCGCGAGCTGATGGACATGACCGAAGCCATGCTGCGCACCGTGGCTCAGGAAGTGCTCGGTAACACCGCATTCGAATACCAGGGCGTGCAGCTCGATTTCGGTGCGCCATTCCAGCGCCTGACGATTCCCGACGCTATCGCCCGCCACGTGCCGGAGCTTGGCGCGGCGCAGTTGCAGGACGCCGATGCGCTGCGCGCATACGTCAAGACGCTTGGCACCGAGCCCGGCGCAAACTGGGGGCTTGGCCGCCTGCAGATGGAAATTTTCGAGCAGAAGGTCGAACACCTGCTGCAGCAGCCCACCTTCATCACCGAATATCCGACGGAAGTTTCTCCGCTCGCGCGCCGCAACGACGGCAATCCGGATGTCACCGACCGCTTCGAACTTTTCATCGGCGGCCGCGAAATCGCCAACGGCTTTTCCGAATTGAACGATGCCGAGGACCAGGCCGAACGCTTCCATGCGCAGGTTGCGGAGAAAGATGCCGGCAACGACGAAGCGATGCACTTCGACCATGACTACATCACTGCGCTTGAATACGGCATGCCGCCGACAGCGGGCGAGGGCATCGGCATCGATCGCCTCGTGATGCTGTACACGAACCAGCCGTCGATCCGCGACGTGCTGCTGTTCCCGCACATGCGGCCGCAGCATGACTGAAGCCGGAACGGCGGCCGCGCAGGATGCCAGGCTCGAGGAGTCCTGGCGCCGGCGGCTGCAGCCGGAGTTCGAGCAGGAATACATGCAGCAGCTGCGCGCATTCCTGAAGGCGGAAAAGCAGGCCGGAAAACACGTCTACCCGCCCGGCAACCAGATATTCAACGCGTTGAATTCGACGCCC
This sequence comes from Pseudomonadales bacterium, assembly GCA_036405915.1. Classification (GTDB taxonomy): domain Bacteria; phylum Pseudomonadota; class Gammaproteobacteria; order Pseudomonadales; family Pseudohongiellaceae; genus CAILUG01. The sequence goes on from DASWWP010000018.1 coordinate 9,775, forward strand.
TTTGACAAGGTCAGCGTCGTCATCCTTGGCCAGGATCCTTACCATAATCCCGGTCAGGCGCACGGCCTGTGCTTCTCCGTGCAGCCTGGTGTCGAGCCTCCGCCGTCACTCGTCAACATCTACAAGGAACTGCAGCGCGACCTCGGTTGCGTGCCGCCGCAGCATGGCTGCCTGACGAGCTGGGCAGAGCAGGGAGTGCTGCTGCTGAACGCCACGTTGACTGTCGAGCGCTTCAAGGCAGCGTCGCACGCCGGCAAGGGCTGGGAGCGTTTCACCGACCGCATCGTCGCGCTATTGAACGAAGAGCGTGAGGCGCTCGTGTTCCTGCTGTGGGGCAGCCATGCCCAGAAGAAGGGGCAGCACATCGATCGCCGCAAGCATCTCGTGCTCGAGTGCGCGCACCCGTCGCCACTATCCGCGCATCGCGGCTTCCTCGGCTGCGGGCATTTTTCGAAAGCGAACGCGTGGCTGGAACAACACGATCGTCGACAAATCGACTGGCAGTTACCGGCGGCGTGAAGCCGTCATTCCGCTAGATCGGGAGTCCAGCGTCAATCGCCCGTGTAGACGCAGCCGCTCGTGCAGGTTTCCTTCACGACGATCCTGCTGAGCGGCGGCAACACGGCCTTGATTTCACGCCACAGCCAGCGCGCGATGACTTCGCTGGTTGGATTCTCGAGGCCGGGTATGTCGTTAAGGTAATAATGATCGAGGCGCGCGATGACGGGTTTGACGGCTGCCTTGATGTCCGCGAAGTCCATGACCCAACCAAGCGTGGCGTCGAGTTCCCCGCTGACGTGCACTTCCACGCGAAACGAATGCCCGTGCAGCCGGCCGCACTTGTGCCCGGGCGGGACAGCCGGCAGCAGGTGGGCGGCTTCGAACGTGAATTCCTTGTAGATGTGCATGGTTTGCGCTCGGTTGGGGGCGCGATGTTACCGGCTGCCCGGTGTCGCGTACAAGGCGCGCGGTGCGCGACCTGGCATATAATCCGGCCGCCTCCAGCCTTGCCCTGACGATCCCGATGAATGTTGGTGCCCTACTGAAACTGCAGCTCGCGCGTTTCCGTGTCGCGATGCTGCGCGGCACCAGGCTGCCAACTTACCTCGGCCTGCTGGTCACGCTGCTCGTGCTGTCGATATTCACGTCGAACGAACGCGTGATCCGCGCGACGCTGCAGCGCCTCGACAACGTCGTGTATGACCAGCGTTTCAACATCCTCACCGGCACGCAGCGCGCGGGCACGCAGAAAATCGTCATCGTCGATTACGACGAACGCAGCCTCGCGGCCGAAGGGCAGTGGCCCTGGTCGCGCTTCAAGCTGGCGGACCTCGTGACGAAACTTGCCGACCTCGGCGTCCTCGTCGTCGGGTTCGACGTGTTCTTTCCGGAAAACGACCGCAACCTCGCGGTGGAGCTTGGCCAGCGCGTCGAAGAGGACCCGGACATGGCTGCGCAGGTCGGCACGCTGATGTCGCAACTCGACACCGACATCCTGCGCAACGCGCTCGATGCTGACCGGGCCTTCGCGAACAGCATGGCGGTGACCGACGTCGTTCTCGGGTTTTCCTTTTTGAGTAACGACGAGCGCCGTTCCGGCGTCCTGCCGCAGCCCTTGTTCAGCATGGAGCCGGAGATGGCTGTACGACTGGACCTCGCCGAGCAGCAGGGTTACATCGGGAACGTGGACGTGCTGCAAAGCGCCGCGAGCGGCGCGGGATTCTTCGACACGGTGCCTGACGTCGACGGCGTGATTCGCCGTTCGCCACTGTTCATGCGCTTCCGCGACCAGCTGTATCCGGCACTCGCGCTCGAGATGGCGCGCCTGTACTACTTCGAAGACGATTTCACGCTCGAACCCGATCGCGATGCGGCCGGCGCGATCAACGGACTGCGCGGCATCAAGATGGGCCAGATCCTGATTCCGACGGACGACCAGGGCCGCGTCGCGGTCCCCTACATCGGCCCGCTGCGCAGCTATCCGTACATCTCCGCGACGGACATCCTGCGCGGCACGCTCAGCGACACGCAGAAGGAACTGCTGTTCAACAGCCTCGTGCTCGTCGGCACGACGTCCGTCGGCCTGTACGACCTGCGTGCGACGCCAGTAGGCGCCGTTTACCCGGGCGTCGAGGTGCATGCAAACATGCTGAACGCCATCCTGAATTCGTCGCCCGAAATCGTCATCGACGGAAACGCGGTCGAGGACACGGGCGAGAGCACGATGAGCGCGATCCAGGCAGAACTCAGGAAGGCGCAGCTGAATCCCTTTCCTTCGCGGCCGGGCTGGGAGGAGGGCGCGGTGATCGCGGCGATCGTCGTGATCGGTCTCGTGCTGTCGCTCGTGTACCCGCATCTCGGGCCCGCACTGCTGGCGACCTCGAGCCTGACCTTCCTGCTCGGCCTCACGATGCTTAATTTCCACCTGTGGAACCGGTACAACCTCGACATCTCGCTCGTGATCCTGTTGCTGCTGATCATCCTGATCGCGACGGTGAACATGACATACGGCTTCCTGCGCGAAGGCCTCAACAAGAAAGTCATCAAGAACATGTTCGACCAGTACGTGCCGCCGGCCCACATCGACGCGATGTTGAACGATCCGGAGAAGTACAACTTCGCCGGCGAGAGCAAGGAACTGAGCGTGCTGTTTTCCGACATCCGCAACTTCACGACGATCTCGGAGAAGCTCACGGCCGTCGAGTTGAAAAGCATGCTGAACGAATTCTTCACGCCGATCACCGGCATCATCTTCGAGCACAACGGTACGATCGACAAATACGTCGGCGACATGGTCATGGCTTTCTGGGGCGCGCCGCTCGACGACGCCGAGCACCGCATGCACGCCGTGCAGGCTGCGCTCAAAATGCTGGCGAAGGTGGAAGAACTGAAGCCGTTGTTCCGCGAGAAGGGATTGCCCGAGGTCAACATCGGCGTCGGCATCAATTCCGGCATGATGAGCGTCGGCGACATGGGATCGACATACCGCCGCTCCTACACAGTACTCGGCGATGCCGTGAACCTTGGCTCACGCCTCGAGGGCATCACGAAGGCTTACGGCGTGAAGCTCCTGATCGGTGAACACACGTATGCTGGTCTCACGGGCATACTGTGCCGGCAGGTCGACAAGGTGCAGGTTAAAGGCAAGGAAGAACCGATCTGCATTTATCAGCCTCTTTGCACGTTCGACGAAGCATCGGACGCGCTGAAGGCTCTCGTGGAGGAGTACCATCGCGCCTACGGTCACTACCTGAAGCAGCAGTGGGATGCGGCGGAGCAACTGTTCCGGCGCCTGCAGCAGGTCGATCCCGATACCCAGTTGTATGCGATTTATCTGCAGCGCATCGCGACGCTGCGCAAGCAGGCGTTACCACAGAACTGGGACGGCACGTACCGCCATACGAGCAAGTGAAACCCGCAAAAAATTCCTCACACATGAGCGATTGACAGCCCTTTGCAAGTCAGTAAAATGCGCAGCCTCAACGCACCGGGTGAATAGCTCAGCTGGTAGAGCGTCGCCCTTACAAGGCGAATGTCGGGGGTTCGAGCCCCTCTTCACCCACCATTCATGCACGGCATCGGTTCTACTTGCGGGTGATTGACGCGGTTATGGATCGGTGGCTTCGAGCCTGCTGGCGCGGAGAGAGTAGCGGTGCAAGTAGTAAGCTCGCGCTGCGAGTGAGCAGGAATAGCGCGCAAGCGCTGTAGTTAGAGTTGGCCCGGTAGTTCAGTTGGTTAGAATGCCGCCCTGTCACGGCGGAGGTCACGGGTTCGAGTCCCGTCCGGGTCGCCAACTTTTCGTTTGATCCCTTCCAGTACAACCATCTCGATCGTTACCTCTTGTGACATCCTGCCGTTTGCGCGGGCCTGCTTCACGTTTCCTTAATTCCGGCAGTGCGAATCGGCTCTATAGTGGCTACTCCAGTCCTTCGGGAGTTCGCGATGAGAATGCTGATGCCGTTGATCTTCCTGATGCCGTTGATCTTCCTGTTGCCACGAATCCTGGTGGCGGCCGACAGCGCCGCGCCGCTCGTCATTGCACATCGCGGTGCCAGCGGATACCTGCCGGAGCACACGCTCGAAGCAAAGGTCCTTGCCGTGGCGCAGGGCGCGGATTATGTCGAGCAGGACCTCGTGATGACAGCCGACGACGCGTTGATCGTGTTCCACGACCTGACGCTCGATCGCATGACCGACGTCGCGACGCGCTTTCCCGGACGCGCGCGTGCCGACGGTCTTCATTACGTCATCGACTTTTCGCTCGATGAAATCCGCACGTTGCAGGTCGGCGAGAACCAATATCCCGGGCGCTTCCCGGCAGGGGAGTCACGCTTCGGCATCCACACGCTGCAGGAAGAGCTCGAGCTGCTCGCGGGACTGCAGCGCAGCAGCGGCAGTGCGGTTGGCATCTATCCCGAGCTGAAGTCCCCCTGGTTCCATCACCAGCATGGCAAGGATCTCGCGATCGCCGCATTGCAGGTGTTGAAGCAGTACGGCTACGACGCGCCCGGCGATGCGGTATTCGTGCAGAGCTTCGATCATGCCGAGCTCGTGCGGGTGCATGACGAACTGATGCCGGCGCTCGGCATCGACCTGCCACTCGTGCAGCTGATCGCCGAGAACGCGTGGGACGAGACCTTCGAGCGTGGCGACGACGGCAGCTGGAGACGATACGACTACGACTGGATGCG
>DASWWP010000019.1:0-57453 GCA_036405915.1 Pseudomonadales bacterium
TGACTATGACGACTTCGAAGCCGATGCACTCGTAGCCGCAAGCCCCGCGCCCGCTGACGGGGCGGCAGCCTACGCCGCCACGCAGGATTCGGCCGACCGCCTGCGCGCCGAGCGCGACCCCGACATGACGAGCCTCGACGATGCACTCGATGGTGTCGATAACGAGCACAAAGGCGAGCATGCCGACGCATTCGAATCGCTCGCCGAGACCGGACGGATCGACGCGATAGCGGCTGATGCAGGCGAAGCGCTCACGCCACTGGCCGCCGAAGAGCAGACGCACGATGCCGACTACGCAATGACGGCCGCAGATGCGGCGTTCGCCGCCGTCGACGACGAAGTGGAAGCAGCGGAAGTGATCGAATTCACGATGCCTGCCGTCGAGCCCGACGCGGTCGATCCACCGGTCGCCGAAGACGACGACGTTGCCGAAACCTTCGAGTTCACGCTGAAGGACCTTCCGGAAACGGAAAGCCCGGTGCCTGCTGCGGACGCGTCGAATGACGCCATCGAAACCTTCGACTTCAGGCTGAACACGCCGGTCCCGGAAGCGTCGCAGGAGCGCGCAGCTCCTTCCGAGGTTGCGCCGCTCGAAGTCATCGCGTTTCCGGGTGCCGCGTCGACGCCTGCCTCGACGGCAGCGCAGGGCGACGACCTGCCGTTCGAACTCGGCGATCTCAGCTTCGACGATACGACGCTGATCGACGACGAAGAAGAAAGCCCGTACAAGCCACGCACCGGCAACGAATGCGACACGAAGCTCGACCTTGCGACGGCCTACGAAGCAATGGGCGACGTCGCCGAAGCGATCGAAATCCTCGACGAAGTCATCGCGGAAGGCTCGCCAGTGCAGATCGAAACCGCGCAACGCCTGAAAGACAACTGGCAAGCGTCGCTTTGATCGCGCGTCGGTAGTCGAAGGTCCACGCCGTGACGGACACCACGCCGCCACCTGCCTTTCCCGCCACGCGCATCGCGCTTGGCGTGGAATACGACGGCAGCACCTTCCATGGCTGGCAATCCCAGCTCGATCCTGCATTGCCCACCGTGCAGGAAACGCTCGAAGCGGCGCTCAGCCAGGTTGCCGCGCAGCGCGTGACCGTGATCTGCGCAGGCCGTACCGACACCGGTGTACACGCCGCGGGGCAGGTCGTGCATTTCGATACGACCAGCGTGCGCCAGCTCAAGGCCTGGACGCTCGGCGCGAACACCGCGCTGCGCAAACGCAGGGTCTCCGTACGCTGGGCGCAGGAAGTGCCAGGCGATTTCCACGCAAGATTTTCGGCCTACAGCCGGCGCTACCGCTACACGGTCTGTGATGATGCGGTGAGGCCGGCGATGCTCTCGAGTTTCATCACGGGCCACCAGCAGCGGCTCGATGCGGATGCGATGCACGTGGCCGGGCAACACCTGCTCGGCGAGCTCGATTTCTCGGCATACCGCGGCGCGGGCTGCCAGTCGAACAGCCCGATGCGCTGCGTGACGGAACTGACAGTCCGGCGCCATGGAGGCCTCGTCGTCATGGACATCGAAGCCAACGCCTTCCTGCTGCACATGGTGCGCAACATCATGGGCACGCTGATTGTGATCGGGGAGGGCCGGCAGTCGCCACAATGGGCGAAGGAGCTGCTCGACGGTCGAGACCGCACGCGCGCCGCGAAGACCGCTCCAGCTTCGGGCCTCAGCCTCGTCAAGGTCCGTTACCCGTCGCGTTTCGGTCTGCCCGAAACCTCATCCACGATGCAGCAATTCCCGTTTTTCCTGCCGGAATAAGCTGTTTTTTCATAGGTTTGCACCCGCGCTTTTGCTAGACTTGCGCGCTTTCCGACCAGCCCCGATTTTTCGTGCGCAACGCCCCCCGAACGCGAGTCAAGATTTGTGGCATCACGCGGCCTGAAGACGGCATCGCTGCGGCTATGGCCGGCGCCGATGCGATCGGCCTCGTGTTCTACGACAGGAGTCCACGCGTAGTCGATGCGCAGCGCGCGTGGACGATCTGTGCTGCGTTGCCGCCGTTCGTCACGAAGGTCGGCCTGTTCGTCAACGCGTCGCATGAATTCGTCAACAGCGTGCTCGCGGCGGTACCGCTAGACCTTCTGCAGTTCCACGGCGACGAAAACGCGGATTACTGCCGCAGCTTCGCACGTCCATTCGTCAAGGCGCTGCGTATGAAGCCAGGCCTGGATCTCGCCGCGGCGGCACGCGACTTCGAATCGGCGCAGGCAGTGCTCGTCGACGCCTGGCATGACGAGCAGTACGGCGGCACGGGCGCCACCTTCGACTGGTCGCTGCTCGGCGCGGCAGTGCGCAGCGAGCGCCTCGTGCTCGCCGGCGGCCTGAATCCGGCGAACGTCGCGCAGGCGATACGGCAGGTGCGGCCCTGGGCTGTCGATGTCAGCTCCGGCGTCGAAAGCGCCCCGGGCATCAAGGACAAAGACAGGATCGAACAATTCATCAGTGAGGTGCAGCGTGTCTGACAAGCAGAACGCCCCGGCGTCATCCCAGAGCTCATTCCAGAACTACGATAGCCCCGACGCACGCGGCCATTTCGGCCCGTACGGCGGCATCTTCGTCGGCGAAACGCTGATGCCGGCACTCGACCAGCTCACGCGCAAGTACGCGGAGCTGAAACAGGACCCGGCTTTCTGGGCCGAGTTCGACTACGACCTGAAGCACTACGTCGGCCGTCCGTCGCCGCTGTATTTCGCGCAGCGCATGACGCGCGAGCTTGGCGGCGCGCAGATCTTCCTGAAGCGCGAAGACCTGAACCACACTGGCGCGCACAAGGTGAACAACACGATCGGCCAGGCGCTGCTCGCGAAGGCGATGGGCAAGACGCGCATCATCGCCGAAACCGGCGCCGGCCAGCACGGCGTCGCGACGGCGACTGTCGCCGCGCGCCTCGGCCTCGAATGCCACGTGTACATGGGCGTCGACGACATCGCGCGGCAGACCGCGAACGTCTACCGCATGAAGATCCTAGGTGCGAACGTCGTCGGCGTCAGCTCGGGCTCGCGCACGCTGAAGGACGCGATGAACGAAGCGCTGCGCGACTGGGCAACGAACGTCGACAACACGTACTACATCATCGGCACCGTGGCCGGTCCGCATCCGTACCCGATGCTCGTGCGCGACTTCCAGAGCGTGATCGGCCGCGAAGTGAAACTGCAGAGCATGGAGATGAATGGCCGGCTGCCGGACTCGCTCGTCGCATGCGTCGGAGGCGGTTCGAATGCGATCGGCCTGTTCTATCCCTTCATCGCCGATGAAGGCGTGCGCATGATCGGCGTCGAAGCCGGCGGCCACGGCATCGCGACCGGCAAGCATGCCGCGCCGCTGACGGCGGGTCGTCCGGGCGTACTGCATGGCAACCGCACGTACCTGATGAACGACGAAGACGGGCAGATCATCGAAACGCACTCGGTCTCCGCAGGCCTCGATTATCCCGGCGTCGGTCCCGAACATGCCTGGCTGAAGGACATCCGTCGCGCCGAATATACCGCCGTGACGGACGACGAAGCACTCGCGGCGTTCCGCTACCTGACGCGTTCCGAAGGCATCATTCCGGCGCTCGAATCGAGCCATGCGATCGCGTACGCGATGAAAGCCGCGCCAACGTTGCCGAAGGACCACATCATGGTCGTGAACCTTTCCGGCCGCGGCGACAAGGACCTGCATACCGTCGCCGCCATCGACAACATCAAGGTTTGAACAAGAAGAACGTTATGAGCCGCATACAGCAGTGTTTCACCAGACTGAAGGCCGACGGGAAGAAGGCGCTGATTCCGTACATCACCGCCGGCGATCCCGATCTCGGCAACACGCTCGGTATCATGCACGCACTCGTGCAGAACGGTGCGGACGTGATCGAGCTGGGTTTCCCGTTCAGCGATCCATCGTCCGACGGCCCGGTGATCCAGCGTGCGATCGAGCGCGCGCTCGCGAGAGGTGCGACGCTGCGCAAGACGCTCGACCTCGTCGCGAAATTCCGCGAGACGAACGATGACACCCCGATCGTGCTGATGGGTTACCTGAACCCGGTCGAATTCATGGGTTACCAGAAATTCGTCGACGCGGCCGTGAAGGCGGGCATCGACGGCGTGATCCTCGTCGACATGCCACCCGAAGAATCGCACGAGCTGCACCAGATCCTGCGCAGCGCGGGCCTTGATACGATCTACCTCGTCGCCCCGACGACGAGTGACGCACGCATGGATGCGATCTGCAAACAGAGCAGCGGCTATGTGTACTACGTATCGCTGAAAGGCGTGACCGGCGCAGCGCATCTCGACGTCGACTCGGTGGCCAGCAACCTCGGTCGCCTGCGCAAGCACACCGATCTGCCGCTCGGCGTTGGCTTCGGCATCGGCGACGGCCAGAGTGCCGCGCGCGTCGCCGCCGTGGCCGATGCAGTCGTCGTCGGCAGCGCGCTGATCCGCCGCATCGCCGAACTGAAGGAAGGCGAGGCCTATACGCCCGCGCAACTACTCGCCCAGACCAGCATCATCGCCGACATGCGTGCGGCGATGGATGCCAAGCGCTAATTTCCCGGAGAAAGCATGAGCCGCTGGATTGACAAGATTCTGCCGTCGATCATGACGACGAAAAGCACCGCTGCCAAAACCCGCAGCGTGCCCGAAGGATTGTGGAAGAAGTGCCCGCGCTGCGACGCCGTTCTGTACCAGGACAACCTGCGCGACAACCAGTACGTCTGCCCGAAGTGCGACCATCACATGCGCATCACGGCGCGCCAGAGACTCGAACTGTTCCTCGATAGCGAAGGACAGGTCGAGATCGGCGCAGACATCGAGCCGGTCGACATCCTGAAATTCAAGGATTCGAAGCGCTACAAGGATCGCCTGGCCGCGATGCAGAAAGCCACTGGCGAGAAAGACGCGCTCGTCGTCAAGGAAGGGCGCATCGAAGGCAGGCCGGTCGTCGTTGCCGCTTTCGAATTCAGCTTTATCGGCGGTTCGATGGGGGCGGTGGTCGGCCACAAGTTCACGATGGCCGTGAACCGCTGTCTCGAAAAGAACCTGCCGTTCGTCTGTTTCGCTACGAGCGGCGGCGCGCGCATGCAGGAAGCGCTGATTTCGCTGATGCAGATGGCGAAAACGGCCGCCGCGCTCGAACGCATGAAGCAGCGCGGATTGCTGTACGTATCAGTGCTCGTCGATCCGGTGTACGGCGGCGTGTCCGCGAGCCTCGCGATGCTAGGCGACGTGAACGTTGCCGAGCCGCGCGCGCTGATCGGCTTTGCCGGCCAGGACGTCATTCGCCAGACCGTGCGCGAAAAACTGCCGGAAGGTTTCCAGCGCAGCGAGTTCCTGCTGGAAAAAGGCGCGATCGACATGATCGTGCACCGCCATGAGATGCGGGCGCGCGTCGGCGCGCTGATCAACAAGTTCATGCCCGTGTCTGTCGTGCGCCAGAACGGCCGTGCGTTCGGCGGCGCGGAGCTGCTGCCGCGAGGCAGTGCCTGATAAATGGAGTCAGCGCCGTTTTCGCAGATGTCGTCCATTCGCCCGAGCAATAGCTTATGACATCCGACTCTGCCCCCGATCTTGCACAGTGGCTGCGGCGCCTCGAGCAGCTGCATCCCGTGACGATCGAACTCGGCCTCGACCGCGTGCGCGCCGTGTACGAACGCATGGCGATCGACTTTGGCGACACGAAGCTCGTCATCGTCGGTGGTACGAACGGCAAGGGCTCGACGTGCACGATGCTGACGCGCGTGCTGATGGCGGCCGGCAAGCACGTCGGCACGTATACCTCGCCGCACTTGCTGCGTTACAACGAACGTGTGACCGTCGATGGCCGCGAAGTATCGGATGACGAACTGTGCGAAGCCTTCGCCGCCGTCGAAGCCCGGCGCGGCGACGTGTCGCTCACCTATTTCGAATTCGGCACGCTGGCCGCGCTGTACTGCTTTGCGCAGCGCAAGCTCGACGTCGTGGTCCTCGAGGTTGGACTCGGCGGGCGGCTCGATGCCGTCAACATCGTCGATCCGCACGTCAGCATCCTGACGAACGTGGCACTCGACCACATGGACTGGCTCGGCGATACGCGCGACAAGATCGGTTTCGAGAAGGCCGGCATCTTCCGCCCGGGCCGACCGGCAATCTACGGCGAAGCCGACATGCCCGAGGCCGTGGGCAACTCGGCTGCGCAGACCGGCGCGCGGCTGCTGCGCCTCGGAATCGATTATGCGTGGCAGCGCGATGGCGCCACGTGGCGCTGGGAGGGGCAGTCCGCGGGAGGCGAGCGGCGCTGGTTCACCGAGCTGCCGCTCGTGCCGTTCCCGCTCGACAACGCGGCAGCGATGCTGCAGGCCCTGATGTTGCTGGATGTGCCGTTCTCGCCGGCGCAGTTGCGCAAGGGCCTGGCGAGCGCCGAACTCAGCGGCCGCTTCCAGGAACTGCAGTACAAGGGCAGGCGCGTGATCCTGGACGTGGCGCACAATCCGCATGCCGCCGCGAACCTCGCGGTCAATATCGGTACGCGGCTGCAAGGGCATCCGGTACGGCTCGTCATCGGTATGTTGAACGACAAGGACAGCGGCAATGTCGTGCGCCTGCTGGCCCCGCATGTCATGCACATCCACGCCGCGACGCTGCTCGGAGAGCGCGGTTCGCCGGCGGAAATCATATATAATCACGCGCGTGAATCCGGGGTGTCCGCCGTCACGTGCCATGCCTCCGTTGCAGAAGCATTCGAAGCGGCCTGTGCCGCGGCCGGCCCTGATGACGTCGTTGTAGTGACTGGATCGTTCTTTACGGTGGCCGCCGTGCTGGAGCTCATCCGCCCGGCGGCAAATCTGGAGCAGCTTTGAATCCTGCGATGAAACAAAGACTGGTGGGCACGCTCGTGCTGGGCTCACTGGCCTTGATCCTGATCCCGCTCCTGCTGGACGGAGAGGGAGTCGAGCGGCCGCCGCTGTCGGCCAATGCGCCGCCCGCACCTGTCATCGATACGACCCCGCTGCCGGAACCAACACGCCCGGAAATTGTTGCCGATGCCGGCGTCCCGCCAGACGACGAAGCTTTCCTGAATTCCGACCTGCTGCCCGAACCTGCCGACCAGAGCGCAGAAACCGAAGCAGATACGCCCGTGATCGCGGAGCAGCCACCCGAGCCAGCCGCAATCGCGGATTCCGACACCGTTGCAATGGCTGCGGCGCCTGCTGTGACGGTCGCCGAAGCCGAAGCCGAAGTTGAAGTCGCACCCGAGCCCGAACCGCCGTCGCGCAGCATCACCGAACCGGCGCTCGACGCGTCCGGCCTGCCGGAAACCTGGGCCGTGAGAGTCGGCGTGTTCGGCAACGCAAGCAATGCCCGGAGACTCGAGGAACGCCTGAAGGCGGACGACTACAAGGCTTTCGTCCGTCCGCTCGGCGTCAGCAGCGCTGTATACATCGGCCCGCTGACGACGCGCGACGAAGCCGTCGCGATCCAGCAGAAGTTGAACGCAGCGAAGTCCGCCTACCAGATCGACGGCGTCAGCGTGCAGCGCTTCGACATCGGCCAGCAATGACCCCACGGGTGAACGCAACAGTGACTGTAGTGGGCCGCGCGGCATGGCAATAGTCGACATCATCATCCTCGGCGTCGTGCTGCTGTCGTGCCTGTTCGGCGCGTTCAGGGGCCTGGTCAAGGAAGCGCTTTCGCTGGCCTTCTGGATCGGCGCCGCCGTGCTGGCGAGCGTGTTCAGCGACGCCCTCGCGCTGCGCCTTGGTGCCGTCAGCGACTCGGCGATGGTGCGCCAGATCGTCGCGTTCGTGCTGATCTTCGTCTTTACCGTATTTGCCGGCGGCCTGCTGAGCAACCTGATTTCGAGGCTGATGAGCCGCGCGGGACTCGGCGGTGTGGACCGCGCCCTCGGCGCGCTGTTCGGCATCATTCGCGGCCTCGTCATCGTCACGATCGTCGTGATGCTGACGGCGCGCTTTCCGGCCACGCGCGAGCCCTATAGTGAATCGGTGCTGATGCCATACATCATGGTATTGGCGGGTTTCTTCGAAGACCTCTTCGGCATGACGGCCGACGCGGCGCCCGCGGCAACGGGCGCGTAGCAGGCGGTGCGCGGCACTCGCGTGTCGCTTCCAGCAGTCAGGTCCAGCAGTTTTCACGACAGCAGTATCCGGGGTAGCAAGGCATGTGCGGCATAGTCGGTATCGTAGCGAAGTCCAACGTAAACCAGGCGATCTATGACAGCCTGACGGTGCTGCAGCACCGCGGCCAGGATGCGGCCGGGATCATGACCTGCGAGAACGGGCGCGTGAACCTGCGCAAGGACAATGGCCTCGTGCGCGACGTGTTCCACACGCGCCACATGCGCACGCTGCTCGGCAACATGGGTATCGGCCACGTGCGTTACCCGACAGCCGGCAGTTCAGGCCCGGCACAGGCACAGCCGCTGTACGTGAATTCGCCGTACGGCATCGCAATCGCGCACAACGGCAACCTGACGAACCACGAGGAGCTGTCCGAAGACATCTTCCGCGACGACCTCCGCCACCTCAACACCGATTCCGACTCGGAAGTGCTGCTGAACATCCTCGCGCACGAACTGCAGATACAGCACAAGGTGAAGCCGACGGCCGATGACATATTCAGCGCCGTGAAGGCCGTGCATCGCCGCTGCCGCGGGGCTTATGCCGTCGTCGCTATGATCGTCGGCTACGGCATCGTCGGTTTCCGCGACAAGCATGGCATCCGTCCGCTGGTGTACGGCCGCCGCAAGACGCGCAAGGGCTACGAACACATGCTGGCCTCCGAAAGCGTCGCTCTCGATTCGCAGGGCTTCACGCTCGTGCGTGACGTCGAGCCCGGCGAAGCCATCTGGATCGACATCGACGGCAACGTCGAAACCCGGCAGTGCGCAGAAGACAGCAAGCTGCGCCCGTGCATCTTCGAGCACGTGTATTTCGCGCGGCCCGATTCGATGATCGACGGCGTATCGGTATACAAGTCGCGGCTGCGCATGGGCGAGAAGCTCGCGCAGAAAATCCGCCGCGAACGCCCGAACCACGACATCGACGTCGTGATCCCGATTCCCGACACTTCGCGCACGGCCGCCGTCGAGCTGGCCAACGCGCTCGGCGTCAAGTTCCGCGAAGGCTTCGTCAAGAACCGCTACATCGGCCGCACGTTCATCATGCCGGGCCAGAACCAGCGCAAGAAATCCGTGAAGCAGAAGCTCAACGCGATTCCGCTCGAATTCCAGGACAAGAACGTACTGCTGGTGGATGACTCCATTGTCCGCGGTACCACTTGCCGGCAGATCATCGAGATGGCGCGCGAAGCCGGGGCGCGCAAGGTGTACTTCTGTTCCGCGTCTCCGCCGGTCAAGCATCCGAACGTGTACGGCATCGACATGCCGGCCGTCAGCGAACTGATCGCGCACGGCAAGACCGTCGAGGAAGTGCAGGAACTGATCGGCGCCGACTGGCTGGTCTTTCAGGACCTCAAGGACCTGGTCGCCTCGTGCGCCGAAGGCAGCATCCTGCCGCTGGATTTCGAATGCTCGGTATTCGACGGCATATACGTGACGGAAGACGTCACGCCGGAATATCTCGCTAGGCTTGAGGCCCGCCGCAACGATTACGCCAAGCGCAAGCAGGAACAGGAGCCCGGCAACTACGGCGGCAGCAACGGCGGTGACGAAGAAGAAGGGCAGGTCAACCTGCACAGCAACGGCTAGCTAGCCACGCGACGAACGGACTATTCCATGGGCATAGCAATGCAGCCGGGCATGCAGGCGAAGGTCGAAGAAGCGGTCGCTGAAATCGGCAAGGTCGTGCTTGGCAAGGACCGGCAGATACGCCTTGCCCTGTGCTGCCTGTTCGCTGGCGGCCACCTGCTGATGGAAGACAAGCCCGGCATGGGCAAGACGACATTGTCGCAGGCCCTCGCGCTGGCCTTCGGCCTGCAGTACAGCCGCATCCAGTTCACGAGCGACCTGCTGCCGGCCGATATTCTCGGCGTATCCGTGTACGACCAGGCCACGCACGGCTTCGCGTTCCACAAGGGACCCATCTTCAACAACCTGATCCTTGCCGACGAGATCAACCGCACCACGCCGAAAACGCAAAGCGCGTTGCTCGAGGCGATGGAGGAAGGCAGGGTATCGATCGACGGCACGACTCACCTGCTGCCGCATCCGTTCTTCGTCATCGCCACGCAAAACCCGGTGACGTTTTCCGGCACGTATCCGCTGCCGGAATCGCAGCTCGATCGCTTCCTGATGCGCCTCGCGATCGGGTACCCGGACCCGGCAGCCGAACGCGAGCTGCTCGTGAACACGGACCAGCGCGCGAACCTGCGCCACATACGCCAGTGTCTCTCCGCGCATGACGTACAGCACGCGCAGGCCGCTGTCGGCACCGTGCACGCCACCGACACGCTGCTCGACTACGTGCAGCGGCTCGTCGCTTATACACGCCACGACGACCGCTTCTCGTTCGGCCTGTCGCCACGCGGGGCACAGGCCCTGATGCGCGCGGCGCGCACGTGGGCGCTGATGCACGACCGCAACCACGTGCTGCCGGAAGACGTGCAAACGGTATTGCCGGCCGTAGTCGACCATCGCCTGCGTTCGGTCAGCGATGCGTCGGGCCGCAGCAGCGAAGCCTGGTCGCAGCGCCTGCTGACGGAAGTCGACATCTTCTGAGGGGCCTCGCCTGATGGAAGCGCGCGCCGACAGCCGCGATCCACGCAGCCTGCTGCAGCAGTGGCGTGCGAACTGGCGCACCCGCTTCGACGGCTGGGTCCTGCGGCGCATCCCGCCGGCTCGCAACGTCGTGCTCGGCCATCGCAACATCTTCATAATGCCGAACCGGCAGGGGCTCGGTTTCCTCGCCGTGCTGGGCCTGATGTTCATCGGCGCGGTGAACTACGAGGCGAGCCTCGGTTTCGCGCTCGTGTTCCTGCTGCTCAGCCTGTTCGTGCTGTCGATCTTTCACACCTTCCGCAACCTGTCTGGCCTGCACGTGACGGCGGTGCCCGGCGCTCCGGTCTTCGCCGGCGAGCGGGCGGAAATCACCGTGGTCCTGAATCGTCATGGCAGGCGTCACTTCGAGAACGTGCAGGTGTGCTTTGCCGGAGCACGCGCGCAGGCGGCCGACCTGCTCGAGCACACCGAGGTGCGCCTGAACTTATACGTGCCGGCGCCGCGTCGCGGCCGCATCGATCCCGGCAGGCTCGTCGTCGAGACGTTGTTCCCGTTCGGCATCTGCCGCGCGTGGTCGCTCGTCGATCTCGATTTCAGAGTCCTCGTGTATCCACGACCCGTGGAATGCGACCTCGACTACCTGCTCGCGCAGCAGCATGCCGACGGCAGCACGACGGTCACGCGCGGCAACGACGACTTCCACAGCCTGCGCGAATACCAGCGCGGCGATTCGCTGAAGCATGTCGCCTGGAAACACTTCGCGCGCGGCCAGGGCATGTTCACGAAGGAATATGCCAGCAGCGTCGACCGCCGTGTATGGCTGCGCTGGGACATGTTTGCGGGAATGGACACGGAGGAGCGCCTGTCGCGCCTGTGCTACTGCGTGCTGAAGCTGGACACGGCGGGCGTCGATTACGGCCTCGAACTGCCGGACCAGCGCATTGCACCGGCCAAGGGCAGCCTGCACTACGCACGGCTGCTCGAAACGCTTGCGCTGTACGGGTTCCGGAGCTGAGTGATGGCGCGCAGGAAACGAGTCAGGCAGGGCGAGAACGGCAAGCGTGGTGGCGGCGAGGCGTACCAGGTTCCGCGCACGACCTTCGCGTGGCTGCTTGCCGCGCTCGTATCGGTGATCCTGCCGCACAGCGTACGCATGCCGTTCTGGCTGCTGGCGATGTGCGCAGCCGCGATCGTCGGCCGCATCCTGATCTACCAGGGTCGCATGGGCCCTCCGGGGACGCGCGTGAAACTGCTGCTCGTCACCGCTATGGTCGTGTTGCTGCCGATCGAGTTCGGGCGGGACATCTTTTCGACGGACGCGACGGTAGGCGTGCTGCTCGTCGGCATCACGCTGAAACTGCTGGAGATGAACCGGAAGCGCGATGTACTGCTCGTCATGTACCTGTGCTACTTCACGGTGATCGCCGAATTCATCTACTCGCAGGCGATCCTGATCGCGCTATACATGGGATTCTGCGTCCTGCTGATCACGGCGGCGCTCATGTCATTGAACCAGACACAGCAGGCGCAGAGCCCCGTGCGCACGTTGAAGATGTCGGCCGCGATACTCGCGCAGAGCCTGCCGCTGATGCTCGCGTTCTTCCTGCTGTTCCCGCGCATCAGTCCCTTGTGGTCGGTGCCGCTGCAGGCGAATGCCGGCACGACCGGCCTCAGCGACCGCATGGCGCCAGGCGACATCGGCGAGCTCGGCCGCTCCTCCGAAGTGGCCTTCCGCGTACTCTTCGACGGCGTTGCGCCGCCGAAGGAGGAACTGTACTGGCGGGCACTGACGCTCAGCGCCTTCGACGGGCGCGAATGGAGCCGGGATTTTGCCGGTGCGCTCTCGCAGTATCTCGGCGCCAATGCCAGCGAACGCCAGGGCTGGTACGACGCGCTCGAATACGGCGGCACGCCGATCGAATACAACGTCATCATGGAGCCGACGTCCCGCAACTGGATCTACACGCTGCAGGTGCCGCGCTTCGTCGACGAGCGCATGGTGATGCGGCGTGACTACCAGGTGGAAACGGCACAGCGCATCACACAGCGCTTCACGTATGACGCGCGCTCATACCCGCAGTATCGGCTCGACGTCGGCCCGCAGGGCAGGCCGGGTGGCACGCTGCGCATCCCCGACAGCGGCAACGAACGTGCGCGTGCCTTCGCCGCTGAACTGCGCGCCGCGAACGCGGACGATCGCGCATACGCAAGTGCGGTGCTCGAATACTTCCGCAACGATGAATTCTTCTACACGCTTAGTCCCGCGGTGCTTGGCGCGAACCCGGTCGACGAGTTCCTGTTCGATACGCGCGAAGGGTTCTGCGAGCACTACGCCAGCGCCTTTACGTTCCTGATGCGCGCGGCCGGTATTCCCGCACGCGTCGTCACCGGCTACCAGGGCGGCGAGATCAACCCTTACGACGGCACGCTGACGGTGCGCCAGTACGATGCGCACGCCTGGTCCGAGGTCTGGTTCGCCGACAGCGGCTGGACGCGGGTCGATCCGACCGCCGCGGTGGCGCCGAATCGCATCAGTCTCGGCAGCGACGAAGTGCTGCAGCAGGAAGCGGCCTTCCTCGACCGCGACCTGTTCGCGCTCGTGCGCTTCCGCGACAGCCTGCTGCTTAACGACCTGCGCCTGCGCCTCGAAATGATGGACTACGCCTGGAGCCGATTCGTGCTGAACTATGACCAGGCGCGCCAGTTCGAGCTGTTCAACAGCCTGTTCGGCAACGCGACGCGCCTGAAGATCGTGCTCGTGCTCGTCGCCTTCGTGTTCATTGCCACGCTGTTCGTCGCGTTCATCGTGCTGCGCAAGCCGGCGCATAGTCCGCGGCCGCCGGCCACGCAGCAGTACCTGAGGTTCTGTGACTACCTCGCGCGGCTCGGATTCGCGCGCCGGCGGGGCGAAACGCCGTTGCACTATTGCGAGCGAGTCAGTGCGGCGAATCCGCAGTGGCGCGCCGGCCTGTTCGCGGTGACGCAGGCCTATGTCGACCTCGCGTTTACCGGGGATGCCGGCGCGGCCGTGGATCCCGACAAGCTGAAACAACTCCGGCGCCACGTGCGCAAATTCAGGATGCTGAACTGATGCCAGGCAATGCCTCCAACCCGATTCCGCTCGGCCTTTACCGGCACTACAAGGGCAGGGACTACAGTGTCGTCGGCTTCGCGCGCCATTCCGAAACGCGCGAGACGCTCGTGCTGTACGTGCCGCTGTATGGCGATGGGGGTTACTGGGTGCGCCCGCTCGCGATGTTCGTCGAGACGGTCGTGCACGATGGCAGCGAGGTGCCGCGCTTCAGGCACCTTCCGGAAGCTGCAGATAAGCAGACGGGTTGAACTCGACCAGCGACTTCAGTTTCTGCGCGGCGATGCCATACTCCGGCCGCGCAAAGTGATGCGCATCCGGCACGGCGATCACCGTCATGCCGGCCGCGTGCGCCGCCTGCACGCCGGGTATCGAATCCTCGAAGGCAAGGCAGTGCCCCGGTTCCACCCGCAGCGCGCGCGCGGCGCTCAGGTATACGGCCGGATGCGGCTTGCCATGTTCCTCGTCGGCGGCTGAGCACAGCGTTTCGAAGTAACGCGCGATGCCGAGGTGATTTACCACCGCCTCGATCATCGGCGCCGGCGACGACGAAGCCACGGCCATGCGTACGCCCGCACTGGCGAAGTGCTCGAGCAGGGCATATACCCCGGGCATCGCCGCGCCTTCGCTCAACGTAAGCCTTTCCACTTCGGCGACGATCTCGCTTTCGACGAGCTCGATGCTCTTGCCATGCCATGGCTTCTGGCGGTGCCGGATGCGCACGACCTCGTCGATGCGCACGCCAGTGGTTTCGCGGCACTGGTCGGTCGTCAGGTGCAGGCCGACCGTCGCGAACACGGCGATTTCCGCCTTGTGCCACAGCGGCTCGGAATCGATGAGCAGGCCATCCATGTCGAAGATCGCAGCCTGCAGGTTCATGCGCTGCCTTTCACGTCGAGCAGCACCGGACAGTGGTCCGATCCGTGTACGTCGTTCAGGATGTCGACTTCAGCGACCTTGTCGAGCAGCGCGCGCGATGTCAGGAAGTAGTCGATTCTCCAGCCGATGTTGCGCTCGCGAGCGCCGGCGCGCTGGCTCCACCACGAGTACTTGACCTTGTCCGGGTTGAAATGGCGCCAGCAGTCGACGATGTCGGCGGCGAGGATCGCGTCGATGCCGTCGATCTCCTGCTGCATGAATCCGGCGCACCTGTTGTAGTTCGCCTTCGGCCGCGCGAGGTCGATCGGCCTGTTCGCGACATTCAGGTCGCCGCATACGATTACCGGCTTCTTCTGTTCGAGCTTCTTGATGTATTGCAGGAAGTCGCGGTCCCAGCTCTGGCGGTATGCGAGGCGCTTCAGTTCGCTGCCGGAATTCGGCGTGTAGACCGTTACGAGGTAGTAGTCGGGAAATTCGGCGGCGATCACGCGGCCTTCGGTGTCGTGTTCCGGCATGCCCATGTCGAGCGTGACGGACAGCGGCTCGACGCGGGACAGGATCGCCGTGCTCGAATAACCCTTTTTCAGCGCCGAGTTCGGATAGATGTGAAAGCCCTGCAGTGGCGCGAGTGCCTCGCGGACCTGGTCGGGCTGCGCCTTCGTTTCCTGCAGGCAGATCACGTCGGGAGCGTGCTCGAGCACGCGCAAAAAATCCTTTTTCATGACGGCGCGCAGGCCGTTCACGTTCCACGAAATCATGCGCATGAATTTAGTTCCGTGCTATGTCAGTTGAACACGCCGTGGGCGTGCTGCAGGAAGAAGCTGCTGCGGTCGGTGGTGGCGAGCACGACATCGCGCGTGTCGTTGCCGTCGGACACCGTCAGTGGAATCGCCGAGCCGGCCGGGCCATAGCGCCAAAGGCTGCGGAAGAAGCCTGCCATCGTGCTGACCGGCTGGCGGTCGACCGACAGGATGATGTCGCCCGGCCGCAAACCCGCACGTGCGGCTGGTGCGCCCTGGTACAGGCCGACGACGTAGATCTCGGAATCGTGTTCCTCGATGAGCGTGCCTAGCCACGGGCGCAGCTTGCCGGGCTTCTGCCCGTGCAACTGCATGTGCTCGAGATGCGGCATCACGAGGTCCACGGGGATGAACAGGTTGCCGGGCTCGACATCACCGACCGGTCCCCGGATGCCAAGCGCGAGCGAACCGATGCCGCACAGCTTGCCGTCGCCGGTCAGCAGCGCGGCGCCCGACCAGCGCTCATACAGCGGCAGCGTGTAGAGCGCGCGCTCGAGCAGGTATTCCCAGCGGCCGGCGAATTCGTCGGTGGCATGCAGCGTCACCGGCTGCGGCGCGCGATCGCCTGCTCCCAGCACGCCGAGTTCTGCGCCGGCCTGCAGGCTTGCCGACGCGACGGTTTCCAGATGGTGCAGGCCGAGCGGCACGGTTGGTTTCAGCAGTGCAAGCCCGGAATCGTAGTCCTGTGCGAGGACGATCGCTTCGCTCGTCTGGCCCTTGCGGTTCGTGAGCCACACTTCATCGGCTTCCATCACGGAGTAGCCGACAGTCAGCAGCAGGCCGCTGGCCGTCACCTGCACGGCGTGCGCGTGGCGTTCTACGCCGAGTAGCTCCGCGGTCATCGCGGTTTCGGGAATCCTGCTGTGCAGCGTCATCAGCGCGTCCTGGGCAGGACGGACGAAAGGCAGGATCGTGGCGGACATGGGAACGGCGGCAACTCCTGGATCGGCGCTGGGATTATCGCATCGGAAGATAGGGGCGCGCAGCGCGACTTCAACCGGCTGCGTTCAGCGGGAACCGTTGCGCTGCAACTCGGCGATCACCGGCGCGAACTTGTCGGGAAAACTGCGGAAGTCGAAGCCGACCTGTGCGGCGTTCGCGACCTGTGCCACTGGATCGGCGCCTTCTTTCACCCTCGAGAGGCTGTACAACGTGATCGAACGCAGTCCGCTGCGGCACCAGGCGTGCACCGGCGCGGCGGACTGCCGCAGCAGGGCTGCAAAGTCCTCGACGTTGCGGGCGTTGATCGTGTCATGCACGACGGGCAGGTAGTGTACTTCCATGCCGAGCGCGCGTGCGCGTTCCTCGAGCATCACCCGGTCTGGCTGGTCCGGTGCTTCGCGATCCGGCCGGTTGCAGATCAGCGTGCGCACGCCCGCGGCCTTCAGCGCCGGAAGGGCTTCTGGCGTGAGCTGGCCCGACACGCTGAACTCGTCTGATACCTTGCGAATCTCCACACACTCTCCTCAGGGCTGCGTTCATGCGCCGTTTCGGCGTGAACGATCCCTTCATTCATAGGCCTGCTTGACTTCGACACCGCGGAAGATGCGGTAGATGAATACCGTATAGCCGAGGATCATCGGTAGCGTCAACACGACGCCGACGAACGTGAACATCAGCGACTTGGGTGCGGCCACGGCCTCGAGGATACGCATGCGGCCGATGATGATGTCCGGCCAGATGCTGTACGCGAGGCCGAGCGCCGCGAGCAGGCAGATCGCGGCAACCATGAAGAAGATGCGCTGCGGTTTCGCCTGCACGCGGCCGTGCAGCGCGGCGCCGATCCAGCCATAGCAATACAGTGTCAGCAGCGGAATCGGCAGCAGGACCAGCGCGCGGGGAAACGTGAACCAGGCCCGAGCGATCGTGTCGCTGACGAGCGGCGTCGCGACTGAAATCAGCAGCAGCGCGAAACCCATCGGCAGCCACGCGACCCGCGCCCACGTGAGCGCCTTCGCGGGCAATTCCCCGCGCGTCTTGCCCATCAGCCACAACGCGCCGAGCAATACGTACAGTGCGGGCAGGCTCAACGCGATCAGCAGTGCGAACGAAAGGCTCAGCGGCGAATCGTCGAGGCCGGTGATGTAGGCACCGAGCATCCAGCCCTGGCACAGCGCGGCGACGAGCGAGCCGAGCGAGAATAGCGCGTTCCATGTGCGCTTGTGCTTTTCGCCGGCCTTGATGCGGAAGTCGAAGGCGATGCCCCGCAGCACGAGGGCGATGAGCATGAGGGTTGCCGGCAGGTACAGGCTCGTCAGGATGATGCCGTGCGCCTGTGGAAACACGACGAGCAATATGCCGACACCGAGCACGAGCCACGTTTCGTTCGCGTCCCAGAACGGACCGATCGACGCGACCATGCGATCCTGCTCCGCGGCCGGTGCGAACGGCAATAGCAGGCCGACGCCGAGATCGTAGCCGTCGAGGATCACGTACAGCAGCAGCGCGAGGCCGATCACGCCGACGAAGAAGTAGGGCAGCCAGGTTTCCATCAGCGTCGTCTCCCGGCAGGACGTTGTGATTCAGCACGCACAGTCATAACGTCTCCTCCCGCGGCAACAGGCCCGGATATGTCTGGGCGCTGGCCTGCAGCGAAGCGGAGGGTTTCTTCGCCATGTAACGCAGCGTCATCACGTACCAGAACAGCACGAAGGCATATAGCAGGAGCCACATGACGAGCGTCGACAGCACCATGCCGCCGCCATGGTCGGCCACCGCGTCCGCGACGCGGAATTCGCCGTACACGAGCCATGGCTGGCGGCCGATCTCGGTGACGTACCAGCCGGCGAGCACCGCAATCCAGCCGGAGAAGGTCATCGCCGACACCACGCGCAGCTGCAGCAGAGACGGCACGCCCTTGCGCGCAAACACGCGCCAGCCGAGCCACCACGACACCGTGATCATCAGCATGCCGATGCCGACCATGACGCGGAAGGCCCAGAACATCGGCGCAACCGGCGGATGGTCCTCGAACTCATTCAGGCCGCGCACTTCGCCGGAGACCTTGTGCGTCAGCAGCAGGCTCGCCGCGTATGGAATCTCTATTGCGAGCCGGTTGCTGCGCGTTTCCGGATCGGGGAGTGCGAACAGCGTGAACGGCACGCCGGCCTCGGTGTCCCAGATCGCCTCGACCGCTGCGATCTTTGCCGGCTGGTACTCGAGCGTGTGCAGGCCGTGCAGGTCGCCAATCAGGGCCTGCAACGGCGCGAGCAGCATCGCGGCGGCGAGGCCCGTGCGGAAGATTTTGAGCGTGCCGGGTCCGTCGATGCGGTCGAGGAAGCGCCATGCGCTGACGCCCATCAGCAGGAACGAGGTCGTCAATCCGCAGGCGACGAGCATGTGCGCGAGGCGGTAGGGGAACGAAGGATTGAAGATGACGTCCCACCAGCTCTCGACGTAATAGACGCCGTCGCGGACCACGTGGCCGTCAGGTGTCTGCATCCAGGAATTCAGGCTCAGTATCCAGAAGGCGGAGGCGGTCGTGCCGACCGCCACGAGCGTCGACGCGACGAGGTGCGTGCGGTTCGACACGAGGTGCTTGCCGAACAGCATGATGCCGAGAAAGCTCGCCTCGAGGAAAAAGGCCGTGAGGATTTCGTAACCGAGCAGCGGTCCGGCTATGTTCCCTGCCGTTGCCATGAAGCCGGGCCAGTTCGTGCCGAACTGGAAACTCATCGTGACGCCGCTGACGACGCCGATCGCGAAGGTCAGCGCGAATATCTTCACCCAGAAGTGGTAGGCGTGTTCCCAGTCGCGGTCGCCCGTCAGCGTGAAGCGCGCACGAAAGTAGACGAGTGCCCAGCACAGGCCGATCGTGATCGTCGGGAACAGGATGTGGAAACTGATGTTCGCGGCAAACTGGATGCGCGCGAGCAGCAAGGGATCTAGATCGGTCATGTGGCGTCCTTTTGGAACGTTACTTGATCACAGCGGCACCGGTGGGAGCCGCCGCCGATTGTACAGGAGCCGAAGCCGCCTGGGCGAACGCAGGTTCTCGTTGACAAGCCCGGCTATAGCCGTGAATCTGCGCGCAAGCTCTCCATAAGAATCAATAACCGCACACTGATGTGCACATAAGAAGGGGGTCGTATGCAGCGTCGTTTCACTCACTCACCACGTTTTACCCGCAGGTCACTGTTGCTCGGCATCACGGCGGCGATGGCCGCGGAATCGCACAGCGCGTTCGCGCAGCAGCTCGAGGAAATCGTCGTCACTGCCGAACGCCGTGAATTGCTGCTGCAGGATACGCCGATCTCCGTGATGGCCTTCGGTGGCGAAAAGCTCGAAGCCTCCGGCGTCGAAGACATGTTCGATCTCGCCGACATCGCGCCGAACCTCGAAATCAAGGGCTCGCGCGGCACCGGCACGACGGCGCCCACCTTCCAGATCCGCGGCATCAGCGGCGGTGGCGGCGCTACCGGTGAGCGCAGCGTCGGCTACTACGTCGACAACGTGTTCATGCCGCGCACGACCGGCCCCGTGATGCGCATCCTCGACGTCGAACGCATCGAAGTGCTGCGCGGCCCGCAGGGCACGCTGTTCGGCCGCAACAGCACCGGCGGTGCCATTCGCGTGTTTTCGAAACAGCCCGGTCCGGAGAAGGACGCTTACGTACGCGTCACCGGCGGCAACTTCGATCGCCTCGACGTGGCCGGCATGCTCAACGTACCGCTGAGCGACAACGTATTCCTGCGCGCGCAGGTGGCCTCGCTCGAACAGGATGGCTACGTGCGCCGCGGTCCGCAGATGCTCGGCAGCAACGACGACGAGATGGTGCGCCTGCAGCTCGGCTGGGAACCGCGCGCGGATGTGAAGGTCAACTTCGGCGCGCTGTACACCGACTCGTACTCCGACGGCAGCGCTACCGACATGATTCAGTTCAACATGGATCCGGTGTGCCCGCTGGACCCTTCGCAGTCCACGTGGTGCATGCAGGGCAATTACGCCGACTGGGTCTCCGACTTCCTCGAGCAGAGCGGCCAGCCGCGCCTGAGCCACAACGATCCTCGCCTTGTAGCAGACGACTTCTCGATGCCCGACTGGTGCTTCCTCGACGGCCCCGATCCCGACTGGGACGAGGCCTGCCGGCAGTGGAACACGGCCGAGTACAAGCAGGTGGACATGAACGTCGCGTGGGAGATAACCGACGCCCTGTCGCTGCAGTCGACGACGGGCATCTCCGATTTCTCGAGCAGCGGCGTCACGGACTGGCAGCTGATGGGCATGGAGTTCAGGCCGTCCGGTGTCGAGTCCGACGTGTTCTACCAGGAGTTCCAGTTCAACTTCGCATTGATGGACGGCTTCGCCGACTTCGTTACCGGCGCGAATTACTTCCGCGAGGATTCCGGTTCGCCGCGCGAGGCGGTGTACAACGCACTCGGGTCGAGTGTTTTTAATTCGACCACCGGCGGCACCGCGTTCGGCAATGAATGGGGCTGTGCCGGCTCCGGCACGCAAACGCCGCTGTGCAGCCAGCCTGAACGCCGTCTGCGCCGCACGGGCGATGGGTCCACTCAGCAGGATGCGACGGCCTATGGCCTGTTCGCGAATGCAACGATGCACTTCCTCGACGAGCGCGCAAACCTCACTCTCGGCGCGCGCCGTTCGTACGACGAGAAGGAACTGACGAGCACCGTGTACAACTCCGACAACTTCATCGCGCAGACAGGCGATTTCACGGCCGTGAGCGCGAAAGACGACTGGAGCGCGACGGACTTCCGTGTCACGGCCGACTTCCACGTGAACGACGACATCATGCTTTACGCAACGCGCTCGCGTGCCTTCCGCTCCGGGACGTTCTCCGTTCCCGCAGCCGTCGCACCGGCCGCCGGGCGCGCGTACTACCTGCGGCCGCCGCTCGCGCCGGTGCCGCCGGAACTGCTGTACAACAACGAAGTCGGCATTCGCTCGGACTGGTTCGACGGTCGCTTCCGCCTGAACGTGACGTACTACGAAATGGATTTCACGAACCGGCAGGGCGCATCGGCCGTGACCGATCCAACAGCGCCGACCGGCTTCGTGATCCAGCTCGTGAACCAGGGCGACGTCGAACTCTGGGGCACGGAAGTGGAGGCAAGCTTCGCCGTGACGGACCGCCTGACGCTCGAAGCCGCTACGGGCACGGCGAACTACGAAATGGAAAACGTCTGCATCAACAACGGACCGTTCCTGTTCCCGCCGCCGATGGACGACAGTTACAACCTGAACGCGCGTTACCAGTTCGAAACTGACGCCGGCAATTACACATTCACTGTCAACAATGCGCACACCGGCCCGATGCAGACGCATCCCGGCGGTTTCACGGCGGAGGAAAACGCGCGATACAACTGCGGCGCGTTCGCGGCGACCTTCATCGACTCGCGCTACGAAGTGCCGAGCTATGACCTCGTGAACGCTTCGCTGCGTTTCGACCTGGCCGGCGGCAAGTGGAGTGTCACGCTGTTCGCGAACAACCTAACGGACGAAACGTACGCGAACAATGCCCAGTCCTTCGGACGCGGGTACTGGACGCAGGGCGGTCCGCCGGGCGCGGCAGGCCTGAGCGCCCCGGCGCGCAGCGCCGTGGCCGACTACCGTGGCCGTCCACGCGAGTACGGGTTGACCTTCCAGTACAACTTCTTCTGATCCGCATATCGGTGTCAGGGTCATGACGACCCTGGCACCGAACTATTTCGGATAGCCACGCGCCAAAGCTTCGTGTCACCATCGGTGGCATGCGCAAGTTTTTCATCATCTCCGTTGCGATCGCGAGCCTTGTCGTCCTGCTGGCGGCAGGCGCCGTCGTGTTCCGCGAGGACCTGGCGCGCTATGCCGCGCTGCGCTTCCTGTCGGACGACGGACGGCTGACGTTGACGAGGCTCGACGGCCTGCAGGTCGGCACGACGCAATTGCGGATTGCCGAACTCGAATTCCTGCTGCACGAATCGGGACAGCGGCTCGTGGTCTCCGGACTCGACGTGGACTACCACGTGAGTTCCGTGCTGCGCATCCCGCAGGTGGGGGCGGTGACGATCGCATCGGCGCAGCTGCTGGCGGACACTGCGCCTGCTGATTCCGGTGCCGCCGCAGCAGAAGGCAGTGATACCGCCGGCGACGACGCTGACATCTCCACGACGCGGATAAGCGACCTGCTGACATTGCTGCGCGAATTCCCGCTCGCACGCTTCACGATCGACGACCTGCGCGTGCCGCAGCACAGCCAGCCGCTGGCCTTCGCGCTCGAACGCGGAGAAGGCATGCTGCGCGCGGACGTCACGAGCGGCGAGTTGCAAATGCACGCAACGTTCGACCAGGCGCAGACGGACGCCGAGGCGCGTTTCGACCTGGAGCTGCTGCGCGATGCGATGCCCGCAATCGACGCTGCGCTGACACTCGCTCCCTCCACCGATGCGTATACGGTGAACGGCAGCGGCAGCATCGACATCGATGACCTGGACGCACTGCTCGGTGCGTTCGAGCGTGCAGCGCTGCCGATCCCGCTGCGCAGTGCGGCGATCGCCTGGGATGTCTCGGGCGCACTCGCCGACGACCTGAACGGTGGGCTGTTCAGCGACGATCCGCAGACCTTCATCGTCGGCCTGCAGGCTGGTTCGCGCGCCGTGTTGAATGAGGCACTGGCCGAAGGTCTCGGCGACGTGTCGATAGAGAGCACCGGCCGCACGGAGCTCACGATAATGACCGGCGCGGGCCTGTCGATGTCGGGTACGCTGCCCATCAAGGTCGACAGCAGCTTCGATGGACAGGTGCTGGGTACCGAAGCACAGTGGCGCGTCGCCGACTGCGCGCTCGATGCGGCCGCGCCATGCGCGATCAGTTTCGACGGTACTGCGACCTATGGCAGCTATACGCTCGCCGGTACGCTCAGCGCCACCGCGCGCGATCCCGGCGTGTACGAGCTCGTGACGAGTGGCCTGACGATCGAGGGCATACCTTCATGGCTGCCGCACGGAGACCTGCGCGCCACGCTGCACCACGACTCCGATGCGGGCACGATCACGCTCGACTCGACGGTGATCACGCGCGACACGCCCGCATCCCTCGACATTGCACTCGACGGCATGTACTCGCTCGAAAGTGGCGACGCCGATCTGCAACTGGTATTGCCGGTCGTTGAATTCGGGGAGCAGGGACGTGCGCTGTCCGCGTGGTTCCGCGACTGGCCTTTCCCGTTCGACGTGCTGGCCGGCAGCGTTGCCGCCGATGCCGACCTGCAATGGCGCAACGGCGTGCTGCTCGGCGACGTGACGGGCGACCTGCACGAACTCGGTGGCTTCTATGCCGATTTTTTCTTTCGCGGACTCGACGGTGAATTGCAGGCGAGCGTCGATACCTCGGGCGCGTTGCCGGTGTCTACGCCACCGCTGACGCTGACGGCGGCGGGCGTCGACGTCGGCCTGCCGATGGAGAACCTGCGGCTCGAGTTCCGCATCGACAGGGACGGCGTGCTTCACATCGCGCAGGTCTCCACCGACATTCTCGACGGTACGATCAGCGGCACGAACATCGATTACGACTTCTCGCGCGAGCGCAACGACGTGCTCATCGAATTCTCCGGACTGCAGATCGAACGCATGCTGGACCAGATCGAATACAAGGGCATCGAAGCGACGGGCGCCGTGAGCGGTGAAATCCCGCTGACGATCACGCCGAACGGTGTCGAAGTGGCGCAGGGCCGGCTCGCGGCGGATGCGCCAGGCGGCAGCATTCGTTACCTTGCGGCCGCGATGGGTGCGAGCGGCAACGCGGGACTCGACCTGATGCACCAGGCACTCGGTAACTACCAGTTCGAGAGTCTCACGAGCGGCATCGAGTACACGCCCGACGGCGAACTGCTGCTCGACATGAAACTGCAGGGCCACAATCCCGACATGCGCAACGGGCAGCGCATCAACCTGAACCTGAACCTCAGCGACAACGTTCCGGCACTGCTCGAAAGCCTCCAGGCGGCGCGCAGAATCGAGGATTTTCTCGAGGAGCAGTACCAGCAATGAGCGCGGCGGAGCGCGGGTTTTTAAGCTGGCATTCAGGGTTTCGCGTGGATACTATGCCGCAAACCATCAGGTGTATTAGTTATGAAGACTTTGATGAATCGGATGAAAAAATCCTGCGCGTCCGGTGTATTGTTGCTCGTCACGGCGTCGCTGCTCGCGGCCTGCCAGCCGACGGTGCAGTTGCAGGCACCGAGCGAGCCGATCACGATCAACCTGAACGTGCGCATCGAACACGAGATCCGCGTGAAGGTCGACAAGGAACTCGACGACGTATTCGCCGCGAATCCGGATTTGTTCTGATTGCAGCGACGCCTGATGCGCGACATGCTCGATGCGTGACGTACGAGAAGCAGTTCAACGAAAGAACGGGTCCATTCCCGGATTTCACTGAGAGGTAAACGATGAAGAAGTTCGCACTGTTACTGAGCTTGCTGATGAGCCTGGCTTTCTCCGGCTCTGCGATCGCGCAATCGCTCGATCAGGCGAAGGCGCAGGGGCTCGTCGGCGAAACGATCGACGGCTACGTCGCCGCCGTCACGGCGAATCCTTCGCCGGAAGTGCAGGCGCTCGTCCGCACGACGAACGACGGCCGCCGCCAGGCGTATGCGGATCTCGCACAGCGTAACGGCATCACGGTGGAGCAGGTCGGTATCCTGTCGGCCGAGAAGCTGCATGCGAATGCGAGTCCGGGCACGTACATCCAGAATGCGTCGGGCCAGTGGGTGCAGAAATGACGCACACGGCCCGCGCGCCTTCGCGGGCACGGTAGACAGCGAAGTAAACGAGGGGCCGCTTTTGCGGCCCTTCTGCTTTGTGGAGAAGCACTATATGCAACGTAGCATCACCGGGTTTCACCAGGATGAGCAGGGCGACTGGGTCGCCGAACTGGATTGCTTCCACGGCCAGCACGTCCGCCACAAGCCGCCCTTCTTCAATCGTGAATGGACGCAGACGGACGCCGGGCGCGCGCAGATGCTCGGCACGCCGCTCGAATGCCTGCGCTGCGACAAACTCGAATTACCCGAAGGCCTGCATGAATACAAACGCACGCCTGCCTTTACCGAGGCGACGATCCCGGCCGGGCTACTGCGCGACCACACGACGAAGCGCGGCGTGTGGGGACGCATCGACGTGGAGGAGGGAAGCCTGATTTACACCGTGCAATATCCGCAGGAGCGCAGTTATACGCTGACTCCCGGTACGCCCGGCGTCGTCGTGCCTGAGATGAAGCATCACGTGCGGGCGCCTGGGGCAGTCAGGTTCCACGTTGCATTCTGCACGCGCGGGGAATAACGCCGTTGCGGGCCTCGCCAGCGGCAAAAATGGCGAAAGCCGCGCGCTGTACTATCCTATTGAAATCCGCTGCAGGCACTGCTGTGGAAACCCGTGAACACCGATGTGGACATTACCCGGCAAAAGGACTTCGCCATGTGCACGCCCCAGATCGTCGTCACCGCCGTGCTGCTGTCCGGCGCATGCGCTGACCATGCTTTGCCCGATAAGCCCTGCATCGATGCTGAGTTGTCTGGTCCCGCGTTGACGACCGACCCCGTGATATATGAGGCAGGCCATGCCGGCGCGCGTGTCATCGATTACGGGGTCCGCGAACTCGCGAGTGAATTCCGGAGCGTGCCCGGGGTAGAATGCGGCGTCCTTCGCGACACCGCCCCGGTGGCACAGTGGATAGCGCGGCCCCCTCCTAAGGGGCAGGTCGCAGGTTCGATTCCTGCCCGGGGCACCAATTCGTTAGATATTGAGCAGCGACGCGATTAGATCGCTAACTCACGGTGAGGATTGACGCCGCGTAATGCATGAAAGCCTCGATCCTGCATCCCCGCAAGCCCGGCTCATCCTCGTGATGGGCGTTGCCGGCAGTGGCAAGACCACGATCGGCAAGCGGCTTGCCGCACGCCTTGCTTATACCTTCATCGACGCCGACGACTTCCACACCAGTGAAGCCGTTGCACGCATGCGCAGCGGCGTACCCCTGAGCGATGAGATGCGCGATGAGTGGATCGAGCGCGTGGCAGCCGCGCTGGCGGAGCATTATCGGCAGCGGACGAATTGCGTGCTGGCCTTTTCCGGCCTTCGCGCGCGCCATCGCCGGCGCCTGATGCAGCTCGGCTTCCGTACGTCTGCCTTCCTGCTGAGCGGCGAGCGGCGCCTGCTCGCGCAGCGCATTGCCGGGCGCCACGATCACTTCATGCCAGCCAGGCAGTTGCCGCGCCAGCTTGCAACGATGGAACCGGTACAGGCCAGCGAAAACATTGCGTCCGTCGACATCGATGCGGAGCCCGATGCGATCGTCGATGCGCTTGTTGCGAAACTTGCCTCGTGAAAGCGAAGCAAAGCGCGGGCCTGTTGCTGTATCGCATGCGCGGCGCGCGGGTCGAAGTGTTCCTCGTGCATTCGGGTGGACCCTTCTGGACCAACAAGGACCTTGCCGCGTGGTCGATCCCGAAAGGCGAGATCGAAACCGGCGACGATGCACTGGCAACCGCACTACGGGAATTCACGGAAGAAACGGGCTTTGCGGTTCCTGCCGGAGAGCCCTTGCCGCTGCGCCCGATCAAGCAGGCCGGCGGCAAGACGGTGCATGCGTGGTCCCTGCAGGGTGACGTCGATGCAGAAGCAGTGCGCAGCAACACCTTCACGCTCGAATGGCCGCCACGCTCAGGCCAGTTGCGCACCTTTCCGGAAGTCGACAAGGCTGCGTGGTTTGCGCTCGACGACGCGCGCACGAAAGTACATACCGGCCAGGTGGGGCTGATCGATCAGCTGGAAGAACGGCTGTCCGGCTCTTAAGCCCCTAGCGTGCATGTGCCGCGGCAAAAGCATTCGCCGTGTCCAGTCGCTCGGCGGTGAGCGCCTCGAAACGTGTACGCACGGCGGCGAGTACGTCGGCGGGCGCGGTGTCGGGCGTGCCGGCGTCGAACGGTGGGTCCGGCGCATACTGGATGTCCAGCTGGATGGCCTGCGCTGCGGGCACGCCACGCAGAAGCGCGGCCACCGTAAGCGCGCCGTCGATTCCGGCCGTAACGCCCGCCGCGCTCACGAGGTCGCCGTCCACGACGACACGTTCATCAACCGCAACGGCACCAAACAGCGGCAGCAGGTGATGGGCCGACCAATGCGTCGTTGCGCGCCGCGCCTTCAAGATGCCGGCACCGCCGCACAGCAGTGCGCCCGTGCATACCGAGAACAGGGGCCTGCCGGATGCGTGATGCGCGCGGATGAAACCGAGCACCTCTTCATCCTGCATAAGGGCCTGCTGCCCCGGCCCGCCCGTGACGACGAGGAGATCGAGCTCCGGTGCCTGCGCGATCGTCACCGTAGGGCTTAGCACGAGTCCCTTGTGGTCGCGTATCGGTCCGGGGCTCGTGCCGATGACATGAATGTTCGCGCCCGGTACGCGGACCAGGACTTCGAAGGGGCCGGTGAAATCGATCTGGTCGAGGTTCGGGTAAACGAGCATCCCGATTTCAAGGTCCGGTTTATCACGCAGCCTGGCGAAGGATTCGGGAATCGTGGCGAGGCCGCGCTGTGTTTGCGCGGCTTGTGCACGCACGTCGGGTACGTGCAATGCGGTGGCGGCCAG
The DNA here is from genome assembly GCA_036405915.1 of Pseudomonadales bacterium. GTDB lineage: Bacteria > Pseudomonadota > Gammaproteobacteria > Pseudomonadales > Pseudohongiellaceae > CAILUG01. Next base: position 28,030 of record DASWWP010000019.1, read on the forward strand.
GCCGAGGAGGCCGAGCTGCATCGCACGCCGTCTTGGCAGGGTGTCGGCGCTTGTGTCGGTGGCGTGTTCGTCTTTCATGAGTGGCTCCTGCGTTTTCCGCGCGCCGAAGGCCCGCTGGTGGGTTCGTTACTGGATGAGGTGCATCTCGCGCGTACGTTGCGCTGCAGCGACTTGCCGCTGCCGAATCCAAGCTCGTCCGCCAGCGCGGCGGATTTGCGAGGCGCCTGCACTACTCGACGACGTGCCGCCTCGGCGCGCAACTCGCGCAAGTAGGTGCCCGGGCTGATACCCGTTTGCTGCTTGAAAAGGCGCGCGAAGTTTCGCGGGCTCATGTGGACCCGCGCCGCCATGTCGTCGACCGATCCGAGCAGTGGCAGATTGTCTGGCGCCCAGCGTTGCAGCTGGCGAATCGGGTCGCGGTCGGCGCTGCGCTGCGCGAGCGACCAGCTCAGCTGTGCCTGTTCGCCGTGACGCTGGATGAAAAGGACGAGGTCCTGTGCGATCTGCTGCGACACCGTGTGGCCGCAATCGGCTTCGACGAGCGCCAGCGCAAGGTCGATGCCCGCCGTGATTCCCGCCGATGTATGCATATCGCCGTCGGAGATGAACACCGGCTCCGGATCTACCATGAGCTCTGGAAACCGGGCGGCCAGCCGGTCGGTGTAGCGCCAGTGCGTCGTGACATTGCGTTTTCCCAACACACCGGCATGCGCGAGGTAGAACGCACCGGTGCAGATGGAGCCCATGCGTCGCGTCCGGTCGCTGGCGTCGCGCAGCCAGGCGAGGAACGCGGGGTCGGCATCGCCACTGACACCCTGCTCACTGCCGGCCACGAGAACGGTGTCGAGCGTGCCGGTGTGATCGTGCACGCTGTCGTCGCAAACGATGTCGAGGCCGAACTTGGTGCGTACACGGCCGCCATGTTCCGCCGCGACGATCGCAACGTCATAGCTCCCGGGTACATAAGCTTCGGCGCGGCAAAAGACTTCCCAGGGGCCCGTCACGTCCATGAGCGTAACGAGCGGCGGGGCGACGATCAGCACGGTTTTTTTCGTGGGCTTATCCATTGGATCCCCTTGGAGGTGATCACGAGTCTAGGCAAGGGCCGGTACGGGCTCCATGACAGCGTGGGGACAAATCCTGCCAACAGGATCAGGGTTGGGGGTTTACGAGCTGCACGAGAGCATCGAGCAACCTGCCCGATGCCGCGCCCACTCCGGGCGTTTCGCGGCGAAGCGTTCCTTGCCGGGCTGCTCCGTATACGGCTGCTTCAGCACGGCCATCCATTCTTCGAGCACGCTGGCGTCACCACCCGTGGCCGCCTCGATCGCGAGCTGCGCAAGATAGTTGCGCGGCACGTACAGCGGATTGACTGCGTGCATCGCTGCGCGGCGCGCGTCGGCCGGTTGCTGTTCCTGTTGCAGGCGCTGCTGGTAACGTTGCAGCCAGCCGAGCAATGCGACGCGTGCTTCGTTCGAGGGTTCCTCGTCGTACCAGGCCTGCTTGATTGCAGGCGGCATCGCGGTCACCGGCTTCGCGAAATCGAGGTCCGCAAGGTGACGGAAGAACAGCGTCATGTCGGTTTCCGCGAGGCTGAAGGCGTTCAGCAGTTGCTGGATCAGCAGCGGCTCGTCTTCGTGTTCCTGTTCGAGCCCGAGCTTGCTGCGCATCATCCGCAGCCAGCCTTGCTCGTACCGGCTCTTGTACAGTTCGATGCCCGCTTCGAGCGGCGGCACCGCGTTGACGAGTGGATACAGCGCATTCGCGAGTTGGACGAGGTTCCACAGCGCGATCTGCGGCTGCGCGCCGTAACGATAGCGGCGGCCCTCGGCATCGGTGGTGTTGGGTGTCCAGTGTGGATCGTAAGGTTCGAGCCAGCCGTACGGGCCGTAGTCGATCGTCAGGCCGAGGATCGACATGTTGTCGGTGTTCATCACGCCGTGCACGAAGCCGACGCGCATCCAGTGCACGATCAGGTCGGCCGTCCGGCGGCAGATCTCGTGGAACCATTCGGCGTACACCTCGGGATCAGGCGTGCCGCCCGTTGCGAGTAGGGACGGGAAGTCCGTCGTGATCGTGTAGTCGGCGAGTTTGCGCAGCAGTTCGTGGTCGCCGCGATGCGTGAAGATTTCGAACGAGCCGAAACGGTTGAACGACGGCGCGACCCTGCACACGATCGCGCCGGGCTCGGCCTGCGGGTTGCCGTCGTAGAACATGTCGCGCACGACATCTTCGTTCGTGCGGACGAGGCTCAGCGCGCGCGTCGTCGGAATACCGAGGTGGTGCATCGCTTCGCTGCACACGTATTCGCGCAGCGAGGATCGCAGTACAGCGAGGCCGTCGGCACCACGCGAGTAGGGCGTCGGCCCCGCACCTTTCAATTGCAGGACCTGGTTCTGGCCCCCAGGCGTGACGACTTCGCCAAGATTGATCGCGCGGCCGTCGCCAAGCTGCCCGGCCCAGTGTCCGAACTGGTGGCCGCCGTAGCACAGCGCATACGGTTCGTGCCCCGGCAGGGCGGCATTGCCGCTGACCAGCGCGGTGAATTGCTCGGTGCCCATCGTGTCCGGCGATACGCCGAGTTCGGCGCCGAGCTCGCGCGACCAGCTCACCAGTTCGGCAGCCGGAAAACCAAGCGGCTTGACCCAGGAATAGGCGGCGCCCATAACCTGCCGGCGCAGGTTGCGCCGCTCGGGGTCGGCCGGCAGGGCGGAGGTGAAACTGCTGTGAAAACGGGACATGCGGCATTGTAGCCCCGGGCGCTGTCGCATGTCCGCCGGGACGGTTACCATGCGCGCAGCCAGATTTCCCGCGGCATAGGCATGAACAGCAGCATCAGCATAATCATTCCGGTCCTCGACGAAGCGCGACTGCTCTCCACCACGCTCGCGCCCTTACAGGACATGCGGCAACGCGGCCATGAAGTACTCGTGGTCGATGGCGGCAGCCGCGACGGCTCCGTGACGATCGCGCGCAAGCTGGCTGACCGCGTGCTGATGAGCGGTCCAGTCCGAGCACAGCGCATGGATGCCGGCGCCGATTCCGCGCGCCACGACATCCTGCTGTTCCTGCATGCGGACAGGATTCTGCCGGCGAATGCCGATGCACTGATCGGCGAGGCGCTCGCCGTGCCAGGCCAGATCTGGGGCCGCTTCGACCTTGGTAGCCTCGGCGCGCCGTTGTCGTCGCGCATGCAGGCCACGTTGACGACCTGGCATTCGCTCGTGACAGGTCTTGCGCGCGGCTCGCAGGCGATCTTCGTCGAGCGTGCGTGGTTCGAAAAAGTCGGCGGCTTCGGCGCCGTCATGAGCGGGGAAGACCTCGCGCTGAGCCGCAAGCTGAAACGTCATGCATGGCCGGCACGGATCGCGGCGCCTGTCGTCCGTCACGAGGGAGCTCCGCATGGCGGTTGAGACCAATAGCGAGCTGTGGGTCTTCGTCATCGACGACGACCGCCTGTCGTCGCACAGCCTGTCGATCCTGCTGCGCTTCGTCGGCGAAACGCCAGTGATGGCCACGAGCGAGTCGTGGGCGGAATCGCTGCGCATGCTCGGCAGCGGCCCGCAGAGTCCTTTGCTTGCCATCGCCTTCGGGCAGATCAGGAAACAACCGCTGCCCGAACTCCTCGCCAGCGTGCACACGGCCGTGCCGCATCTGCCACTGTTATTGCTCGGCGGCTCCGATTCCGAAATCGACGAGTCCTTGCCGCAGGCCCAGCTTGCGACGCTGCCCGACTCGTTGCGCGCGAGGCTGCTGACCCCAGGCGAGGGTGCGCTGAACAACCAGCGCCTGCTCAGCGTACTCAACCAGGCGCGGCGGCTGACCGGCCGCGCGGAAAACCAGCCCCAGAGCGTGCTGGCTTCGCCAACGACCGGCAGCGTGTTGTTCCGCAGCCTCAGCGGCCAGAGTCCACCGATCACGCGCGTGCGCCAGCTGCTGCAGCAGGTCGCGAAGCGCCCGACCTCCGTACTCGTGCGCGGTGAATCCGGTACTGGCAAGGAAATCGTCGCGCGCAACCTTCATTACCACTCGGGACGCAGCGGCAGGCCTTTCATTGCGGTCAACTGCGCGACGATCGCGTCCGACATGTACGGCGCCGAACTGTTCGGGCAAGAGAAGGGTGGCGAGGCGCGGCCAGGTTTCATCGAGCGTGCCGACGGCGGCACGCTGTTCCTCGACGAGATCGGCGAGCTGCCATCGAGCATCCAGGCTACGCTGCTGCGCTTTCTCGAAGACCGGCAGTTCCAGCGTGTGGGCGGCAGCGAGGTGCTGACAGCCGACGTGCGCGTCGTCGCCGGCACGCGGCAGAACCTCGAAGCGCGGATGCGCGAAGGACGCTTCCGCGAGGATTTGTATTACCGCCTCAGCATCGTGCCGATCGAACTGCCGCCGCTGCGGCAGCGGCTCGAGGACATTCCGGACCTCGTCAAGGAACTGATATCGAGCCTCGAGAACCGCGAGCAGACCTCCGTGCGCTTTAACTCGCAGGCCCTGCAGTCGCTGCAGAAGCACAGCTGGCCGGGCAACGTGCGCGAACTCGCAAACCTCGTCGAACGGCTCGGCATCATGCACCCGAACGCGGTGCTCGGCATCAGCGACCTGCCGCCGGAATACCAGTACCCGGTCACTGACGACGCCGCCGCGCAGGAAGAGCCGGAAGAACCCGTGTCGGCCGGTGGCCTCACGCTCGTGCAGGCACAGCCGCTTCCCGTCGTTGCGCCCGGGAGTGGCGCGATGCCGCCATTGAACGAAGCGCGGCTGCAGCAATACCTCGATTCCTTCGAGAGGCAGTTGATCGAAGTTGCGCTGGACGACAGCGGGGGGATGCTCGATTTCGCGGCTGAACGCCTGCAACTCGACGCAGCTTCACTGCGCGCGATGATGCAGGCGCACGGGATCAGGGAACGGGCGCCGCGTCAGGGCTGAACTGCGCGCGGTTCGATGCGGCTTCGAGCGTAGCAGCGCTCAGTTCGTGTTCACCGAGCGTGGCGGAACGGATCGCGAGTTCGATCGTGTCGCCGTCGGGTTCCGTCTGCACGAGTTTCAGCAGCAGGTAATCGTGGTCGGGCGCGAGCCAGATTTCGGTCTTGCGCGCGCTGTCTTCGCCGCGAATGCGCTCCAGGTGCACGGCCTTGATCCGCCCGAGCGGCGTTTGGAGCATCACGCGATTGACGATCCTGTAGTGATGCTCGCGGATCTCCCCGCGATCGACGACATCGAAGCGCGCTTCGGCCTTCCCCTGCGTCAGCTGTTCCTTCGCGACGAGATAGCCGCTGAGTTCGTCGAAGGCAGGGCCGTCGAGCATCAGTTCGCCGCGGTCGTCGTTGATCGTGAACTTCGCGATCCCTTTCGCATGGTCAAAATCGATCGTGCGCTTGCGCGCACCGAAACCGGTTTGAACGAATTCATAGTGCTGCGGCAGCGGCTGTTCCTCCACCCACAGGAAGTCGCTGCGTTCGTCGATGCGCGTGAGGCTGCTGCCGAACAGCGTGAGTTCCACGGTGGAAGCGAGCGTGTACTGGTTCGTGTCCTCGTCGAACGTCAGGCTGCGCTGCGCGCCGGCGCTGATCCCCTCATAGCTCGCGTTGTAGGTTGCCGAGAACGTGCGGGGAGGCGCGGCATGCGCAGGCTGCAACAACAGCGTGCAGGCGAACGCGAAGCCGGCCAGTTTGCCGAGCATGAGGCTGATCTTGTGAAGGGTCGTACGGGGCATCGCTGGATTTCGTTCGTTTGTCGGGCTACTCACACGAGCGTCACACGAGCGTCACACGAGCGCGCGAGTCGGGACTCTTACACACGCGGATCAGACTCTTGCACACTTGGCCTCGAGCGAGAAGCCGGAATGGCGAGCTGTTAATTCCACATTAAGGCAATCTTGGCGGGGCCAGTCCATGCGTGCAAGCCCGACGGCCGATCAGTTATCATCGGCGCCATGAAAGTTCGTCATTTTTGCACACTTGGTTGCGCGCTTGCTGTGCGGCACTCGGCATTTACCCTGATGCTGATGTTTGCGCTATTCGTGACGATTCAAGCGCGGCCTTTGCTCGCAGCCGAGGTCACTGGGCTTTACGAGTCCGATGTCACCGTGAGTTCGCGTGACGACCAGCGCGAACTCCAGCAGGCTTTTGGCACCGCGATGCGCGCGGTACTGCTGAAGCTCACGGGCCGCGACGATACGAATTCGAATCCGGTCATCGCGCGGGCGCTGAGCTCACCGCAATCCTACGTCGAAGCCTGGGCCTACAATTCCGTGTCCCCCGACGATCCGTTTGCACAGCCCGGCGAGGCTGCCCAAATCAAGCTGCACGTGACCTTCTTCCAGGCCGGCGTGCAGCAACTGTTGAACGAGGCCGGCGTTGCCGTGTGGCCGCCGAATCGTCCCGATACCCTGTTGTGGGTCGCCGTGCAGGACGAGCTCGGTGAACGTTACCAGGCCACGGCATTGCCGGAGCAGGGCGGTGACCTGGTGGCCGCGGTCGAGGCCGCCGCCGCGGCCCGCGGCGTGCCGGTGCTGCACCCGCTGCAGGATTTTGCCGACCTTCGCGCGTTGCCACTCGAACAGCTGTGGAACCTCGACGTCAATGCGCTGCGCATCGCGTCGAGCCGCTACCAGAGCGAGAGCATTCTCGCGCTACGCGTGTTTCGTTCGTTGAGCGGCGACGTGATCGGCAAGGCTGTATATGTCTTTCGCGACCGCGTGCTGGAGTTCGAAGCCCTCGAAAGTCCGCTCCAGCCCTTCATCGAGGGAAGTGTCGACCTCGTGGCAGAATCGCTCGCGAGCTATTACGCCATCCTGCTGTCCGGCGCCGGCAATGGCAGCGAAGAGGACGTACGGCTGAAAGTCGAAGGCGTCGGCAGCGCGAGCGACTATGCCGGACTGCTCGGCTACCTCAATGGCCTCGCGGTTGTCAGCGGCGTGCAGGTGCTCGGCGCGCAGGGCGCCACGCTCGAACTCCAGCTCGACACCGGGGGTCAGTCGCGGCAGCTCGTCGAAAGCATCGCGCTCGATCGCCGACTGACCTCGCTCGGCGACGTGACGCGCAATGGCGCACAGGTGCAGCTGTACTATCGCTGGTCGCCGCAACCTTGAGCCGCGACGGCGCCTTCCAGTTTCCGTTCGCGTTCACGCTGCGTACGGAAGTGATGTTCGACAATTTCGTCTGTACCGAAGCAAACGCAGCGCTGCTGCATTTCCTGCGAGGGTTCGCCATGTCGCCGGAACGACTGGCTTACCTGCACGGCGCTGCCGGCAGCGGCAAGACCCACCTGCTTCAGGCCCTGTGTCACCAGGAAGAGCAGGCGGTGTACCTGCCTTTGACGCAGTTGCGCGGGCACGGCGCATCGACGCTCGACGGACTCGACGCATTTCCACTTCTGGTGGTCGACGACCTGCACGTGATCGCCGGCGACAGCGAATGGGAGCAGGGCCTGTTCGCGCTGTTCAACGCGGTGCAGGGCGGCAGCGGGCGCCTGGTCTTTGCCGCAGACCGGCCCGCGGCGCAATTGCCGCTGCAACTGGCTGACCTGCGTTCCCGGCTGCAGTTGTGCGTCGCCTTCGAAGTGAAGGAACCGGACGATGCGGGCAAGGCTGAAGTGTTGCGGCGGCACGCTGCTCAGCGCGGACTCGAACTGCGTGACGAAGCCGCGCAATACATCCTGCAGCACAGTGCGCGGGGCATGCAGGCACTGCTCGACGTGCTCGACGTGCTCGACCGCCAGTCGCTCGCGGAGCAGCGCAAGCTGACGCTGCCCTTCATCAAGGCCTGCATGGGCTGGTAATTCGCACGGCGAGGCACTTACTGCAGTGAACCCAGCGAGTCGCGCAGCGATGCGGGCTCAGCGCAGCGGCGCTGCGCATTCGAGGCATTTCAGGTACAGCGCGTTCGGATCGTTAAGGTGCAGCAGGTCGCGCAACTCGCGCTGCAGCCCGGCGAGCAGGCGTTCGATCGGCGCGGCGTCATGCAGGCTCACGGCTAGCGATAGCAGCGGCGGACCGAGCAGCGTGTTGTCGGCAAGCTGCTGCAGGAACAGCTGCGCCGGCGTCATCGCCTGCTCGATGACGAGCCGGTCGTAGCTGTCGATGCCAGCAAGTTCGGCCGCGGCCGCAACAGCTTCGTCGAGCGAGCCGAGCTGGTCGATGAGCCCAAGCTCGAGTGCCGCCTCGCCGGACCACACACGTCCCTGCGCTACGGCATCGACGGCTTCGACCGTCATGTTGCGCGATGCGCTGACGAGGTCGAGGAAACGTTCATAGCCGTTTTCCACGGTCAGTTGCAGCGAGCGTTCGGCGAGCGGCGTCAGCGGCCGGCCGATCGTCATGTATCCGGCGAGTTCGGTCGTACCGACGCCGTCAGTGCCGATGCCCAGCTTGGCGAAGCTGTTCTCGAAGGTCGGGTAGATGCCAAAGATGCCTATCGAACCCGTGACGGTGGAAGGGCTTGCCCAGATCTGGTCGGCCGGCGTCGCGATCCAGTAACCGCCCGAGGCCGCCACGCTGCCCATCGAGACGACGACGGGACGCCCGTCACCCTTGAAGGCTTCGAGTTCCGTACGAATCATTTCGGACGCGAATGCGCTGCCGCCGCCACTGTCGATGCGCAGCACGAGCGCCTTGATCGTTTCGTCGTCGCGCGCCTGTCGGATCAGTTGCGACAGCGATTCGCCGCCGATCAAACCGCGCGGCGCTTCGCCGTCGATGATGTTGCCGGCGGCGACGATGATGCCGACCTTGTCCGTTACGGGCAGCCCGCTCGCGGGTCCCGGTGCGGGGCCACGCTGGCTGCGCAGGTAGGGGCGGTAGTCGACCGTGCGCAGTTCGGTGCCGTGGCCGAGCAGGTCGACCAGGTAGGTGCGCGTGGCGGCCTGGCTTTCGACGCGGTCGACGAGGTTGCGCTGCAGCGCCATTTGCCCGGCATCGCCGTCGAAGTCCAGGAGATGTTCGTCCTGGTGATCGACGATGTCCTGCAATTGCCCGTCCGCGAGGTTGCGCGCCGCCGTCACGTCGTCGACATACAGGCGCCAGAGGTCGCCGAGCAGGCGTGTGTAGTTCTCCTCGGCTTCGGGCGACATGTCCATGCGTTCGAAGGGTTCCACCGCTGACTTGTATTCACCGACGCGGAAGATGTGCACGTTGATGCCGAGTTTCGTGATCAGCTCGCTGAAATAGTTCTGCCACGCGCTGAAGCCCTCGATGCCGACGGCGCCGAAGGAATTCAGGATCACTTCATCGGCCTGCGCGGCGAGGTAGTACTGCGCCTGCGTGTAGTTGCTGCCGACGGCATACACCTTCTTGCCGGACTCGCGGAACGAACGCAGCGCGGCGCCTATGTCCTGCAGATGGCTGAAACCACCCCCGGCGAGCTTGTCCGTGTTGAGGATCAGCGACGTGATGCGCGCATCGTCACGTGCGATGGCGATGACATCGATCACGTCCTGCAGCAGTACTTCCCCTATCACTGTCGCGCCGGCAGCTTCATTGACGAAGCTGTCGAGCGGGTTCGTATAGGAGAGCTGCTCGACGATCACCCCATCCGGTTCCAGCAGCAGTGCCGAATCGTTTTCGATGACGAGCGGAGGAGGGCCTGACAGCGACGCGAACACGACAAGCAGCAGGAACAGGAAGACGAGGTTCAGGATGACCGATCGGAAGAGGCGGTAAACGCGCAGCACGCCGGAACTGAAACGGACCAGGGGATTCGGGGTGCCTGCCATGGGATTACTCCGTGCGTTGGGTCTGCCGCGGGCGTCTGCTGCCACGGAAAGCGACTATAACAGCTGCAAACAGCACCACACAAAGCAGCACGGTCAGCGCCCCGAGCCAGCGGTGCAGCGGCACGGCGCTGGCCGCCTGCAGTACGCCGTTCAGGAAATAGAACAATACGAGGAAGCCAAGCCATTGCAGCGCGCGCGGCCTGCGCTGCCACAGGCCCGGTAGCGTCAACAGCAGCGGGATGCACTGCATGAGCCACAATCCGACGCTCGCGTTTTCCGCAAATAACAGCGGCGCACTGAACACGAGCAGCAGGACGAGCGCGCAACCCAGCAGGACGTAGTGCAAGGCTCGTGATACCGGCATCAGCGGGCGAGGCGCAACGCGAGTGTCGCAAGGCGTTTGCCTAGCGCGCGGCAGAGCTGGCTTTCGTGTTCCGTGAGCGGACGATGGTGCGGGCCGGCAACGTGGGTCGGGCCGTACGGCGTGCCGCCGGATTGCGTCTGGTGCAGTGCGCTTTCGCTGAACGGCAGTCCACAGAACACCATGCCGTGGTGCAGCAATGGCAGCAGCATGCTGAGCAATGTGCTTTCCTGGCCGCCGTGCAGCGTCGTTGTCGACGTGAACACGCCGGCGGGTTTGTCGATCATCGTGCCGCTCAGCCACTGCGCGGCAGTGCCGTCGAGGAAGTATTTCATCGGTGCGGCCATGTTGCCGAAACGCGTCGGACTGCCGAGGGCGAGCCCGCTGCAGCCGGCGAAGTCGTCTTCGCTGCAGTACGGTGCGCCGGACTCCGGAATAGCGGGCGCCGTTGCCGCGTTCACCGGCGACACGGCAGGCACCGTGCGCAGGCGTGCATCGATCCCATCGACCTGGCTCACGCCGCGTGCGATCTGCTGCGCCATCGCCGCTACGGCACCGTGGCGGCTGTAATAAAGCACCAGGATGTAAGGCTGGCTCATCTGGCGTTCTTGACCAGGCCGCGCAGGCGTTCGACTGCCTGTGCGAGTGGCAGCATCTGCGGCTCGGCGTCCTTGCGAGCCTTGTATTCGACCGTGTCGTTTTCGAGGCCACGATCCGATACGACGAGGCGATGCGGAATGCCGATCAGTTCCATGTCGGCGAATTTCACGCCGGGGCTCGTCTTCTTGTCGCGGTCGTCGAGCAGAACCTCGATGCCGGCCGCAGCCAGCTCTTTATAGAGTTGCTCGCACACTTCGGCTACGCGCGGAGTCTTGTGCGCATTCAGCGGAATCAGCGCGACGTGGAACGGCGCGATGTTGTCCGGCCACAGGATGCCCTTTTCGTCGTGGCACTGCTCGATGCACGCGGCGACGATGCGCGTGACGCCGATGCCGTAGCAACCCATTTCCGGTGTTTGCGTGCGGCCGTTTTCGTCGAGCACCAGCACGTTCATCGCCTTGCTGTACTTCGTGCCGAGCTGGAAGATGTGGCCGACCTCGATGCCGCGACGGATCTGCAGCCTGCCGTTCCCATCGGGGCTCGCGTCGCCCTCGACGACGTTGCGCAGGTCTTCGACACGCGTCGGCTTGCAGTCTCGCGTCCAGTTCGCGCCGGTCAGGTGGAAGCCGTCCTTGTTTGCGCCGCACACGAAGTCGGCGAGCTGGGCCGCCGCGCGGTCGACGAGTACGGGAATCTCCAGGCCGACGGGACCGATCGAACCGGGCAGGCAGCCGAGCGTGGACTGGATCTGCGCATCTGATGCAAAGGTTAGCGGCGAATGCACGCCTGCAAGCTTCGCGGCCTTGATCTCGTTCAACTGGTGGTCGCCGCGTAGCACGAGCGCGACGAGCGGCTGGCTGTCGTCCTTCGCGTCGTCGGTTTTTTCGCCGAGTACGATCAGTGTCTTCAGCGTCTGCGTGACGGGCAATTTCAGGAACGCGGCGACGTCCTCGATCGTCTTGACGTCGGGCGTTGCGACTTCAGCCAGGGCCTTCGTCGGAGCCGGCGCGGCTTCCGCAGGCGCCAGTGCGGTAGCCATTTCCATGTTCGCGGCATAGCTGCTCGCGTCGCTGAACACGATCTGGTCTTCGCCGGAATCGGCGAGCACGTGGAACTCGTGCGACGCGCTGCCGCCGATGTTACCGGAGTCGGCGACGACGGCACGGAACTCGAAGCCGAGGCGATTGAAGATGTTCTGGTACGTCGCGTACATCAGGTCATAGGTTTTCTGCAGCGAGGCCTTGTCCATGTGGAAGGAGTACGCGTCCTTCATCGTGAACTCGCGTGCGCGCATCACGCCGAAGCGCGGACGGCGCTCGTCGCGGAACTTCGTCTGGATCTGGTAAAGGTTGATCGGCAGCTGGCGGTAGCTGGTTACCTCGTTGCGGAACAGGTCGGTGATCACTTCTTCGTGCGTCGGCCCCAGGCAGAAGTCGCGGTCATGGCGATCCTTGAAGCGCTGCAGCTCGTCGCCCATGACGTCCCAGCGGCCAGACTCGTGCCAGAGCTCGGCGGGCTGCACGACCGGCATCGATACTTCCAGTGCACCGGACTTGTCCATTTCCTCGCGCACGATGTTCGTCACCTTGTGCAGCACGCGCAGGCCGAGCGGGAGCCAGGTGTACATGCCGGCGGCAAGCTTGCGGATCAGGCCGGCCTTCAGCATCAGCTGATGGCTGACGACGACGGCATCGGCAGGAGTTTCACGTGTCGTGGCGAGCAGGTACTGGGAAGTGCGCATCGGGTTTCCGTAGGGCAGGATTGATCAGGCAGCGAATATTAAAGAGGCAGTCCCGGAATTGCAGCCATATAAAAGTGGAAAGACCCAAAAAGAAAAAGCAGCCCTAAGGCTGCTTTTCCAGGACAAGCTATGAGTCGGAACGCACGAGGAGCGTTCCGGCCGCAGCTTATTACAGTGCCGCGAAGGACTTCAGTTTTTTCAGCGGAAGCACTTTGACGCGGACGGAAGCCGGTTTCTTCGGAATGTCCATCAGTTCGCCAGGCTTGAACGGGTTAGGAACGCCTTTGCGGGCAGGGCGGGCCGGACGATGTACGGCTTTGATCTTCAGCAGGCCGGGCAGGGTGAATTCGCCAGCGCCGTTTTTCTTCAGGTGTCTTTCGACGAGGTCAGTCAGGCCGTCGAGTACGCTGTTGACCTGTTTCTTGCTGAGACCGCTATCGGTGGACAGCGTGTTCAGGATTGCGGTTTTCGTGTACTTCTCCTTGATCGCGCCTTTCTTTGCTGCTGCCTGTTTCGATTTTTTGCCTGCCATACGTGGTTCTCTTTGTTGTTTGAGTGTTGATGAAAGCCCGGGATCTTCCGGGCAACTAAATCAAGTCAAGTCTTACTCCGTTTGCAGCCGGGTGTATTTGGTACATACCGCTTGCATCGTAAAAGCGCTTGTCCTGCCGTGGATCTTGCTTCGCTTCTCTCTTGATCTCCTCTCGCGTGTCGCACTGAAGTCGCGTTTGGTAGCAGGGAGAAATACGAAGAACGTTTTGCACTTTTACCCAGAGTTTACAGGTTAAATCGTTACTGCCCTGTAGTCGCCGCTCTGATTAGTGGGCGTATTTATAACGGAATAGAAAACGCCCGGCAACAACTTTGTTAAAACATTTTCGGCCTCTCGAAGCGCCTCACGAAATCGCGTTTGAGACCTGTTATGCCGAGTTATTTCTGTTCCGAGCATGTGCGCATTCACTGCTGCGCGAGTGCATGAGTTCGCCCTCCGAGAGTGCACAAGGTGATGCCCGTGAAATTGGATTTGCGATACAATGCGCCGCTTTTTGCAGCACCGCGATGACGATGATTTGAACGACGTTTAAGGTAGTCACGGCATGCCCATCTATGAATACCGCTGCACCTCGTGCGGTGCGGAACTGGAAAAACTGCAGAAAATCAGCGATCCGCCACTCGTGCAATGTCCCGAGTGCGGCAAGGATGCGCTGGTCAAACTCGTATCTGCCAGCAGCTTTCGCCTGAAAGGTTCGGGCTGGTACGAGACGGACTTCAAGACCGGCAAGAAGAAAAACGGTGCCGGCGATGCCGAGGCTTCAGGCGGCGACGCGGCAAAAAGCGCGGATGCTGCAGCGGCAGGCAGCAACGCCGGCACCGGCAAGGACGGCGCCGCTGCAAACAAAAGCGCGGCGGCGGATACCAGGTCGGCGAGCGGGAATGGCGACGCGGCGAGCAAGTCTGCGCCAGCATCCGCACCGACGTCCGCACCAAAGCCCGCACCAAAAGAGTGACGAAACGCCGCAAATTGCAGCGCGCGTCATAAGGCCTCGACAGAGGTATACGGCGATAGCCACCAGGCAAGGCCACCAGCAAACAGCGAAGCAGGACACACTATGCGTACTCATTACTGCGGTGCACTGAACACCGCCCACATCGGCCAGACCGTCGTGCTCTGCGGCTGGGTGCACCGCCGGCGCGATCACGGCGGCGTGATCTTCCTCGACCTGCGCGACCGCGAGGGCATCACGCAGATCGTCGTCGATCCCGACACGGCCGAAAGCTTCGCGCGTGCAGAACAGGTGCGCAGCGAGTACGTGCTAAAAATCACCGGTCTCGTACGCGCACGTCCAGGCGGCACCGAGAATGCCGACATGGCGTCGGGCAAGATCGAGCTGCTGTGCAAGGACCTCGAAATCCTGAACGTGGCCGAAACGCCACCGTTCCAGCTCGACGAGCATGCATCGGTCGGCGAGGACGTGCGCCTGCGCAACCGCTTCGTCGACCTGCGTCGTCCGGAAATGATGAACCGACTGATCCTGCGTTCGCAGGTGACGAATACCGTGCGCAACTTCCTCGACGCCAATGGCTTCCTCGACGTCGAAACGCCGATTCTCGGCCGCGCCACGCCAGAAGGCGCGCGCGACTACCTCGTGCCTAGCCGCACGCATCCGGGCAAATTCTTCGCGCTGCCGCAGTCGCCCCAGCTGTACAAGCAGCTGCTGATGGTTGCCGGCATGGACCGTTACTACCAGATCGCCAAGTGCTTCCGCGACGAAGACCTGCGCGCCGACCGCCAGCCCGAATTCACGCAGATCGACATCGAAACCTCCTTCCTGGATGAAGAGGGCATCATGCAGTTGATGGAAGCGATGATCCGCGAGGTATTCAGGAAGCACATCGACGTGGACCTGCCTGCCGTACCGCGCATGCCGTACCTCGAGGCGATGCGCCGTTTCGGCATCGACCGTCCCGACCTGCGTATTCCGATGGAATTCGTCGACATCGCCGACCTGATGAAGAGCGTCGAGTTCAAGGTGTTCAACGCACCGGCGAACGATCCGAAGAGCCGCGTCGTTGCGCTGAAAGTGCCGGGCGGCGGCGAGAAGCTGTCGCGCAAGCAGGTCGATTCGTACACGGACTTCGTCGCGCAGTACGGTGCGAAGGGCCTGGCGTGGATCAAGGTGAACGACCTCAACGCCGGCCTCGACGGCCTGCAGTCGCCGATCATCAAGTTCATGCCGGAGCCGGTCGTGAAGGCCGTGCTCGAGCGCGTCGGCGCGCAGACGGGCGACATCATTTTCTTCGGAGCCGACAAGGCGAAGGTCGTCAACGAAGCGATCGGCGCGCTGCGCGTGCGCGTCGGCCTCGACCTGAAGATGCTGACCTGCCAGTGGGCTCCGCTCTGGGTCGTCGACTTCCCGATGTTCGAGGAGGACAAGGAAGGCAACGTGACGTCCGTGCACCATCCGTTTACGGCGCCGTCGTGTTCACCGGAAGAGTTGAAAGCGAATCCGCTCGCGGCACTCTCGCGCGCTTATGACCTCGTGCTGAACGGCACCGAGCTTGGCGGCGGTTCGATCCGTATCAATCGCCAGGACATGCAGCAGACCGTGTTTGGCCTGCTCGGCATAGGCCCGGAAGAGGCCGAGGAAAAGTTCGGCCACCTGCTGAATGCGCTGAAGTATGGCGCGCCGCCGCACGGTGGCCTGGCCTTCGGCCTCGATCGCCTGATCATGATGATGACCGGCGCGCAGTCGATCCGCGACGTGATCGCGTTCCCGAAAACGCAGTCGGCTGCGTGCCTGCTTACCGATGCACCGGGTACCGTGCCGGCGAAGCAGTTGCGCGAGTTGAATATCCGCCTGCGCGAAGAAGCGGTAACGAAACCGGCCGAATAGGCTATCGTCATTCGTGTGCGGCGGCCCGGGAGGGCTGTCGCGCGCAAACGGCGACGAACGAGATGCGGAGATTACGTTGGCCATCATTCTTGGCATCGACCCCGGTTCGCGCAAATGTGGCTATGGCCTCGTGTCCGCGCTCGGCAACCGCCTGGAGTACCTCGCGTGTGGCGTCATCCGGATCGAACACCTCGAATTTCCGCAGCGCCTGCAGACCATCTTCACGACGCTTACCGAGATCATCGACGAGTACCAGCCGCAGGTTGCAGCCATCGAGGAAGTGTTCGTCGGCAAGAGCGCCGGCTCGGCACTGAAACTGGGCCAGGCGCGTGGTGCCGCGATGGTCGCCTGCAGTTCCCGCAAGCTCGACATTCATGCCTATGCGACCCGCAAGGTGAAGCTCGCCGTGGTCGGAACGGGCAGTGCCGAGAAGGTTCAGATGCAGCATATGATCAAGGCCTTGCTGCAGCTTTCTGAGACTCCGGGTGAAGACGCCGCGGATGCACTTTCTGTGGCACTGTGTCATGCTCACACCCAGCACAGCCTGATCCGAATGGCCGGGGTGCGCTCCAGTCGGCGCGGACGCCTGCTTGGCCTGTAACTGCCCCAAAAGGGCTCCTTCACAGATGGACCAAGACTGATGATCGGACGTTTGCAAGGCATCCTGCTGAGCAAGGGCGAAGCGGAGGTGCTGCTGGACGTGCAGGGCGTTGGCTACGAAGTCGAAGTGCCGGCAAGCACGCTCTATCAATTGCCCGACCCCGGTCAGGCGCTCGTCCTTCACACCCACTTCGTCGTGCGCGAAGACGCCCAGCATCTTTATGGCTTCCTCGACCTGCGTGATCGCAGCCTGTTCCGCCTGTTGCTGAAGGTGAATGGCGTGGGTCCGAAACTGGCGCTCGGTCTGATGTCCGGTATCGACAGCACGCGGCTCGCCGCGGCCGTTGCCCGCGACGACGTCAGCGCGTTGACGAAGCTGCCGGGCGTCGGCCGCAAGACCGCCGAGCGCCTGATCATCGAGCTGCGCGACAAGCTGGCGCACTGGGAGCAGGACCACGGTGCCGCGCCGCAGCCGATCGTGAAGCCAGCACAGCAGGACAGTTTCCAGGAAGCGGAGCAGGCGCTCATTTCGCTCGGCTACAAACCGCAGGAAGCCAGCCGCGCAGTCGTGCATGCGGCGAGCCAGCTGGAAGCATCGGGGCAGGAGCAGGGTACAGAGGCTCTGATCCGCCTGGCGTTGAAAGGCCTCGCGCGCGTCACGGCAGGCTGAGCGTCGCGGGAACGGATGCGTTGGCATAACAGGTTGCGATAACGAACGAACAGGACCATGCGCGAAGAAGAACGCATCATCACGGCAACGGCGAGCGGCGGCGACGACAGTCAGGACCGCGCGATCCGTCCTGCGCGCCTGGCCGACTACATAGGCCAGGATGCCGTGAAGGCACAGATGGAGATATTCATCAGCGCCGCGCGCAAGCGTAAGGAGTCGCTCGATCACACCTTGATCTTCGGTCCGCCGGGCCTCGGCAAGACCACGCTGTCGAACATCATCGCAAACGAAATGGGAGTGTCGCTGAAGACGACGTCGGGTCCCGTACTCGAGAAGGCCGGCGACCTCGCGGCGATGCTGACGAATCTCGAGGCCGGTGACGTGCTGTTCATCGACGAGATCCACCGCCTGAGTCCAGCCATCGAGGAGATCCTGTATCCGGCGATGGAAGACTTCCAGCTCGACATCATGATCGGCGAGGGGCCCGCCGCGCGCTCGTTGAAGCTCGACCTGCCGCCATTCACGCTCGTCGGCGCGACGACGCGCGCGGGTCTGCTGACCTCGCCGTTACGGGATCGTTTCGGAATAGTGCAACGACTGGAGTTTTATACGGTCGAACAGCTGACGCAGATCGTGGCGCGCTCCGCTACCATTTTGAAGGCCAACTGCGATGCCGGTGGTGCGCGCGAGATTGCGCGCCGTGCCCGCGGTACGCCGCGCATCGCTAACCGCCTGTTGCGGCGCGTGCGCGATTACAGCGAGGTAAAAGGCAGGGGGATCATCGACGAGGTGATCGCGGGCGAAGCGCTCGACATGCTGAGCGTCGACAAGCACGGCTTCGATCACATGGACCGGCGCCTGCTGATGACGATCATCGAGAAGTTCGACGGCGGCCCGGTCGGCGCCGAAAGCATCGCCGCCGCGATCAGCGAGGAGCGCGGCACCGTCGAGGACGTGCTGGAGCCTTACCTGATTCAGCAGGGGTTCATCCAGCGCACGCCGCGCGGCCGTATCGTTACGCAATACGCGTATCGTCATTTCGGCCTGAAGCCGGCGGCTGCGAAAGACCTGTTCGACAACTGACCGGGTATGACACGAATTTAGTACGACACCAACCCGCACGACGAAAACAAACAACTGAACGCGTAACAAAGGAATCGAGGAATAGATGAATAGTGAATTGACGATCTGGGGCCTGGTCATGGGGGCCACGATCCCCGTGAAGCTCGTGATGCTGTCCCTGCTGATGTTGTCGATATTTTCGTGGGTCATCATCGTGCAGAAGTGGCTCGTGATCAGCGATGCGCTGCGCGAACTGACCGGCTTCGAGCGCCGCTTCTGGTCCGGCATCGACCTGAGCCAGCTGTTCCGCGAAGGCTCCACGAAGCAGAAGGGCAACACGGCGATGATCGGCATGGAGAACCTGTTCCGGTCCGGATTCAAGGAATTCACGCGGCTGCGCCAGCAACCGGGCATCGACTCGGATGCCGTCATGGAAGGCGCACAGCGCGCCATGCGCGTGGCGATGTCGCGCGAAGAGAAAGTGCTCGAGAAGCATCTTGCGCTGCTCGCAACCGTTGCGTCCGTATCGCCTTATGTGGGTCTGTTCGGCACCGTGTGGGGCATCATGGATTCCTTCCTGAACATCGCCAGCGTCGCGCAGCCGAGCCTCGCGGTCGTCGCGCCCGGTATCGCCGAGGCGCTGGTCGCCACCGCGATGGGCCTGTTCGCCGCCATCCCGGCGGTACTCGCGTACAACCGTTATTCGTCGCAGGTCGACTCGATCATCCATAGCTACCATACTTTCCAGGATGAGTTCTCCAGCATCCTGCACCGCCAGGCGCACAGCAAACGCGCGCCGGAGGCCAACTGATGGAAATGCAGACGCGGCAGCGCCGCAAGCCGATGTCGGAAATCAACGTCGTGCCGCTGATCGACGTGATGCTCGTGCTGCTCATCGTGTTCATGGTCACGACGCCTATGATCACGCAAGGGATCAAGGTCGAACTGCCGCAGGCCGAGTCCGAGGTCATCGAGGAGCCTGAAGTCACGCTCGAGATCACGATCGACGCGGAAGGCATGTACTTCTACAACCTCGGTGAAACTGCCGTGGACAATCCGACGCCCGTTCCCGTCGAGGAAATCGGCGACACCGTCGCGAAGATCATGGACTCGAACCCGGCAGTGCCTGTCTACGTGAATGCCGACGCGTCGATCGAGTACGGCGTGGTTGTCAGGCTGCTGTCGACGCTGCAGGAGGCGGGCGCCAGCGAGCCGCGTCTGATCACGCAGCCGCCCGGACTGGAGCCCTGAGGATTCCCCGTATGTGGATCACCTGGCTGCTGAAATACGACGGTTACCCGCCCGGAGTCGTGGTGGCGTTGCTGTTGCACGGCATCCTGATGTGGATATTCCTGCCGAAGGATTTTGATCCGGCAGACCAGGTCAGCATCGAGCCGGCATCGTTTGTCGTCGCCTCTGCCGTCACGCAAAGTCCGCAGCGCTTGCGCCGCATAGAGCAGGCCAATACGCAGCGTCGCAACGAAGAAGCCGCGCGCGAGCGCCAGCGCCAGCAGGAGCGGGAACGGCAGCAGCAGGCCGCGGCGGAACAACAGCGCCAGGCGGAAGCGCAAAGACAGCAACAGGCCGAGGCCGAGCGCCAGCGCCAGGCCGAAGCGCAACGCCAGCAACAGGCCGAAGCCGAGCGGCAACAGCAGGCCGAGCGCGAACGCCAGCAGCAGGCCGAAGCGGAGCGGCAGAGGCAGGCCGAAGCCGAACGCCAGCGCCAGGAAACGGCCCAGCGCGAAGCGGCGGAAGCGTCCGCGCGCGCGGCCGCTGAAGCCGCGGCGCAGCAGATGAGCGCCGAAAACCAGATGGTGGCGCAGTACATGGCCATCATTCGCGACCTGGTATCGGCTGCGTGGAGCCGGCCGCCGAGCGCGCGCAACGGCATGGTGGCGACGGTGCAACTGCGGCTGACGCCCACCGGCGAGATCATCGACCGGCAGATCGTCCGCCCGAGCGGTGATCCGACGTTCGACCGCTCGGTCCTTCAGGCGATCGACCGCGTGGGCGCCTTCTCGGAACTGCAGGACATGCCGACCCCGATATTCGAACGTAATTTCAGAGCAATCAATTTGGAGTTCAGCCCGGAGGATTTACTACGATGAGAAATTTTCAGCGTTTCGTCGCGATGTTGTTGTTGATGGCGGCCTCGCTCGTTCAGGCCCAGCAACTACTGACGATCAGGATCACCCAGGGGGCCGACGATCCGGTCCGTATCGCGATCGTCCCGTTCGAATGGACGGGCTTCGGCGCGCTGCCGGAGAGCATCACGGACATCGTGAACAACGACCTGCGTAACAGCGGCATATTCGCGCCGCTCGAAGAACGCAACTTCCTCGGCCAGCCGCATCAGCAAAGCGAAGTTTTTTTCCGGGACTGGAACGTTCTTGGCGCGCAATACCTGCTGATCGGCCGCATCATGCAATCGCCGAACAGTGATCTCATGCAGGTGCAGTACGAGTTGTTCGACGTAAACCGCCAGGCCCGCATGGTAGGCGAAGTGATCAGCGGTACGCAGGGACAACTGCGCGACATTGCCCATCAGATCAGCGACGTCGTGTATGAGCAGGTCACCGGTATTCGCGGGGCGTTTTCGACGAAGCTGCTGTACATCACGTCGCAGCGCGCGAGCGACACGGTGACGAATTACCAGCTGAACATGTCGGATGCAGACGGTGCGCGTGCGCAGGTCCTGCTCGAATCGCAGCAGCCGATCATGTCGCCGACCTGGTCGCCGGATGCGACACAGATCTCCTATTCGAGCTTCGAGTCGGGTCGTCCGGCCATCTTCGTCCAGACGCTCGCAACGGGCGAGCGTATCCAGCTGACGGATTTCCCGATGCAGAATGCCTCGCCGGTATGGTCGCCGGACGGCACGCGGATGGCGATGGTATTGTCGAAGGACGGTAATGCCGACGTGTACGTGATGGACCTGCGCACGCGCGAGCTGCGCAAGGTCACGACGCATTTCGCCGCGGAGGTCGAGCCGAGCTGGACGCCCGACGGCCGCTCGCTGCTGTACACCTCGGAGCAAAGCGGCAACAACCGCCCGCAGATCTACCGCGTGGACCTCGATACGAACTTCTCCGAACGCATCACGTTCGAAGGCATCTACAACTCGAAGGCGCGCATGCTCGAGGATGGCCAGAACATCGTGCTCGTGCATCGCTACGACACCAGCGACGACTTCCATATCGCAATCATGAACCTCGAGCGCGGCACGATCCGCACACTGACGAATACCGCGCTCGACGAGTCGCCGACCATCGCGCCGAACGCGAGCATGATCATGTATGCATCGAAGGAAAACGGGCGGGGCGTATTGAACGCGGTGTCGATCGATGGGCGTGTGAAGTTCCAGCTGCCGGTGGCCTCCGGCGACGTGCGTGAACCCTCGTGGTCCCCGTTCCTGGATTGAGGACGGCGGTAAGACATCATGCGATCAGAAAAGTTCAAAAATAGTTTAAATTTCGATTGTCACTCGGGTAAAAGTTGGCCAAAATGCGCCGGATTTTCCCAAGCATAGTAAACACGAGGAGTTTTTATGCAGATCAACAGCGTTTTTAAACTTGGCATGGTCGCTCTGTTGTCGGTAACGATGGCAGCCTGTTCTTCCACCGAGGAAGAAGGTCCAGTAACTGCCGCGCCTACCAACACCGGTGCTAACACCAATGCCGCCAATCCAAATGCCGCCGCCGAGGCTGCTCGTCTGGCCGAGGAGAACCGTCTGCGCGCGATCACGACGTTCTACTTCGAGTTCGACAAGTCGGACCTGAGCGCGGAAGCACGTGATTCGCTGGTGATCCATGCAAACGACCTGAAAGCAAACCCGAACATGCGCGTCCGTCTCGAAGGCCATGCCTCCGAGGAAGGCACCCGCGAATACAACCTTGCACTTGGCGAGCGCCGTGCACAGGCTGTTGAGCGTTACCTGCAGGTACAGGGCGTTTCCGCCAACCAGATGGAAGTGATCAGCTACGGCGAAGAAATGCCGATAGATTCCGGTTCCACCGAAGCCGCTCGCTCGAAGAACCGTCGCGTAGAGCTGAAGAAGTAAGACTGCCTCACACACAATCTGTGTAAAATAAAAGCCGGGTTCGCCCGGCTTTTTTTTTGGCCGGCGCGTCAATGTATTCGCGAAAGCGGCGAATACGTGTGAACGATTTTGTGGAGGATTCACGATGTTGCACCGCAAAGCATTGATCAAGGCGCTCTGGCCCGTGTCGCTCGCGCTGGGACTGTGGTCGCTCGCCGCGTCGGCGCAGGTGCCAGTCGTCGAAGCGGGACGGGGACGGGGGCAGGCCGAGGTCGCGCAGCCACAACGCAATGAACAGGGCAATGACCTGTTGATGACGCTCTACACGCAACTCGAGTCCCTGCAGCAGGAAGTGCAGAATTTGCGTGGCATGGTCGAGGAGCAGTCCAACCAGTTGCGCCGCGTGCAGACCGAACAGCGCGATCGCTACCTCGATGTCGACCGCCGCCTCAGTGAACTCGCCGGTAGCGGTGCGACGACAGGTGCCTTGCCGGGCGCTACGTCCGTTGCGCCTGGTGCCACCTCGGAACCGAATGCCCTGCGGCCTCAAACCGCTGGAAGCACACTTCCGCCGGCCAATGCGCCTGCAGCCACAACTCCGCCTCCTGCGGTATCGCTCGGCAATGCGGCGCCCACCGATGCCGCGCCCATCAACCAGCCGCCGCAACCTGCCAGCGAAACGGCGATCACCCAGTCACCACCGCCTGCCGCACCCGGGGCTCCAGCACCCGGCGCCGACCTCGGCGAGCAGGACCTCTATCGCACGGCGTTGAACCTGCTGCTCGAACAAAGCCAGTACGACCAGTCCATTGCGCTGTTCCAGAGCTACATCGATCGCTTCCCGCAGGGCCGCCTGCTGACGAATGCCTACTACTGGCAGGGTGAAGCGCTGATCCTCGTGTCACGCCACGAGGAGGCTCGCGACGTGTTCACGCGACTGATCACTGAGTATCCGCAGGACCCGAAAGCCGCAGGTGCGATGCTGAAGCTCGGCGTCGTCTACCAGCAAATGGGCGACCGTGCACGTGCCGAGCAGACCTGGCGCGAGATCGCCACTCGCTATCCTGAGAATGTCACCGAAATCCGTGCGGCGCAGGATTACCTGGGCCGGCGGTAACCGAATCGTGGACCGGTGCAGCCGCGCCGGTCCACCGCAACGCATGACCACCCACATCCGCATCACCGAGATATTCCATTCCTTGCAGGGCGAAGCCCGAACAGTGGGTCGGCCCACCGTGTTCGTGCGCCTGACCGGCTGCCCGCTACGTTGCGGCTATTGCGACACGGCCTATGCCTTCAGTGGCGGCGTGCTGTACCAGCAGTCCGAAATCCTGCAGCACGTCGCCAGCTACTCCGCGCAGTACGTCACGGTGACGGGCGGTGAACCGCTCGCGCAACCGTCCTGCATTCCGCTGCTCACCGCATTGTGTGACGCGGGCTACGAGGTATCGCTGGAAACCAGTGGCGCACTCGACGTTGCCGCCGTCGATCCACGCGTCGTGAAAGTCATGGACCTCAAAACCCCCGGCTCCGGCGAGGAAGCGCGTAACCTTTACTCGAACATCCAGCTGCTGTTACCGCACGACCAGGTGAAATTCGTGATCTGCGACGAACGCGATTACGACTGGGCGCGCGCGAAGCTCGTCGAATACAAGCTGGCCGATCGCGTGGAAGACGTGCTGTTCTCACCGAGCCACGCCACGCTCGCACCAGCCATGCTTGCCGAATGGATCCTGCGCGATCGACTGCCAGTGCGCTTCCAGGTGCAGCTGCATAAATACCTGTGGGCCGATGCACAGGGGCGATGACGATGAGTGAGTCAACGAAGAAAGCTGTCGTCCTGCTTTCCGGAGGGCTGGATTCTGCGACCTGCCTCGCGCTTGCGCGCGATGAAGGCTACACCTGCTATGCGCTCGCATTCGACTACGGCCAGCGCCATCGCAGTGAACTGGCGGCCGCCGAGCGCGTCGCACGGCATCTTGGTGCGGCCGAGTTCAGGATTTTCCGTCTCGACATGGCAGGCATCGGTGGCTCCGCGCTGACTGACCCCAGCCTCTCCGTGCCGGAAGAGGAGACGAGCGGCATTCCGATCACGTACGTGCCAGCGCGCAACACCGTGTTCCTGTCGTGTGCACTGGCATGGGCTGAAGTGCTGGAAGCGCGCGCGATTTTCATCGGCGTCAACGCGCTGGACTATTCCGGCTATCCCGACTGCCGGCCCGAATTCATCGCCGCATTCCAGCGCATGGCCAATCTTGCGACGCGCGCAGGAGTGGAAGGCCACGAACTGAAGATTGCTGCGCCACTGATGAACCTCAGTAAGGCCGACATCGTCCGGCGTGGGCACGCGCTGGGAGTCGATTACGCACTGACGGTGTCGTGTTACCAGGCCGACGAGCAGGGCAGGGCCTGCGGCAAATGCGACAGCTGCCGCTTCCGCCGCAAAGGTTTCGTCGAAGCAGGAGTACCCGACCCGACACAATATTGTTGAGCGTGCCAACGTCATTAATGCGATGCCTGCGTGGACATTCCGTGAGTCCGTGCCAGCCCCGGGAGAATGACGAAATACGGATAAATCCATCCTCGCAAATGCTTGAAATTTTCGTTCGGTAAAGTACCATACGCGCCTTTCCTGAAGGGGTCGTTAGCTCAGTCGGTAGAGCAGTTGGCTTTTAACCAATTGGTCGATGGTTCGAATCCATCACGACCCACCATTTCCAGAGTCAAAGGCAGTGCCGGTCTTCTTCGAGGCGCGCACTGTTACACTAAAGGCTGCTTGTGCAGCCTTTTTTATTGGCGCTCTTTTTGTTGGACTCCTTGTGAGCGCCGCATGCACCCCCATGATGAGCGATATGCAGAATCCAGCCGCTGGAAGTGAACTTGCCGCCGATCGCGCCGCCGTAAAAGCCTGGCTCGATCGCGTGCCGCTGCGCGTCGAAACCGACTCCGAGCGCGAGCGTGAGCTCACCGAACAGATCAAGACCTTGCTGCGTGAAAAGAACGCGGTACTCGTCGCCCACTATTACACCGATGCAAAGCTGCAGGCCCTTGCCGAGGAAACCGGCGGCTTCGTCGCAGACTCCCTCGAAATGGCGCGCTTCGGCACGCGTACCAAGGCCGACATCCTGATCGTCGCTGGCGTGCGTTTCATGGGTGAAACCGCAAAAGTACTGAATCCCGAGAAGACGGTGCTGATGCCGACCCTGGAAGCGACCTGCTCGCTCGACATCGGCTGTCCCGCCGATGCCTTTGCGGAATTCTGCGCGGCGAACCCGGACCACGAGGTCGTCGTATACGCGAACACCTCAGTGGCCGTGAAGGCGATCTCGGACTGGGTCGTGACCTCGGCAATCGCCGTCGATGTCGTCGAGCACCTGATCAACGAAGGCCGGAAAGTGATCTGGGCGCCCGACAAGCATCTTGGGCGCTACATCCAGCGCAAGCTGAACAACACTGACGACATCCTGCTGTGGGACGGCGCGTGCATCGTGCACGAAGAGTTCAAGATGCGCGCGCTGCTCGACATGAAGCACCTGCATCCGGATGCAGCAGTGCTGGCGCATCCGGAATCCCCGTTGCCGGTACTCGACCTGGCCGACGTAGTCGGCTCGACGACGCAGATCATTCGTGCAGCGAAGGAGCGCAGCGAGAAAAAGTTCATCGTCGCGACCGACCATGGCATCTTCTACAAGCTGCAGCAGCAGGCCCCGGACAAGGAATTTTTCATGGCGCCAACCTCGGGCGAGGGTGCCACCTGCCGAAGCTGCGCAAACTGCCCCTGGATGGGGATGAATACGCTCGAAGCACTGCATGACTCGTTGCTGCACGGCAGCAACGAGATCCATGTGGATCCGGATCTGGGGCGCCGCGCGCTCGTTCCGTTGCAGCGGATGCTGGATTTCAACGCAGCACGCTAGAGTACTGGCAAGAATCTACCTGCTATCGCGCCGTGCCGGGTTGCAGCACGGGCCTGGATGTTCGTCCGAACCGGGCGGCGCCGCAATTTATCGGTAGAACTTGTTCTCGATGTCGCGGATGTAGTCGAGCCGCGAACGGATGCGAGCGAGGCTTACCGCATCCTTTTCCAGGCCCTGCGCAAAGTTCAATTGCTCGCGCGCGCGGGCGAAGTCGCCAACCGTGATGAAGTACTCCGCGCGTGCCTGGTGCACCTTGCTGATGTTGCCGGCCTGGCCCTGCACCTCGGCGAGGTCGTACCACAGTTGCATGTCGTCGGGGCGATTCACAGCATGCCGTTCGAGCACCTGCGCGGCGTCGGCAAAGCGGCCGGCGCGCGTGAGCGCCGTGGCATACGTCATCGTCAGCGAGTGGTTACCGGGGTTGATCTTCAGGTTGCGTTCGAGGACGTCGATTGCGCGCGCAAAATCGCGGGCTTCAATAGCAATTTCCGCGTCGAGCATCACGTACGTGATGCGCGCCGGCTCCTTGCGCAGCAACGAATCGAGGCTTTCGGATGCGAGCACGTGCTGGCCCGATTTCAACTGCGCGATCGCAATGCCATAGCGCGCTGCATCTTCTTCGGCGCCATTGAGCTGAGGCAGCTCGCGTGCGCGCTTGTCGATTTCGGCTTCGTAATCGGTCGCGTAGTGCATCTGTACGCGTTGGCGCATCAACAGGTATTCCGGGTTCTGCGCGAAGTTGACGGCAGGATAGCTGTTCGCGCGGTTGCGGCTGTCGGCAATGCGGCGCTCGTCGAGGGGGTGGGTCGACAGGAATTCGGGAGGACGCTGCGAAAAGCTGCTCGCACGCAGCATGTGCTCGAACATGCCGGCCATGTCTTCCGGATCGAACCCGGCGTTGTACAGGTTGCGGATACCGATGCGATCGGCTTCTTCCTCATTGCTGCGGCTGAACCGCAACTGGTTGTCGAGGCCGATCGCCTGCGTCGTCATCAACGCCGCCTGTCCGGCCTCGCCTCCTGCCGCAGCGCCGATGATCAGGCTTGCCAGCAGCCCCGCCATGCTTGGCAGGCGGTTGTTGCGCTGCTCCTCGACGTTGCGTGCGTAGTGACGCTGGCTGATGTGCGCAAGTTCGTGCGCCAGTACCGACGCGAATTCGCCTTCGTTCTCTGCATACAGGAACAGGCCGGCATTGACGCCGATGATGCCTCCCGGCGCGGCGAAGGCATTCAGCACGTCGCTGTCGATCATCAGGAATGCGAGGCGGTGGTCCGTCAGTTCACTCGAGGCCGCGAGCTTGTAGGTCAGGTTGGAAACGTATTCCTCGATCAGCGGATCATTCAGCGCGGGTGTCTGCCGCCGCGCACTGCGCAGGAATTCGCGGCCATAGTCGTGTTCCTGTTGCGTAGAGATGGTGCCCGAGAGCGAGTCGCCGAGGACGGGCAACTTGATCTGCGCGGATGCTGTGCCGATCAACAGCAAAGACGTTACGGCGACGCCAACGGCCGCCCGCAAGGCCGCGCCGGGGCGGCGGGACGAACGCAGGCCCGAATCCGGGCAATCTCCAGAGATTGTTTCTGGAGATTTTGCCGAATTATTTCCTGGACAGTTTCCTGGACGACAGCAGGCATTACGCATCGGACATTACCGGAAGAGGGGAGGTTTACCGCTGCAATTTTAGACCTGCAATGATACAGATTATTCCCTGCTTTTACGGCGCGTTTGCCTCCGTTTTTCAGGACGTCCTTGCTAGAATGCGCGCCATGCTTCCCAACGACCTCGCGCTCGATCTCAGCGGCATGACCTGCCCGATGCCCTTGCTGAAGACCAAACAGGCCCTCAATCGCATGGCAACTGGCCAGGTTTTGATGGTTACCGCCACCGATCCCGCCTCAGAGCGCGACTTCCAGGCCTTCAGTGAACAGAGCGGGGTGCCCCTGCTGCAAACTGAAAAGGCCGGCGGCAAGTTCATCTACTGGCTGCGCAAGCCCTGAGCCGCTCCAGTTTTCCTGTACATTTCCCCGGAATTTGCACAAACAGGCAGTGCCATGATCAAGGTCTTCCACGGTTTTTACGCGCGTTATTTTTCGGAAGACGAAGCGATCATCTTCATGTTGCTGCTGATCCTGTTTTTCGTCGTCATGATGACGATGGGCAGCGTCATCGCGCCGCTGCTGTGGAGCCTCGTCATCGCGTACATGCTGCAGGGGCTCGTCAACTCGATGGATCGGCTCCGCGTGCCGCATCCCTTCGCGGTGTACCTCGTGTACTTCGTTTTCCTCGGATTGACGATCCTCGTCATGCTGTTCGCGCTGCCGTTCACGTGGAATCGCATCAGTGAACTCGTCAACGACCTGCCTGCTATCACTGACCAGCTGCGGTCGGTGATGCTGCTGTTGCCGGAGAAATATCCTGATGTATTCAGCGTCGAACAGGTGCAGCAATGGATGGACGAGATGCAGAGCGAAGTGCTTGCGTATGGCCAGTCGCTTTTGTCGGATTCGGTAGCCAGCGTCACGCAGGTCGTCACGTGGATCGTTTACGCAGTGCTCGTTCCGATCCTGGTGTTCTTCATGTTGAAGGATTCCGACAAGCTGCTCGACTGGTTCGAAGCCTGGCTGCCTGAAGAGCGTCCGATCATGGCGCAGGTCTGGCACGAGATGAACGACCAGCTGGCCAACTACATCCGCGGCAAAGCCTTGCAGATCGTCATCGTCGGCGCCGTCACGTGGCTGGTCTTCGCGCTGCTCGGCCTCAACGCGGCACCGGTGCTCGCCGTCGTGATCGGCATCAGCGTCATCATTCCGTTCGTCGGCGCAACCGTGGTGCTAGTGCCCCTGTTCATAGCCGCCTTCCTGCAGTGGGGTTTCAGCCCCGAGCTCGTGCAGGTCATGCTGGCCTATCTCGCGATCCACCTCGTCGATGCAAACATCCTCGTGCCACTGATTTTCTCGGAAACAGTGAACCTGCATCCGATCGCGATCATTGCGGCGATCCTCGTGTTCGGGGGCCTCTGGGGCGTCTGGGGAGTGTTTTTTGCGATTCCGCTCGCGACATTCATCAAGGCCACGATCCGCGCCTGGCCGGTCAGCCACAGGCCCGGCCTGTGAGCACGACGGCGACCGGCAATCGCCGTATTCAGTGGCAGGCGATTCGGCTAAAATCGCGCCCTTTCCGGCGCCCGGCGCCCTCATCCGCGAACGCGGCGCGTCCATCCCCGATCGACTCGTCGCTGTAACGAAGCGGCGCGCCCCATCAAGACCATTTATGAAGAGGCAGGCATGATCAGCGGCAGTATTGTGGCTCTCGTCACCCCGATGCGGGCGGA